>NZ_JBFTPY010000009.1:0-173612 GCF_056398725.1 Arthrobacter sp. 01T425 | reverse complement strand
GCCCGGCTCTTCCCGCCCGGGCACCGCCGCTTCATCCAGGCCCGCGACGACACCTGCCGCACCCCGTACTGCGACGCGCCCATCCGCCACCTGGACCACATCATTCCCTGGCACACCGGCGGCCCGACCACCACGGGCAACGCCGCCGGCCTCTGCGAAGCCTGCAACCACACCAAAGAAAACCCCGGCTGGAAAGCACGCCCCAGCCCCGAAGCCGCACCCGGATCCGCCTTGAGCATCGGCGCGAGGCACACCCTCGAACTCACCACCCCCACCGGCCACACGTACCGTTCCACCGCGCCGCCCCTGCCCGGAACACCGCTTCGGCCATCAGCCACAGACCAGCCAGGCGCCCAGCCGGGCTCCCGCCGCCGGCGCCAGCTCCGGCACCAAGCCAAAACGCTCAGGCGTGGAAAGCCCAAAGTGGCAGCCGCAGCATAGGAATCATTGTCTGCCTGGGGATGAACTGGAGGCGCTCTGAGCAGCCTGCGCGGGCCGTCCGGCGCTCGGGCTGGCCCTTAGTGTGAAGCTGCGTCCTCGCCGTACGGTTCCGGCCCGGTGACAACATCGTTCGCGGGACCGTGGCACCACTCCGAAAAGGACCCCGGATAGAGGGCAGCGGAAAAGCCGGCAATCTCGAGGGCGGCGATTTCATGGGCCGCTGTCACTCCGGACCCGCAGTACACGGCAGTGGGAACGCCGTCCCGGTAACCGAGCTGTTCGAAGCGCTCCCGCAGCTCCGCCGGGGCAAGGAAGCGCCCGTCAGCGCGCAGGTTCCCGGTGGTAGGGGCACTGACGGCCCCCGGAATATGGCCGGCGCGGGGATCCACGGGCTCGATTTCGCCGCGGTACCGCTCCCCCGCCCGGGCGTCCAACAGCAACCCCCGCCGGCCCCAACTGGCGGCTTGTCCGGCGTCGATCGCGGGCATGGCGCCGTCGGACAGGGTGACGTTTCCGGGTGCGGGCTGTTCGGGTCCGGCCGCCAGCTCGAACCCGGCAGCCCGCCACGCGGCCAGGCCGCCGTCGAGCAGGTACACAGAACTGAAGCCGGCGTTGCGCAGCATCCACCACAGCCGGGCCGCAGCCATGTTGCCGCTGTCGTCGTACGCTACGACCACATCGCCGTCGTTGATGCCCCAGCGGCGCGCTGACTCCTGGAACTGCTCCGACGGCGGCAACGGATGCCTGCCGCGTTCCGGTTCCGCCGGTCCGGCAAGTTCAGTGGCGAGATCCACGAAGACGGCCCCGGGGATGTGTCCGCGCAGGTAGTGATCGTGACCGTGGGGATCCCCCAGCGCCCAGCGAACGTCGAGGAGTACTGTGCGCTGGCCGGCTGCGCCGGCGTCGTCCATCCGGTCCTTGAGGGCGGCAGCATCGAGAAGGGTGTCCATTTCCCCACTCTATCTTTGGCGTCCCGCCGCCCCCGGTAGGCTGTAGCGGTGAACACAGCGCACCTGCAGGACCGGGCCTGGGCCGACGAGGCCGTCCGCCGGATCAACGCCGAAAACAACCGCTCAGCCGACACCCACCTGTACTCGGTGCCGCTCCCGGAGCACTGGGGCGTGCAGCTGTACCTGAAGGACGAATCCACCCACCGCACCGGCAGCCTCAAGCACCGGCTGGCGCGGTCCCTGTTCCTCTTCGGCCTCGTCAACGGCTGGATCCGGGAAGGCACCACGATCGTGGAGGCATCCAGCGGCAGCACCGCCGTCTCCGAAGCCTATTTTGCGCAGCTGCTGGGACTGCCCTTCATCGCCGTGATGACCCGGACCACCAGCCGCGAGAAAATCGCCCTGATCGAACAGTTCGGCGGCTCCTGCCATCTGGTGGACCATGCCTCCGAGGTCTACGAGGCCGCCGCGGATCTGGCCAGCAGCACGGGCGGGCACTACATGGACCAATTCACGTACGCCGAACGGGCCACGGACTGGCGCGGGAATAACAACATCGCCGAATCGATCTTCGGCCAGCTGGCGCTGGAGGAGCACCCGGTCCCCCGCTGGGTGGTGGTCGGGGCCGGCACTGGCGGGACCAGCGCCACGATTGGCCGGTACCTGCGCTACCACCGCTACGAGACGGGCCTCGCCGTCGTCGACCCGGAAAATTCCGCGTTCTATCCGGGCTGGCGGAACAGCCGGCCCGACGGCGGGACAGCTGGCGGCGGGACTGCAGCTGACGCACCCGCGGCGGGATTGCCCTCCCGCATCGAGGGCATCGGCCGGCCGCGGATGGAGCCGAGTTTTGTGCCCGCCGTGATCGACCACATGATCCAGGTTCCCGACGCCGCGTCGGTGGCGGCCATGCGGCATCTGAGGGACCACGCCGGTCTGCACGCGGGTCCGTCCACCGGGACCAACCTCTGGGGCGCTTGGCAGCTCATCGCCGGGATGATCGCGGATGGCCGCCGGGGCAGTGTTGTGACCCTGATGTGCGACGCCGGGGACCGCTACGCCGGAAATTACTACAACCCGGAGTGGCTGGCGGCCCACGGCCTGGATCCCGAACCCCACGAGGCCGTGCTGCGCGAGTTCTTCCGGACCGGCGCCTGGCCGGCCTAAACCAGCCGGCCAGCCCGCCCGTCAGCACGCCGGCCTAAGCCCGCCAAGGCGCCCGCGGCGGCTAAACCTCCGCTGTATCGCCGCTGGAAAGGTGCCGGTACTCGGTGCCGTACTTGGCGCCGATCCGGGTCACGTGCCCCTCCACCAGGCCGCGGCCCAGCTCGTTCAGGAGCGCGTCGTGGATCGGGAAGGCCTGTGGTGCGCGGACACCGATGACAAAATCCACCACTTCGCCCACCTTGTTCCACGGGGCGTGGATGGGTACAAGCAGCGTCTTGACGTCGACGCCGTCGGGGATCGCGAAGGAGTCCCCCGGGTGGTAGACGTTGCCATCGACGAGGTAGCCGACGTTGGCCACCACGGGGATCTGCGGATGGATGAGGGCGTGCTGGCCGCCAAAGGTCCTGATGGCGAAGCCCGACGTTTCAAATTCCTCGCCCGCACCCGCCGCATGGATGCGGCTTCCGGCGTCGGGCGCCTTGCCGCGGAGCGTCGCGGCCACGGCCTCCGGGGCGAAAAGCTCAAGGGTGGTGTTCGACTGCAACGCCGCGGCGACGGCGTCGACGTCCACATGGTCCCCGTGCTCGTGGGTAATGAGCACGGCATGTGCTCCGGCCAGGGCCTGGTCCGTCTCCGAAAAGGTGCCCGGGTCAAACACCAGCACCCGGCCGTCCTGTTCGAGGCGGACACAGGCGTGAGTAAATTTGGTCAGCTTCATCCGGCCAGCCTAGGCACCAGCCGTCACAGTGTCCACGAAGCGCCGCTGGCAATCTTGGGCGCTGGTAATCTTGGACATTGCCACACTCAGCGAGTCCCACCCGCGAATTCTTTTGACGAAGCGAGTTCCACGATGTCCCAAGGCGCTACCACCGGCAGCAGCCGGACTCCGGCCTCGGCACCCGTGCAGGGCAAGGAACAGCGCGTCACCAAGCAGCGCCTCGCCGTCAGTGCCGCCCTGGACGACCTGGCGGACTTCGTCAGCACCCAGGAACTGCACCGCATCCTCCAGGAGCGCGGCACCGCGGTGTCCCTCGCGACCTCCTACCGGATCCTGCAGTCCCTCGCCGACGACGGGCTGGTGGATGTCCTGCGCAACGCCGACGGCGAAGCGGTGTACCGGCGCTGCGCCGTCACCGGGCACCACCATCACCTGCTGTGCCGGAACTGCGGCAAGGCCGTGGAAGTGGAAGCACCGGCGGTCGAGGCCTGGGCCGCGCGGATCGCGAATGAGCACGGCTTCACCGCGGTGGAGCACACCGTGGAAATCTTCGGCCTGTGCCCCGAATGCACAGCCAGTCAGCCCGGCGAATAGCCGGAGCTGCTGAAATTCCCCACCTTTGACCTCGTGACCTCGGAAATCACCGGCGGGGCGCAGGGACCCGCCGGCGGCCGACGGCAAACCTGGGGAAATTCCGCCACTGTGGCGTGAGAGCGTTAAGCCGACGCAGCGGCGCTCCGCACCACCCGGCCGTTGAGTCCCCGTCTGGCCCGTGCGCCACCGATCATCCGGCAGGCCACGTAGATCAGGAAGGACAACGTGGTCACATAGGGGCTGATCGGCAGCCGGCCGCCGAGGGCCAGCAGGATGCCTCCGACTGTCGCCGTCATCGCAAAGACGATGCTCAGCGTGACAACCAGCCGGGGCGAGGACGTGACGCGCATGGCGGCGGCCGCGGGCGTGATCAGCAGGGCCAGCACCAGCAGCGCGCCCACAATCTGGATGGACAGCGCCACGCTGATCCCCAGCAGCACCATGAAACCAAGGGCGAGGGCCCGCACCGGCACGCCGCGGGCGGTGGCGACGTCGGGGTCGACACTGGCAAAGGTCAACGGCCGCCAGATGGCGGCCAGCGCCAGCATCACCACGACGGCGGCGACCGCCAGGACCTGCAGCTGGACGGTCCCGACCGACACGATCTGCCCGGTGAGCAGGCCGAACTTGTTGGCCGCCCGGCCCTCGTACAGGGACAGGAAGAGGATGCCCAGGCCAAGCCCGAAGGGCATGATGACGCCGATGATCGAGTTCTTGTCCCGTGCGCGGACCCCCATCACGCCCAGCACCAGGGCTGCCAGCACGGATCCTGCCAGCGAGCCGAGGATGATGTCGGCGCCGATCAACAGCGCGAACGCCGCGCCGGCAAAGGAGAGCTCCGAGATCCCGTGGACGGCGAAGGCGAGGTCGCGTTTCATCACGAAGGTGCCCATGATTCCGCCGAGCAGCCCGAGGACGGCGCCGGCCCAGATGGAGTTCTGCACCAGGACCAGCAGCTCGCCGTAGTTTTCGAAGTTGAAGATTGAGTGCAGCAGGTCGCCCAGATCCACTTAGCCCGCCTCGCCCGCGACTGAGTGCGCGTCCAGATGGTGGTGCGTCGCGGCGTCCGGCAGCCCGACGACGATCAGCCGGCCGTTGGCCTGGATGACCTCAACACGGCTGTCATACAAATCGGAGAGCACCTCGGTGGTCATGACCTCCGCGGGTGTGCCCACCCGGAACTTTCCGCCGGCCAGGTACAGGACCCGGTCCACGTAGTCCATGATCGGGTTGATCTCGTGGGTCACGAACACCACGGCACTGTCCGCGTCGCGGCATTGCCTGTTGATCAGCGCGCTGACGCCCTGCTGGTGCTGAAGGTCAAGGGAGAGCAGCGGCTCGTCGCACAGCAGCACCTTGGGATCGGTCGCGAGGGCCTGCGCCACGCGCAGGCGCTGCTGCTCACCGCCGGAAAGCTGCCCCACCGGCACCTTGGCGTAATCGGTGGCGCCCACAAGCTCCAGGAGTTCATCGACTTTACGGTTCACCTTGGCGCCGCCGAGGCGGATGCCCCAGCGGTGGCCGTCGACGCCGAGGGCCACGAGGTCGCGGGCGCGCAGGGGCGTATCGGGGTCAAATGATTTCTGCTGGGGCACGTAGCCGATCCGGCGGCTTCCCCGCTCAACGGGGTGGCCGTCGAGCACGGCCGTTCCCGTGCTCAGTTCCTGCAATCCCAGCAGGACCTTCAGGAAGGTGGTCTTGCCGCTGCCGTTGGGCCCGAGCACGGCAAAGAATTCACCCGGGTTGATGTCCAGGTCCAGGCCCTCCCAGAGAGTCCGTTGGCCGAACGCCAGGGAGGCGCCGCGCAGGCTCACTACCGGTGTCAAAAGGGGTTTCCTCGATTTTCCGCGGAGATGGCTGCTCCCGCTGCTGCGATCATCCTAGGGCCTTGCCGATGCTCTCCACGTTTCCGGTCATCCACTGCAGGTAGGACTGGCCGTCCGGGAGGGTCTCGCTGAAGTTCACGACCGGGACGCCGGCGTTCTCGGCGGCTTTTTTCACCGCCGCCGTCTGCGGTCCCTCGGTCTGGGTATTGTAGGCCAGCAGCCTTACGCCCCGGGATGCCACGAGATCGACGGTGGTCTTGAGCACGGCGGGCGGGACGTCGGCGTCCTCCTCGATCGCCGCCGTGTACTCGGCCGGGGTCTCGTTCTCCAGTCCGGCGTCCTCAAGCAGGTACAGCGGTACGGGCTCGGTGACGGCCACGGGCGCGTGGCCCGCCGAGGACTTGATGGCGGCGAGCTTCGTTTCCAGGCCGCCGAGCGAGTCCTTGAAGGCCGCCGCGTTGCTCCGGAACGTCTGCGCCGAGGCCGGTTCCAGCGAGCCCAGCTTCTCGGCCACGGCGTCCGCGAGGCGGGACATGGCAGGCAGGCTGTACCAGACGTGTTCGTTCAGCCCCGTGGACTCGTGGGTGTGGCCGGCGGAGTCGGGGCTCGCCGCTGGCGGGCTTTCGCTGGCAGCGCTTTCGGAGACAAGCCCTGAAACATCCACGGCGCTGATGACGCTGCCGCGGTCCAGGCCGGTGTCGGTCGCCAGCGTGTCCATGAAGGCGTCGTATCCCCCGCCGTTCTCCACCACCAGCTCGGCCTTGGAGACAGCCAGCTTGTCCTGCGTGGTGGCCTCGTAGGAGTGCGGGTCCTGGCTGGTGCGGTTGATGATCGAGCTGACCCGGACCTTGTCGCCGCCGATGCTGGAGACGATGTCGCCGTACACGCTGGTGGATGCGACGACGTTGACCACGCCGTCCCCCGCGGTCCCCCGGGGGCTGCCGGACGTCGGACTGCACGCGGTGAGCAGGAGGCCCAGGCCGGCAAGACCAGCCAGCAGGACTCGGGCAGCGGGACGACGCACGGAAAACCTCGGATCTGTTATTGAGAATCAGGAGCAATAGCAACAGCCCGAGTGTATCCCTAAATAGGAATCATTCCTATTTAGGGATACACGGCGTGCCCCCGCCGGTGCCCGGCCGTAGCTGGGCTGCCCGTTACTGGACCGGCCGTTACTTGGCTGCCCGATATTGGGCTGCCCCCTACTGGTCCTGGCCCAGCCTGCGGTAGCCGGTGGCCTGCGTCGCGTCCCGGATTTCGCCGACGAGCTGCTCGATCACGTCTTCGAGGAACAGCACTCCCTGAGTCAGCCCATCGGGTCCGATCACGCGCGCCAGGTGCGAGCCCGTGCGCTGCATGACGGACATGGCCTGCTCGATTTCGTCGTCCATGGCGAGGTTCGCCAGCGACCGGATGCGGCTTTCCGCAATCGGCTGGTGGTACCCGGCGTCCGGGATGGACAGCACGTCCTTGATATGGAGGTAGCCGGCCAGCATGCCGTCGTCGTCGAGCATCGGGAAGCGCGAGAACCCGGTCCGGCTCACGGCCTTTTCGAATTCGACCGGCGTGGTGGCCGCCTTGAGCATGACGAGCTTGCCCAGCGGAACCATCACACGGGACGCGGTGTGTTCGGAGAACTCGAGCGCTCCGGTGATGAGTCCGGCGTCGTCGTCCACGAGTCCGTGGCGCGTGGATTCCTGCACGATCGACTGCACTTCTTCAAGGGTGAAGGTTGAGGTCACCTCGTCCTTCGGCTCAATCCGCATCAGCTTCAGGATGTGGTTCGCGGACCAGTTAAGCGCCGCAATGACGGGCTTGACGAGCCGCCCGATGAACATCAGCGGCGGCGCCAGCAGCAGCGCCGCTTTGTCCGCGACGGACACGGAGATGTTCTTGGGCACCATTTCGCCGAACGTGACGTGCAGGAACGTCACCAACAGCAGGGCGACGGCGAAGGCCACAATGTTCGCGACCTCCACGGGGACGCCCACCGCTTCCAGCGGCACGGCCAGGAGGTGGTGGATCGCGGGCTCGGCCACCTGCAGGATCAGCAGCGAGCAGACGGTGATGCCGAGCTGGGCGCAGGCGAGCATGAGGGAAACGTTTTCCATCGCCCGCAGGGTGGTCTGCGCGCGCTTGGAACCTGCCTCGGCCAGCGGCTCGATCTGGCTGCGGCGGGCCGACATGACGGCGAATTCGGCGGCCACGAAGAAGGCGTTGCCCACCAGGAGGAACGCAAGCCAGAGGATTCCGGCCCAGTCGCTCATGCGGCACCTGCCTGGCTGGCGGGCTGGCCCTCGCCGGACACGCGGATGGGCCGGAAACAGATCCGGTCGATCCGGCGGCCGTCCATGCGGGTCACGCTGAGTGTCCCGCCGACGACGTCGACCGTGTCGCCGACTGCCGCGATGCGGCCGAGCTGGCTCATGACGTAGCCTCCCACCGTTTCGTAGGCAGCCTCGTCGGGCACGGTCAGGCCCGGGATCTGTTCGGAGAGTTCATCGGGCCGGAGCAGGCCCGGGAAGTACCAGTCGCCCGAGGCGCTTTGGAGCAGGCCGGGCCGGACCTTGTCATGCTCATCGGCCACTTCCCCGACGATTTCCTCCACGAGGTCCTCCAGCGTGGTGATGCCGGCGGTTCCACCGTATTCATCCAGGACCACGGCCAGTTGCAGGTTGCCCTCGCGCAGTTCGGCGAGGAGGGCGTCCAGGTGGATGGTTTCGGGGACCCGGAGCACGTCGGTCATGATGGCCCCCGCCTGCAGCTTGGCGCGGCGGTCCGCGGGCACGGCAATGGCCTTCTTGATGTGGACCACGCCGCGGATGTCATCGGAGGACTCGCCGATCACGGGGAACCGGGAGTATCCGGTGCGCTTGGCGGCCTCGACGATATCCGAGACCGGCTGGTCGGCGTCGATGGTCTCCACGCGGATGCGGGGGGTCATGACGTCCGCGGCGGTCCGCCCGGAGAACTTCAGGGTTCGGGCGATGAAGTTGGCCGTTCCGGCGTCGAGGGTGCCCATGGCCGCGGAGCGGCGCACAAGGGAGGCCAGCTCGGCCGGGGTGCGGGCGCCGGAGATTTCTTCCTTGGCCTCCAGGCCGAAGACGTTGAGGACCTTGTTGGAGAAGCCGTTGAGCACCACGATGGCGGGCTTGAAGATGGCGGTGAACACCAGCTGGGGCCGGGCCACGGCCTTGCCGATCGGGAAGGACAGCGCGATGGCCATGTTCTTGGGCACCAGTTCGCCAATCACCATGGAGAGCAGGGTGGCCAACGCCATTGCCAGGACCAGGGACAGCGAGGCAGCCGCCGCCGGCGGGACGCCGAGCGCGGTGAGCGGGCCTTCAAGCAGCTTGCCCACGGACGGTTCCATGACATAGCCGGTCAGCAGCGTGGTCATGGTGATGCCCAGCTGGCAGCTGGAAAGCTGGGTGGAAAGTGACTTGAGACATCTGAGCAACGGCTCGGCGGCGGTGTCGCCGGTGTCAACGGCGCGCTGCACGGTGGCCTGGTCCAGGGCGACCAGGGAAAATTCCACGGCGACAAAGAAGCCGGTGCCGAGGATGAGCAGGAGGCCTGCTGCGAGGAGTAGCCATTCCATGTCAGCGGCCTGCTTCCGCAGCAGCGCATGGCACGTGCCGCGTCAGGGGACGCAAATGCGGGAAGGCCCGGCCTGGCGGAGGATGGTCGGCGGCGGCCGACCCTGTTTCCTGGATAGCTCCGGAATGGCGTGCGGCCGGAGAGTGATGGGCGCGTGAACGGGGTTTGCCGGCTCTGCGGGTGGACTGGGCGGGAACGGTTTCCGTACTCCGCTGACAGCCCCCAGGCCGGCACCTAGATTTACTGTCCATAAGAATTTCAGTCTACAGGAGCAACCGCCGCCAGCCCCGGACCGCCCGCGTCACCGGCCGCGCCGGGTTCACCAGCTCTGCGGGACGGGCCGGCCCTCCTCGTACCCGGCCGCGGACTGGATGCCTGCCACGGCGCGTTCCCGGAAAGCGGCGAGATCGGCAGCGCCGGCGTAGCTCATGGAACTGCGCAGGCCCGCGGTGATCATGTCCAGCAGGTCCTCTACGCCGGGCCGGGCCGCGTCGACGTACATGCGGGAGGTGGAGATGCCCTCCTCGAAGAGGGCCTTGCGGTCCTTTTCAAAGGCGCCCTCGCGTTGGTTGCGGTTCTGCACCGCCCGGGCGGACGCCATGCCGAAGCTCTCCTTGTACTGCCGGCCCGAGGCGTCGAGCTGCAGGTCCCCGGGGCTCTCGTGCGTACCGGCAAACCAGGAGCCGATCATGACCTGGCTGGCCCCGGCGGCCAGGGCCAGGGCGACGTCGCGCGGGTAGCGGACCCCGCCGTCGGCCCATACCCGGCCGCCGGCTTCCCGGGCCGCGGCGGAGCATTCCAGAACGGCACTGAACTGGGGGCGGCCCACGGCCGTCATCATGCGCGTGGTGCACATGGCGCCGGGGCCCACCCCGACCTTGACGATGTCCGCCCCGGCCTCGATGAGCTCACGTGTGGCATCGCCGGTGACGACGTTGCCGGCGACCACCGGCACGCCGGGGTTGAGACCCTTCACGGCGGCGAGGGCGTCGAACATTTTCTGCTGGTGCCCGTGCGCGGTGTCGAGGACCAGCACGTTGACGCCGGCCGCCAGCAATTCGGCGGCCCGCCCGGCCACGTCACCGTTGATTCCGACGGCGGCAGCGACCTTCAGCCTGCCGTCGTCGTCCAGGGACGGCCGGTAGAGCGTGGAGCGCAGGGCGCCCTTACGGGTGAGCACGCCGGCCAGGACCCCGTCCTGCTGCACCGGTGCGTAGTCGTTTCCGGCGGCGTCCATCGCTTCAAAGGCGCGGCGGAGGGCCTGCGCAGCATCGGCCGCCGACCCGCCCCCGAACAATCCGCCGGCGAGCGGTCCGGCGTCGAGCACCAGCGGCTGGTGGCGGATGACGGAGGCCAGTGACGCGAAACGGTCCTGGCCCTCGCAGTCGGCGGCCCGGACAACACCGGTGACCGCGCCGGAGTCGTCCACCACCACAACGGCCCCGTGCGGCCGCTTGCCCATCAGGTGGAGGGCATCAATGACGGTGTCCGTGGGCGCGAGCGTGACGGGGGTTTCCAGGACCGGGTGGCGTCCCTTGATCCAGGCCGTGACGTCACGGATGACGTCGAGCGGGACGTCCTGCGGCAGGACTCCAAGGCCGCCGCGGCGGGCCATGGTCTCGGCCATCCGCTTCCCCGTGACCGCCGTCATGTTCGCCGCCACCAGCGGGATCGCGGAGCCGGTCCCGTCGTCGGCCGCGAGGTCGACGTCCAGGCGGGAGGTGACATCGGACCGGGACGGGACCAGGAAGAGGTCCGAGTAGGTCAGATCGGTGGTGGGCTCATTCAGGAAACGCACTGCTGCTCCTTTGCTGGCACCCGCAGCTGGCACCGTCGGCGACAAACGGGTTCTCACTGCATTCTAGGGCGGTTTCCGGCAGGGCCGGCACCGCGTCCGGCACCGCGTCCGGCCTCGCGCAGGGCACCGCATGCGGGCCGCATCCGGGGCCGATTCTGCAACTCTTCTTCACCGCAATTCGGCGGCTGCCGGGGCGGATCATGATTTGGGTCACGCTTATTGGCGGTTTGGCAAGAATCCTCACTAGACTGGCATGGGTCTGGGTTCACTGGACGCAGAGACTGGCTCAATCGTTGTGCCGAGGCACCGTGGAAGCCAGTGGGAATCAAACTCACGGAAGAGGCGTATTTCAAGTGCCAGAGCAGCCTAGCCACCGTCTACCAGAGGAATTTGGCGGAAACGAGTGGCTCGTTGACGAACTGTATGAGCGTTACCAGCAGGACAAGAACACGGTCGACTCCAAGTGGTGGCCCCTGTTCGAATCCTTTGAAGCTAGTGACGCCTCTCCCGCCAACGGAACGTCCGGCACCGCGACAGCTGTGCATCCTGCCACCCGTGAACTTCCCGTTGTAGCGCCCGCCGCCGCTCCGGCAGCACCTGCGCCCGCCGCACCCGCCGCCCCCGCCGCCACGGCTGCGCCCGCACCGGCTGCGCCCGCCGCCAAGAAAGCCCCGGCCACCGTCGCCCGGGACGGCTCCAAGACTTCCGACGCCGGCCCCGGCACCGCGCCGATCCCGGCGCAGCTGCCCAAGAACCTCAAGGCCCCGACGGCTCCCGAAGAAGACGTCGTCTCGGTCCTGCGCGGCCCGGCCAAGGCGATCGCCTCGAACATGGTCACCAGCCTGGAAGTGCCGACAGCCACGAGCGTCCGCGCCATCCCGGCGAAGCTCCTGATCGACAACCGCGTGGTCATCAACTCCAACCTGGCCCGCGCCCGCGGCGGCAAGGTCTCCTTCACGCACCTGATCGGCTACGCCGTCATCCGCGCCCTGTCCCAGTTCCCGTCGATGAACGTCTACTACGACGAGATCGACGGCAAGCCGGTGGCTGTCCAGCCGGCGCACGTGAACTTCGGCATCGCGATCGACATGCCCAAGCCCGACGGCACCCGCCTGCTCATGGTCCCGAACATCAAGAAGGCGGAGACCCTCAACTTCTCCGAGTTCTGGCACACCTACGAGGACCTGATCAAGCGTGCCCGCAACGGCAAGCTGACCGCGGACGACCACTCCGGCACCACCGTGTCCCTGACCAACCCCGGCGGCATCGGCACCGTCCACTCGGTCCCGCGTCTGTCCAAGGGCCAGGCCGCCATCATCGGCGTCGGCGCACTGGACTACCCGGCCGAGTTCCAGGGTGCCAGCGAGAAGATCATCGCGCAGAACGCGATCAGCAAGGTCCTCACGCTGACCTCCACCTATGACCACCGCGTCATCCAGGGTGCCGGCAGCGGCGAGTTCCTCAAGCTTGTGCACCAGCTGCTGCTGGGCGCGCAGAACTTCTACGACGAGATCTTCGAGTCCCTGCGTATCCCCTACGAGCCCGTGCGCTGGAGCCCCGACCTGCAGGTGGACCCGGCCGACGAGATCAACAAGGTCGCCCGGATCCAGCAGCTGATCCACGCCTACCGCGTACGCGGCCACCTCATGGCAGACACCGATCCGCTCGAGTACGTCCAGCGCAAGCACCCGGACCTCGATGTCCTGACCTACGGCCTGACCCTGTGGGACCTGGACCGCGAGTGGCCCACCGGCGGCTTCGGCGGCAGGCCGATGCTCAAGTTCCGCGACATCCTCGGCGTCCTCCGTGATGCCTACTGCCGCACCGCCGGCATCGAATACATGCACATCCAGGACCCGGCCGAGCGCAAGTGGTTCCAGGACCAGCTGGAGCACCCGTACTCGAAGCCGAGCCGCGACGAGCAGCTGCGCATTGTCTCCAAGCTCAACGCCGCCGAGGCCTTCGAGACCTTCCTGCAGACGAAGTTCGTCGGCCAGAAGCGCTTCTCGCTCGAGGGCGGCGAGTCCCTGATCCCGCTGCTGGACGCGATCATCTCCGACGCCGCCGACGACGAACTCGACGAAGTGGCGATCGGCATGGCCCACCGCGGCCGGCTCAACGTGCTGACCAACATCGCGGGCAAGACCTACGCGCAGGTCTTCCGCGAATTCGAAGGCACCCAGGACCCGCGCTCCGTGCAGGGCTCCGGTGACGTCAAGTACCACCTGGGCACCGAGGGCACCTTCACCTCGGACAACGGCAAGGAGACCAAGGTCTACCTCGCCGCGAACCCGTCCCACCTCGAGGCCGTCGATTCCGTCCTCGAAGGGATCGTCCGTGCCAAGCAGGACCGCCTGGACCAGGGCGAGGCGTTCCCCGTGCTGCCGATCATGGTGCACGGCGACGCCGCCTTCGCGGGCCAGGGCGTGGTCGCGGAAACGCTCAACCTCTCCCAGCTGCGCGGGTACCGCACCGGCGGCACCATCCACATCGTGGTCAACAACCAGGTCGGCTTCACCACCGCACCGTCGTCCTCGCGTTCCTCCACGTACTCCACGGACGTCGCCAAGATGATCCAGGCACCGGTGTTCCACGTGAACGGCGACGACCCGGAGGCCGTGGTCCGCATCGGGCAGCTTGCCTACGAGTTCCGTCAGCGTTTCCACAAGGACGTTGTCATCGACATGGTCTGCTACCGCCGTCGCGGCCACAACGAGGGCGATGACCCCTCGATGACCCAGCCGCTGATGTACAACCTGATCGAGGCCAAGCGCTCGGTCCGCAAGCTGTACACCGAATCACTGATCGGCCGCGGTGACATCACCGAGGAAGAAGCCGAGCAGCTGCTGCGGGACTACCAGGAACGCCTGGAACGCGTCTTCGCGGAAACCCACGCGGCCCAGACGTCCCCGATCCCGATCATCACGGCCGATTCGGCCGCGGTGTCGGACCTGGAACGCCCCATGGCCCAGCAGTCCGATTCCGGCGTCAGCGCGCCTGTATCCACCGCGATCTCCGCGGAGACCCTGGCCCGCATCGGCAAGGCCCACACCGATATCCCGGACGGCTTCACCGTCCACGCCAAGCTCAAGCAGCTGCTGGAGAAGCGTGAGGCGATGTCCCGTGAAGGCGGCATCGACTGGGGCTTCGGTGAACTGGCCGCGTTCGGTTCGCTCATCATGGAAGGCGTCCCCGTCCGGCTTGCCGGCCAGGACTCGCGCCGCGGCACCTTCGTGCAGCGCCACGCCGTCTTCCACGACCGCGCCAACGGCGACGAGTGGCTTCCGCTGTCCCACCTCTCGGATGACCAGGCGAAGCTGTGGATCTACGATTCACTGCTCTCCGAATATGCCGCCATGGGCTTCGAATACGGGTACTCGGTGGAACGCCCGGATGCGTTGGTGCTCTGGGAAGCGCAGTTCGGTGACTTCGTCAACGGCGCGCAGACCATCATCGATGAGTTCATCTCCTCGGCCGAGCAGAAATGGGGCCAGCGGTCCTCGCTGGTTCTCATGCTGCCGCACGGCTACGAGGGCCAGGGTCCGGACCACTCCTCCGCCCGCATCGAGCGCTTCCTGCAGATGTGCGCCGAAGAGAACATGATCGTGGCCAACCCCACGACGTCGGCCTCGCACTTCCACCTGCTGCGCCGCCAGGCGTACAGCAGGCCGCGCAAGCCGCTCATCATCTTCACGCCCAAGCAGCTGCTCCGCCTCAAGGCCGCAGCGTCCTCCGTGGAGGACTTCACCACCGGCTCGTTCCGCCCGGTCATTCCGGAACACGCGCAGCTGCAGGCCGACGCCGTCGAACGCGTGCTGCTGGTCTCCGGGCGCCTGTACTACG
Source organism: Arthrobacter sp. 01T425 (assembly GCF_056398725.1). NCBI lineage: Bacteria > Bacillati > Actinomycetota > Actinomycetes > Micrococcales > Micrococcaceae > Arthrobacter > Arthrobacter sp. 01T425. The sequence continues at coordinate 158,675 of NZ_JBFTPY010000009.1, read as the reverse complement.
ATCTGCTGTCCACCCGGCAGAAGACCGAGAACAAGACCACGGCGATCGTCCGCGTCGAGCAGCTGTACCCGCTGCCGGCCGACGAGATCGCCGCGGAGCTGGCCAAGTACCCGAACGCCGAAGTGGTCTGGGCGCAGGACGAACCGGCCAACCAGGGTCCGTGGCCGTTCATCGGCCTGAACCTGCCGGACGCCCTGGACCGCCGGGTCCGCCTCATCTCCCGCCCCGCCTCGGCCTCCACCGCGGCAGGGTCGATGAAGCGCCACGCGGCAGAACAGGACGCCCTGCTCAAGCAGGCATTCGCTCGTAAATAGCGGCATTGCTGCCCGGCCGGAGACTGAAACAACAACACTCCGGCCGGGCGGTTCTGTTTAATGGACTATTAGTGGTCAGCTTGATGGACAGCGTTGAAGTGAAGAGGTAGTCGTGGAAGATCGGAAGCTGCGGATCGCAGCCGTTGGGGACGAGCTGTTGGCTGGGCTTGGTGATCCGCGCGCCCTGGGCTGGCTGGGCCGGGTCCTGGCCCGCACGCCGCAGGACAGCGTCGCCCTGGAGTGCTACTCCCTGCCATGCCCCGAAGAGGGCACCGAGGGCATTGCGGCCCGCTGGCTCGAGGAGGCGGGCCGACGATTCGGCAACCACCACGAAAACCGCCTGGTGATCGGCCTGTCAGGACGCGACATTGAGTTCGGCCTGTCCACGGCCCGCAGCCGCCTGAACCTGGCCAACATCCTGGACTCCGCCTCCCAGAACAAGATCGAGGTCTTCGTCGTGGGCCCGCCGCCCACGCTTGACCCCGCGCAGAACCGCAGGCTCGGCGAGCTCAACACCGCCTTCGCCGACGTCACGACGCGCCGGAAGCACCTCTATGTCGACACGTTCTCGCCGCTGCTTAACCACGAGCAGTGGCGCCAGGACCTCGCGGCCAACGGCGGCACGCCCGGCCAGGCCGGCTATGGCCTCATGGCCTGGCTCGTGCTGCACCGCGGCTGGTTCCAGTGGCTGGGCCTGGACACCCCGGAATAGGCGGGCAAGCAGGCAACCGGCCGCGCCGGGACCCCACCCTCCAGGGATTTCGCGATATATCTTGACCTGCCGGCAAGCGCGATATATCGTGACTTCATAGTCGCGATATATCGTTAGTTGCCCCAGCCCTTTCGCCCTTCCGGAGGAACCATGTCAGAGAACACGTGGACCGTGACCGGCCCGCAGACCATCGACGTCGACGGCGTCCACTCCCTCAAACTCGGGATTGTCCGCGGCCGCTTCGACATCGTCACCCATGACGAGGACGTTGCCAGGATCGAGGTCTCGGAAATCGAAGGCGATCCGCTGTCGGTTTCGATCGTCAACGGCCGCTTGGAAGTCCGCCACCAGCTGCACGGCCCGCAGGGCTGGTTCAAGAACCTGATGAGCACCGTCAACAACGGCAGCAGCAACTCGGTGGTCATCAGCATCGCCCTGCCGGCCGGCGTCGAGGTCGAGGCCGGGACGGTGAGCGGCGACGGCATGGTTTCCGGGCTCAGCGGCCACACCCGGCTCAACACCGTCTCGGGATCCGTGCTGGCCGACGGCACCGCCGGGAACCTGTCCGTCAACACGGTCAGCGGCGAGGTGATTGCCCGCAACCACCGGGGCGTCCTGACCGCCAAGAGCGTCTCCGGCGAGGTGACGGCCTCGGGCGAATTCAGCAACATCCGGGCGAACACCGTCAGCGGCGACCTGAACTTCGACCTGCACGGCTTCACCCATGACTTTGGCGCCAATTCGGTCTCCGGCGACGTCACCATCCGGCTGCCGCACGACGTCGGGGTGGACATCGTTGCCAAGTCCGCCAGCGGCGCGGTGGTCATCGATGACACGAGGTACGCCCAGCCCGGCGGCACGGTGCAGACCATCGCGGGACCGGACGCCAAGCTGATGCTGGTCCGGACCAACTCGGTCTCGGGAAAGACGTCGCTCTTCCACGGCCAGCCCAGCCCGGACACCGAAACGGCCCTCTGATGCCTCCCGTCTTCGCCCACGGGGCGCTGCGGCTGTACCTGCTCGCCCTGCTCGAATCGGGCCCCAAGCACGGCTACGAGCTGATCAAGGCGCTCAGCGAGCGTTTCGGCGGAACGTACTCCCCCAGTGCCGGGACCATCTACCCGCGCCTGGGCAAGCTTGAAGAGGAAGGGCTCGTCGCCACCCGGACGGAAGGCCGCCGCACCAACTACAGCATCACTCCGGCCGGCCTCACGGAACTGAACCGCCGGCGGGACGAACTCGCCGGCGTCGAGAACGACATCTCGGCGTCGGTCCGCCGGCTCGCCGACAACCTGCGCCAGGACATCCGCGTCAACATGCGCGGCCTCCGGGCCGACCTTGCGGCCACGGCCGAGGCGGCCCGGACCTCGGCCCGCGCCGCCGGTTCTGCCGGCGGGACGGGCACTGCCGGCGCCGCGGGAAGCCCGTGGTACTCCCCGGAGGGCGAACGGCGGCTGAAGGAGGCGGAAATGCTGGTGCAGGCGTTCCGCGACGACATGCGGGTGGAACTGCGGCGTCATGCCGGGAGCCGTCCGGTCACCGCCGTCACGCTCGAAACGGTCAGGACCGTGCTGGACCAGGCCCGGATCTCGATCCGAAATTCGTTGGAGGGCTGAGGCCGGGACCGACCGGCCGCGGCGCGTAGCACGGGCCTCCGGTTCGCGGCGGGTGCCGCGATGTGGGAGACTTGAGGGCAGCTCTTTTGAGTACCAAGATTAAGGAGGCCAGCTATGAGCAAACGTGCACGTAAACGTCGTGACCGTAAGCGTGGCGGCGCGAACCACGGTAAGCGCCCCAACGCCTAAGCAAAGCTTGGAATGACAGCTTTAGACGAATGACCCCGGAATCCTCACGGATTCCGGGGTCATTCGTTTATGTCGGCTCAGGCTTCCACAGTCCGGATCGAGTGAATCCGGTCCAGGATGGAGTTCTTGAGGTTTTCCGGAGCTGCTTCGGTACACGAACGCTTGACCATCACGCGGATGACACATTCGAGGTCATACTGCTCCAGGCACTCCGGGCAACTCTCCAGGTGGTCCTTGATCTCTGCGATGTCTGCACGCGTGAGCGCACCATCCAGATATTCATAGATACGTTGCATCCGGGCGTCATCGCAATCGCCCAGTCCCTGGCAGTCGCTCATTTCCTGTTCTCCTGTTTGTTGCTGTCGGCCGCGGCGCTTGACTCGGTGGCGGCCCTGAATCCTCGTTCGGCGGCATAGTCCGCCAGCATGTCCCGCAGCATCTTCCGGCCGCGGTGCAGCCGCGACATGACGGTCCCGATGGGGGTGTTCATGATGTCCGAAATTTCCTTGTACGCGAACCCCTCGACGTCGGCGAAGTACACGGCCAGCCGGAATTCCTCCGGAATCGACTGGAGGGCGCGCTTCACATCCGAATCGGGCAGGTGGTCAAGGGCCTCAGCCTCCGCCGAACGCAGTCCCGAGGACGTATGCGACTCGGCGCGGGCCAGCTGCCAGTCCTCAATCGTGTCCGAATTCGACTGCAGCGGCTCGCGCTGACGCTTCCGGTACAGGTTGATGTACGTGTTGGTGAGGATGCGGTACAGCCAGGCCTTCAGATTGGTTCCGGGCTTGTACTGGTGGAACGCGGAAAACGCCTTCGTATACGCCTCCTGGACCAGGTCCTCGGCGTCGGAGGGGTTCCGGGCCATCCTCATGGCCGCCGAATACAGCTGGTCCACGTACTGCATGGCGTCACGCTCAAAGCGCACCCGGCGCTCTTCCGCGGACTCGGTGGAGACATCAAGGGGCTTCCCGTCCACCTCGGTCTCCAAAGCGGCGGGCGTGCCGGCATCAGGTGTCTTGGTGGGCGTGGCGTCGTTTCCGGCAACCTCGTGCATGGCCGCAACGGCCGGGTCCATGGTGCTCATTGCGTTCAAGTCTACTGTCACCTTCCGCCGGGCACCCGGAACCGCCGGAAGCGCGAGGGTCCATGATTGACCGGAACCGGCTTCCGGTTCCGCCCTGTCTTTGACCAGAGTCAAATCTCCGCCTTCGTTAGCCTGCTGGGATCTGCCTTTCACAACCACGTCCTGCGGGCAAATATTCCGCAAAAGTGCAAGACTAGAACCGGTTCTCCCGCAGTGAAGCCGCTGTTCGTCCATCCAGGAGGAAATTCATGTCGTTTGTCCGCTTTCTCGCCCGGCCCATGCTCGCCTCCAGTTTCGTCCTCGCCGGCATGGACAAGCTCAAGAACGCGGATGACACTGCGGCCCAGCTGTCCCCCCTGTTGCGCCGTGCGGCCGACGCCTTGCCGTTCCAGCCAAATGAAAAAGTCGTGGCACGCGTGATCGGCGGCACCCAGATCGGCGCCGGCGTCTGCTTCGCCCTCGGCAAGTCCGCCCGGCTGGCGGCCACCCTGCTCGCCGTCATTTCGCTCCTGAACGGCTACGTCGAATGGCGCAGCGCGGACATCTCCTCGAAGGAAGCCCGCGACGCCCGCCGCAAACAGCTCCTGAAAAACGTCTCCCTCACCGGCGGCGTGCTCCTCGCCGCGGTCGATACCGCCGGCAAGCCCAGCCTGGCCTGGCGCGCCGGGCACCTGGCCGCCGATGCCAAGAAGAGCGCCGGACACCTCGCCGCCGATGCCCGCAAGACCACCAACAAGCAGCTGAAGAAGGCCGACAAAGTCGTCCGCAAGGCCGTAGACCACTCTGCCGGGGCCTAAGACGGTAATGACTGGCACCACCCCCTCTTCTGCCGCTGCCCCGTCCCACCCTGCCGGCGCCCACGCAGCCGACGCCGGCCCGCACTGGCCCGCCCCCTTCGCCGCACGGCCGGTCGATGCCACTGTCACCGTTCCCGGCTCCAAGTCTCTGACCAACCGGTACCTCGTGCTCGCCGCCCTCGCGGACGGACCTTCCCGGCTGCGGGCTCCCCTGCACTCCCGGGATTCCGCACTGATGATTGAGGCCCTGCGGCAGTTGGGGGCCACCGTCACGGAAGTGCCCGGCGACGGCGCCTTCGGCCCCGACCTGGAAATCGTCCCGATCAGCATGGATCCCGCGTCGGCTGACACGGCGATCGACTGCGGCCTGGCCGGCACGGTCATGCGCTTTGTCCCGCCGGTGGCCGCACTGCGCCGCGGTGAGTCCCTTTTCGACGGCGACCCCCACGCCCGCAAACGCCCCATGGGCACCATTATCGAGGCCCTCGCCGGCCTGGGTGTGGCAGTGACCGCACCCGACGGCGGTCCGGCGTCGTCGTTGCCGTTCACGGTGCACGGCTCGGGCGAGGTGCGCGGCGGCCACCTGGTCATCGATGCCAGCGCTTCGTCCCAGTTCGTCTCCGCCCTGCTGCTGGCCGGGGCGCGCTTCACCGAGGGACTCCACCTAGAGCACGTCGGCAAGCCCGTGCCGAGCCTGGACCACATCAACATGACCGTGGCCGTGCTGCGCGGCGTGGGCGTGGCGGTCGACGACTCGGTGCCGAACCACTGGGTTGTCTCCCCTTGCCCGATCCGCGCCTTCGACGTCCGGATCGAGCAGGACCTCTCGAACGCCGGCCCCTTCCTCGCGGCGGCCCTGGCCACCGGCGGCACCGTGCGGATCCCGAACTGGCCCGCGAAAACCACCCAGGTGGGTGATCTCTGGCGCGGAATCCTGACGGCCATGGGCGCCACGGTGACGGTTGACGGCGGCACCCTGACCGTCAGCGGAGGCCCGGAGATCAAGGGCGGCGACTTCGACGAAACCAGCGAACTCGCCCCCACCGTAGCCGCGCTGTGCGCCCTCGCCACCGGCCCCTCACGGCTGGGCGGCATCGCCCACCTCCGCGGCCATGAAACGGACCGGCTCGCCGCCCTCGTCGCCGAAATCAACCGCCTCGGCGGGGACGCCGAAGAAACCCCCGACGGCCTCATCATCCGCCCGGCCGCGCTGCACGGCGGTGTGGTGCACAGCTACGCGGACCACCGCATGGCAACCGCCGGCGCCATCCTCGGCCTTGCCGTAGCCGGCGTGGAAGTCGAGGACATTGCAACCACGGCCAAGACCATGCCCGATTTCCCGCAACTCTGGGAAGCGATGCTGGCCCAGGGACCCGCCGCAGATGAGGACACCGCCGGTGGCACGCAGCACTGATTCCTGGGACGAGTCCGACGTCCGGATCCGGCCGAACAAGAAGGGCACACGGCCCCGCACCAAGGACCGGCCCAGCTACGATGACGCCGTCACCGGACGCATCATCACCGTTGACCGCGGCCGCTACACCGCCGTCGTCGGCGAGGGGACCGCGGACGAACGCAAGATCATCGCGGCCCGGGCCCGGGAACTGCGCCGCAACCCGGTGGTTGCCGGCGACTTCGTCTCCCTGGTCGGGGATGTCACCGGCGAGCCCGACACCCTGGCGCGGCTGGTCAAGATCCAGGACCGCAAGACGCTGCTGCGCCGCAGCGCCGACGACACGGACCCGATCGAACGTGCCGTCGTGGCCAACGCCGACCAGCTGGTGGTGGTGGTCGCCGCCGCCAACCCCGAGCCGCGGACCGGTTTCATCGACCGCGCGCTGGTGGCCGCGTACGATGCCGGCATTGAGCCGCTGCTGCTCGTCACCAAGGCCGATGTCAAGGATCCCGCCGAGCTGCTGTCCAACTACCAGCACCTCGACTTCCCCGTCATCATCTCCAAGACCGCCGACTCCGCCGCTTCCGGCATCGACGCCCGCTCCGACGACGGGCTCTCCGCCCGGCTCGACAAGGACGCGGTATCCCAGCTGCGCGACTACCTCGACGGCAAGGTCACCGTGATGCTGGGCCATTCCGGCGTCGGCAAGTCCACCATGGTCAACGCCCTGACCGGGGCCGAGCGGGCCACGGGAGGCGTGAACGCGGTAACCGGCCGCGGCCGCCACACGTCCTCCTCGGCACTGGCGCTCAAAGTCAACGATGCCCCGGCCGGCAGCTGGATCATCGACACCCCCGGCATCCGGTCCTTCGGCCTGGCCCACGTGGACCCGGACCGGATCCTGCGTTCCTTCCCGGACCTGGAACCGGGCACCGATGATTGCGAACGCGGCTGCAAGCATGACTCCACCGCCGTCAACTGCGGCGTCGACAAGTGGGTTGCGGCCGGGCATGCGGGGCCCTCGGGACCGGCCAGGCTCGCGTCCCTGCGACGGCTGCTGGGCACTGACCCGCGGATGGAAGCGCAGGAAACCAAGGAACTGGGCACCGTCTCCTAGCCGGACCGGCAACGGGGCGGCGGCGCCGTGCCGCGGCCTCCCGCCCGGCAGCCCGGTTTGACGGTAGTTTGGAACCATGAGCCAACCCGCTTCGAGCTACAACGATGACCTGCGCCTTGCCCATGTACTGGCAGATTCGGTCGATTCCCAGACCATGAGCCGCTTCAAGGCGCTCGACCTTCGGATCGAGACGAAGCCCGACCTCACACCCGTCACCGATGCCGACAAGTCCGCGGAAGAGGCCATCCGCGGCCAGCTCTCCCGGTCACGTCCGCGTGACGCGGTCCTGGGCGAAGAGTTCGGCAGCTCGGGCCACGGTTCCCGCCGGTGGATCATCGACCCGATCGACGGCACGAAGAACTTTGTCCGCGGCGTCCCGGTCTGGGCCACCCTGATCGCCCTCGTCGATGAGGGCGAGCCGGTGGTCGGCGTCGTCAGCGCGCCGGCACTGGGCAAGCGCTGGTGGGCCGCCAAGGGTGCGGGCGCCTACACGGGCCGCTCGCTCGCCGCCGCCACACGGTTGAAGGTATCCAACGTCTCCAATCTCGAGGACGCCTCGCTGTCCTACTCCAGCCTTGGCGGCTGGAAGGAACGCGGGAACCTGGATGAGTTCCTGGGCCTGACCGAGGAAGTGTGGCGGACCCGCGCCTACGGTGACTTCTGGTCGTACTGCCTCGTGGCCGAGGGCGCCGTGGACATCGCCTGCGAACCCGAGCTGAACCTCTATGACATGGCCGCCCTGGTGCCCATCGTGACCGAGGCCGGCGGCCGCTTCACCTCGCTCGAAGGCGAGGACGGCCCCTTCGGCGGCAACGCCCTGGCCACCAATTCGATCCTGCACTCGGAAGTGCTCAAGCGGCTCAACCCCGGACTCGACGACCTCTTTCAGGCCCACCCGAACAACTGATCCGCGCCCGTAATAATCCGCTTCACAATCGGCGGCCGCCTTTTCCCCGGCTGCGCCGATGTCCTACGCTCGATGCAGGTCACGAGTGCCAGCGCTAAACCCCGGTTTGCTGGCCGGCAACCCTCCAGTCGCGGTGGGGTGCCCCGGGTGACGACCTGGCCGGTCCGGAACGGACCCGGCAAGCGCGGATTCCCACGGTGTGGGGTCCTGTTCGAGTGAGGTCCCATGACAACTGCCATTTTCCCCGTTGCCCCTGAATTCCATGCACGGCTTGCCCTCGCGGCCCGCCCGCTGGCAGCCGTCACCGGGGCCGAAATCCAGGCCCCGCTGATCACCGGCGGCCACGCGCGCTACGCCAACCTCGACTACGGCGCCTCCGCCCCGGCCCTGTCCGTGGTCTCGGCCTACCTGAACGAAATCCTGCCGTACTACGCGAGCGTGCACCGCGGCGCCGGCTACGCATCACAGATCAGCACCTCCGTCTACGAGAACGCCCGGGACATCGTGCGGGACTTCGTGGGCGGCCGGCCCGGCGATTCCGTGATCTTCACGCGCAACACCACCGATTCCCTGAACCTGCTGGCCGGCTGCCTGCCGCTGCGCGACGGGCGGCCCGCGGGCGAGGTCCTCTACCTCGACATCGAACACCACGCCAACCTCCTGCCCTGGCAGAATGTCCCGCACCGCAGCGTCGTGGCCGCCGCCACCCTCGCGGCCACCGTGGACCGCCTGCGCGACGAACTCGCCCGCGGCGGCGTCAGCCTGTTGGCCGTCACCGGCGCCTCCAACGTCACCGGCGAGATCCTCCCGATCCGGACCCTGGCCGCACTGGCGCACGAATACGGCGCCAGGATCGTTGTCGACGCCGCGCAGCTCGCCCCGCACCGGCGGATCAATATCGCCGCGGACGACGTCGATTACCTCGCCTTCTCGGGGCACAAGCTGTACGCCCCGTTCGGCGCCGGCGTGCTGGTGGGGCGGACGGACTGGCTCGACGCCGGCACCCCGCACCTGGCCGGCGGCGGCGCGGTCCGCGATGCCCGGCTCGACTCCGTCAGCTGGACCACGGGACCTGCCCGGCACGAGGGCGGCTCGCCGAACGTCCTCGGTGCGGCGGCCCTCGCCCGCGCCACCCAGGTCATTGCAGCCCTGGACCCGGAGCAGTGGCAGGCCCACGAGGACGCCATCCGGTCCTTCCTCGTCGAGGGCCTCCAGGGCATCGAAGGGGTAACCGTGCACCGGATCTTTGCCGATTCGGCTTCCGATTCTTCCTCCGCTTCTTCCACTGGAGGCGATCAGCCGGACACCGGCACGATCGGCGTCGTGAACTTTTCCGTGGAAGGCTACGACGCCGGACTGGTGGCCGCCTACCTGTCGGCCGAACACGGCATTGGCCTGCGCGACGGCCGCTTCTGTGCCCACCCGCTGCTCAAGCGGCTCGGCCTGCCCGCCGGCTCCCTGCGGGCCAGCTTCGGCCTCGGCTCACGGCTGGAGGACGCCGAACGCCTGCTGGCCGGCCTGCAGCAGCTGCGGCAGAACGGACTCGGCTGGGATTACGTGGTGGATGCCGGCCGCTGGGTGCCGGCCAACGATACCCGCAGCTATCCCCACTGGGCGCCGAACACCCCGGGCACCGCCGGCGCTGCGCCCTGCACCCTCGACTAGGCAGGATCGGGGCCCGGCGCGGGTGCGGTAAATTCGAAAGGTACCTGAAACCAGCAGGACCTTCCCGAAGGAGATCGCACGTGGCAAGCGCCGGCCCCAGGCTCCACAGCGGAGTCAAGCCGCACAGCGGACCGAAACTGCACAGCGAGCGGCGCCAGGAACTCGGACAAAGCTTCCAGGACGGCGGGGAGCACTACGAGCGCGTCCGCCCCGGCTATCCGCAGGAGTCAGCCGACTGGCTGGTCCCGGCGGGGGCCAGGGACGCCGCGGACATTGGCGCGGGCACCGGGAAGTTCACCTCCCTTTTGGCGGAACGCGGACTGGGCACGGTGGCCGTGGACCCCTCTCCCGACATGCTCGGGCAGTTGCGCCGGACCCTGCCAGACGTCACCGCCATCGAGGGCAGCGCCGAGGACACCGGTCTCGAGCCGGAGTCCTTTGACCTGGTCACGGTCGCCCAGGCGTGGCACTGGTGCGACCCCGGCCTGGCAAGCGCCGAGATTGCCCGGATCCTGCGGCCGCACGGCGTGCTGGGTCTGATCTGGAACCAGCTGGACACCAGCGTGCCCTGGGTGCACCGGCTCTCCCGGATCATGCATGCAGGGGACGTCCACAAGCCAAACTTCCGTCCGGCCGTGGGCCCCGAGTTCACCGGACTGGAGAGCCACCTGACGCGCTGGGAGGATTCCGTCACGGCGGAGGACATCCAGGAGTTGGCCAAGTCCCGCAGCTACTATCTCGCGGCATCGGACTCCACCCGGGCCAAGGTCACAGCCAACCTCGCCTGGTACCTGCACGAGCATCTGGGGCACACCCCAGGCGAGGTGCTCCGGCTGCCATACGTGACCCAGACGTGGCGGGCCTTCCGGGCCTGATGCACGCTCACCCCGGATTCCCCCGGATTGCACGCAGCGCCCGCCGGGCTTATTGTTTCGGTATGCCTAATAATTTCTTATAGGCACACGAAACTTTGACACCGGCTGTTTTCCGGCCGGCGCCGATCATCGCGTCAACGCCGACGCGCCAATCACAGGAGCTGGCAGTGCTGGAGCTAACGGGACACGGGCAACCGGCGCAGGACGCCCCCACTTACAAACACCCGGGTGCCCGGAGGGCGCTGATCGGCCTGTTGGGACCGGCCTTCGTGGCGTCGATCGCCTACGTGGACCCCGGAAACGTGGCCGCCAACCTGACCGCCGGAGCGCAGTACGGCTACCTGCTGGTGTGGGTCCTCGTGGCCGCCAACGTCATGGCCGTGCTCGTCCAGTACCAGTCCGCCAAGCTCGGGATCGTCACGGGCAAGAGCCTTCCGGAGATCCTTGGTGAACGGCTCAAGCCGTTCTGGCGCCGCGCCTTCTGGGTGCAGGCCGAAGTTGTCGCCGCCGCCACCGATCTCGCGGAGGTGGTGGGCGGCGCAATTGCCCTGTACCTGCTTTTCGGCCTGCCCCTCCCCCTTGGCGCCCTGATTGTCGGCGCCGTGTCAATGCTCCTGCTCGCGGTCCAGGCCCGGCAGAAACAGCGGCCGTTCGAATTCATCATCATGTTCCTGCTCGGCATCATCACAGTCGGCTTCCTGGCCGGGCTGTTCATCAGCCCGCCCGATCCGGGAGCCGCCCTGGCCGGGCTCATGCCCGGCTTCCAGGGACCGGACACCGTACTGTTGGCCGCCAGCATGCTCGGGGCCACCGTCATGCCGCACGCCATCTACGTCCACTCGGCCCTGTCCCGGGACCGGCACCGGCCGGACGAACACCTGCATGTTCCCCCGGCGGCCATCGCGCGCCTGGTCCGGGCCACCCGGTTCGACGTCGTGGCCGCCCTCGCGATCGCCGGACTGGTCAACATCGGCATGCTGCTCCTGGCCGCCTCCACCCTCGGCGGCGAAGAAGGCACGGACACGATCGAGGGCGCGCACGCCGCCATCACCGCCAACCTCGGCCCGATCGTCGGCGTGATCTTCGCGGTCGGGCTGCTCGCCTCAGGCCTGGCATCGACCTCGGTGGGCTGCTATGCCGGCGGCACCATCATGCAGGGCCTGCTCAAGATCCGGATCCCCGTCATGGCCCGGCGCGTCGTGACCCTCATCCCCGCCGTCGTGCTGCTGGCGGTGGGCTTCGACCCCACCTGGGCGCTCGTCCTGAGCCAGGTGGTCCTCAGCTTCGGGATTCCCTTTGTCCTGGTCCCGCTGGTGGTGCTGACCAGCAACAAAGCCCTGATGGGCCGGTTCGCCGACGGCCCGGCCCTCCGAGTCGCCGCCATCATCAGCGTGGTGCTCGTAGTGGCTCTCAACCTGGTGCTGCTGTGGCTCACTTTCTCCGGAAGCAGCTGACGGTAGGCTTAGGTCTGTGAAGACCAGTACGCCCTCCTCCTCGATCGAGGACTACGTCAAGGTCATCTATTCGTTCACCGAGTGGCAGCGCAAGCCCATCACCTCCACGCAGCTGGCGCAGCGCCTGGGCGTCGCCAACTCCTCGGTTTCGGAAATGGTCCGCAAGCTCAAGGACCAGGGCCTCGTGGACCACAAGCCCTACAGCGCCGTCACGCTCACCAGCGATGGAGTCCGGCTCGCCCTGTCCATGGTCCGGCGGCACCGGCTGATCGAGACTTTCCTCGTCCGCGAGCTGGGGTACCGCTGGGACGAGGTCCATGACGAAGCCGAACTCCTGGAACACGCCGTCTCGGACACCTTTATTGAACGCATGGCGGCCAAGCTGGGGAACCCCACCCGGGACCCGCACGGCGATCCCATTCCGGCAGCCGACGGCTCGGTGCTGATGCCCGCCGCCCACCGCCTGAGCGAACTCGACGACGGCCACACCGGCCGGATCACCCGGATCAGCGACGAGAACCCGGAGCTCCTGCGCTATCTCGCCGCAGAGGACATCGACCTCGACGCCGAAGTGGAGGTGGTGGGCCGGCGTCCCTTCGGTGGCCCCATGGTAGTGCGGATCGGTTCCGCCGCGGCACCGCGCGAATTCGATTTCGCCGACGAGGTCGCCTCGGCCCTCTGGGTCCACAGCGATGCTGGGCACGCCGGCTGCAGCGTCACGGAGAGCTGAGTGAAGGGTGCGCTGGACGAGCGCCGGGCCGTGCCGCGCCCCGGCGTGCCGGGGTGGAAGGCCTGGTCCGCCGTCGCCGTCGGCGGGCTGATCGGAACCGAGCTGCGTTTCGGCGCCGGCCTGATTTTTCCCGAAAGCGCCGGCGGGGTGCCGTGGACCACGTTGGCGATCAATGTCTCCGGGAGTTTCGTTCTGGCCACCCTGACCACCCTCTGGATCGCGCGGCCGCAGACGGCTTTCTGGCTGCGGGCCGGCATCGGCCCCGGCCTCCTGGGTTCCTTCACCACCTTTTCGGCGCTGGTGATTGCCATTGACCAGCAGATCCGCGGCGGCTTCCATGCCACGTGGCTGGCCTACCTCGGGCTCTCGCTGGTCCTGGGCCTCGGGGCGGCGGCGGCCGGCTGGAAAACCGGCAAGGCGATTGCAGACCTCCGCGGCGGTGCCCAATGATGACCGCGCTCCTGGTCGGGGCGTGCGGGGTGGCGGGAGCACTCCTGCGGTTCGCCGTCGACTCCTGGTTTGCGCACCATCAGGGCTCCCGACCGCACTGGCCCTGGGCGACGTTCACGGTCAACGTCGCCGGATCCTTCATCATCGGTTGGTCCGTCGGCCTGACCGGCCACCTGGAGCTGGGCACCGACTGGCACGCCGCGATCGCAACCGGTCTCGCCGGCGGCCTGACCACCTTCAGCTCATGGACCACCGCGACGGTCCGCCTGGTCAGCGAAGAGCGGTACCGGGCGGCGGCGCTCAACATCGGCGCGAACCTTCTCGTGGGGCTCGCGGCCGCCGCGCTTGGGCTTGCCCTCGCGGGCTGAAAACCTTAGCCCGCCGCCGGTGTGTCGAGGGTAACACCGGGGCGCCCTGGTGGCTTCGGGCCGCCGTCGTTCCCGTATCGTTGAAGGATGGTTACCCGACGTGAAGCAGCCCAGACCCTCGACATTCCCCTGGAAATGGCGCACCGTCACGGCATCCCGCCCCGGCTGTCCGAGGCCGAGCTGGGCGAGCTGCTGGACAACCCGCCGGCGTGGCTGGTCCAGTCCAAGGCAAACCGCACCGGCAAGCGGCCCGTCTGGGTCCAGCTCACCTGTGCCGTCTGCGGATTCTCCGAAGCGGCCCGGCCCAAAAAATGGTGGCCGGAGTTCACTTACGTCTGCTGCGCGCACCACGAGGCACGCGAGATCCCGGTGCTCGGGCCCGGGCTCGTGCGCAGTGTGTACGACGGCGTCGGCAGCCGTTTCGCAGGGATCGTGGACGCCGCCGTTCCCGAGGCGTAGCTTAAAAGACGGGGCTACCCCTGGCCCCTGCCGTGAGGGAGAGCACCATGCCTGACAAGACGCCGCACCAGAGCGTGTCGAAGAAGTCGGTTAAAACCATCAAGGAAAAACGGGCAGAGAAAAAGGCGAAACACATCGTTGATGCCCACACCGACCCAGTGGCACACATCAAGAAGCGCTGAATAATCGAGAGGCCGGAAGCCGTTGCTTCCGGCCTCTTGTCGTGGTGCCCTGACACGTCCCGTCGGGCTGGTGGCTCACCCGAAATGGATGATGTGACAATCTCACGTTGGCGGTTGAGTGGTCTTGGGATCCGACCGAGAGGTCCTATTCCGGGGCATATCCGCGACGCAGTTCCAACCGTTGAGCGGCGCGGGGCCCATCGGAATCATTCGACGCGGGTGGTGACGGCCCGGCGGGGACCGCCCACACTAAGACCAGTGCGCCAGACAGCGTGCTCGACACAGACCGGAGGAATACCAGTGACAACCACACCGGAGACTGAGGCCCACGGGCCGGTCGACTTCGTACTCCTGGAGTTCCCCGTATCGGGACTGACGGGACGGGCGAGTGAGGAACTCGTTAAGCTCGTCGAGCAGGGCGTGATCCGCCTCTTCGATCTCCTCGTCGTCATGAAGAATGACGACGGATCTGTCGAGGTGCTCGAACTCACCGACCCAGGCGGTCCCGCGGCGGGGTTCTCCTACTTCGAGGGGGCCCGGACCGGGCTTTTGGGCGACGATGACATCGCCGAAGCCTCGGCCGCGCTGCTCCCCGGGACGGTGGCCGCGCTGATCGTCTACGAAAACACCTGGGCGGCACCGTTCGTGGCGGCCGTTCGGGACAGCGGGGGCGAACTCATCGCGAGCACGCGGATCCCTGCTCCGGACGTGATGGAAGCACTTGATGCACTTGACGCCGCCGCACCTCCGGTTGCCGACGCCTGAGACCTGACGCAGAACAAGAGATGTGAGAGGAAAAGAATTATGGGACTTCTTAGGGGTGTGGCACGGACGGCAGTCGTTGCCGGAACGGCTAGTGCAGTCAGCGGCCGGGTCCAGCGCCGCCAGGCCAATAAGTTTGCCGAGAAGGACGCCGCGACCGCGGCCAAGCAGCAGGAGGCCTACGATTCGCAGATGGCCCAGCAGGAACCACCGCCGCAGGCCTACCAGCAGCCGGTCTACCAGCAGCCACCACCCCCTCCCCCGGCTGCCGGCGGCATCTCAAACGAAGCCCTCGAGCAGCTCAAGCAACTCGGGGCGCTGAAGGAGCAAGGAATCCTCACCGAAGAGGAGTTTGCGGCCCAGAAGGCGAAGGTCCTCGGCACCTGACGTTGGGGTGTCGCGTACGGGAAGGGAAGTGCCTGACGGCGCTTCCCTTCCCCCTTAACGCACAAAACTCCCCGCCGACAGAAGCCGGCGGGGAGTTTCGTGAACCCAATACGGGGTGGAACGCCGTTGCCGGGCCCCTATGTGGAGATGGGGGAATTGAAAACCCGTCTAGACACTTTTCCTATCATCAGTTCGATCTCTAATCCGTGGAATCTAGCGGTTCTTTCCGGTCCTGCATCCCACCCTTCCGACCTGTGTTGGCGAGACCAACAGGTTATGAGCCCAAAAGAGCCCCATCCTCGCCTCAGGGGATGGGGCCCTATTGCTATGCCGCCCGGCGGAGTACAGCGAACCTCAGAGCGTCTAATTCAGCCCGCGTGAGCATCTTGAGGTAGGTGTCCAGGACGCTCGGCAGGACGCCCATGCTAGTGGCCACTGAGGCGCTTGACGGCTCTGAGCTAGCCACGTCCAGAAGGTCATCGAAGGCGATCATCCGGTGGCCGGCCCACCTGTTTGCCAGAACTTCCTGCTTGCCAGCTACGCCAACATGTCCGTAGTGCGCATGCCCAAGCTCATGCATGAGTGTGCACTCGACCTGTATGGGACCGAGGCCCGGCCTGCCGGGGTTCGGGCGAACACGCCCAACTCGCTGGCAAACGGCACCTTCCGCGGGCACATCATCACCGAAGCGCGTGCGGGGAAAATCACCGACTGCGCAGCGAACATCGTCACCGCTGGCGCGGCCGGCTCACTGGGCCGATTCGTCATCTACCGGATGGACGGGAAAGTCCTGGCACAGTCTGCCGACTTCGACGCGACCACAACCGGGCTAAATCACTGACGCTGCCGACCCCGGCGAGGTAGGCAAGAACGAGCAGGTCATTGTTGGCGTCCTACACACCGGCACTACAGGTGTCAGCGCCACTTACAACGGCGCCGGCCCCGTGCATGACTCCCGCATCGCGGTCAATACGGCGGCAAGCTACTTTTCCTCAGCGAGGTCAAGCTACGCCCTCTCAGGCTTGCCCGTGCCCGCAGTGGATCAGACGGTCGGCTTCGTTTCGGCTCCGGCTGGCAGCACCGTCGGTTCATCCGATTACGCAACTCTAGTCGCCGTGAAGATTGGCGACCCGATGGACTGGGACATTCCTCCCACAACCCCCGGATAGGAAGTAGGGGTGAGGGCAACGTAGGAGGGCCCGGCCAGGTGACGGGGCCTTCCAAGAATCCGGCTCTCAGGGGAGCATTATGCCGAGCACCTTTTCGGGCAGCGCCCGCTCAGCATCGTCCATCTCGGCGATCAGTTCCAACTCGGCCAAGGTCCACTCCGGCGTTCCGTCGCTCATAGTTTCCATGTGCCAACCATAACAACCGGGTGCCCCCGGCTATGCCAGGGGCACCCGTGCGCTGCGCTCCGGTGCAGCTCCGCCTACGTTTGACTGGAGAAAGCATCTACGATTCTTTGAAGCTCACCACTGTCGCGAAGGTGCCGGCCGGTAAGGTGACCGCAATCGAGGGGAATGGTGTTTGAATGCGGCGTGCGCTCGATATTAGAAGCGTGATGCTTGTCAACGGGATGCTGCGTCCCGAAGTACGTCATAAAGCGGGCGTCTGGAAAGTCATCCGCGAAGGAGTCACGCAGGTCTAGGTATTGCGGAGTCGTGGTTGTCTTCCAAATCCTCTCAACAGCCCACCCCCACCGGGGGTCTCGAAACCTCTTCCGCTTCTCATCATCAATGAAGGTCTGCGGCGACATCGCAACGACGTCCGTGGCGGCTCCAAGAATGCCAAGCATCAAGGCTCCGTATCCGCCCATTGACTGACCCATTGCAAGTACGGGCCGGTTGCCGGCGATCTGCCTAACCCTGGCGGCGGTCGTTGGTAGGTCCGTGGAGAAGCCGGCTACGCCAGCGTGATACCAAAGCCTCGACCGGTCGCTCAGGAACAGAACCGAAGCGGAAGTGTCCGCCAAGGTTCCGCGGAAAGTGAACGTCGGAGGACCGGCCTTCGCAAGCTTTTGCTCGTCAGTTTCAGGCCCAAAGTCGGCCATCGAAACGATCAGAACCTTGCCCTCGCGGTGTTCATAAATCCAGTCTTCGTTCGATTCCATGATTTGCATCCTCCCCCGCAGAGGCCAGATCGCCAAATATCCGGTGGGGCCCCGGACTTCCGCTCCGGGGCCACACCTATGCCGCCAAGGAGGCGCGCATGTTGTAGCTCTACGCCTCAACCAGCGTCTGATCTTCAATGAAAGGGACCGGCGCGGCACCCAGCGGTGTGCCCTTGATGATGTTGGCGACGTTCCCGCCGTGGACCCGAATACACCACATCGGATCCGTGGTTTCAACGTTCGCTGTCAGGTAGGTATTAGGCATCTCGTAGTGAGCCTTGTGGAAGATCATTTTAGCGTCCTTGGAGGCGGGCTCCAGGAAACCAACAAACGGGTTGCCCGGGTACTCGCGACCGAACCATTCTTCGGACGGCGTGTCATGCTCAACGCCATTGGGGAAGCACACCACGAAACCGTCCCCACGCTCCAGGGTTTCATCGGCATTTTCCTCCGCAACCCTGCGCATCTCCTCAACGAACGTAGGCGCGAGCGAATCGTCAGAGTCAAGGCGAGTCGTCAGCGCCAAATCGAAACCTGACGTGATCTCCTCGCGGATCTTGTTGATGCCGTCAGTCTGCGACCCGCAGCGGACAATCTGGCACCTGCCCATCTTGGTCAGCCAGTCAGCCTCATCCTGCGGCATGTCGTTATCCACGAACACGAACCAGTTGAAGTCCTGGTCCGACTGGGCCAGCACAAACGGGGCGCAGTACCGCTCGAACAAATCGCGGCGGACAGCAAGCCACCCCGGGTCATTGACGTCCTCGCGGGCGAATGAGGAGCGGACGTTGTAACGGGTCACGATGGAAAACGACATTTGATTCACCGCCAAAGCATAACAAACGCGTGGCCCCGGAGCGCGAGTCCGGGGCCATACCCATGCCGCCAAGGAGGCGCACATGAAAGACCCCATGATTGACGGCATCCCGGTTTACCTGGGCGTGTCGTCACCGATAGCGACGGCGCTCGCAATGCTGTATCTGATCTTCACCGGCCGACTCTACGTCCGGTCCGCCCACGAGGCCGTCGTCAGGGTCCTGGAGAACCAGATCGCGGCCCTCACCGTAGAGATGACCACCTGGCGGGACTCATCCCTCAGCAAGGACGAAACTATCCGGCTGCTGACCACCACGAACGCCGAGTTCGTGGAGTCCGCGAAGTTCCAGGACCACGTCATGTCGGCCCTGCAGTCCACCGCCGGGAGGGCCCCGTGAAGCTCTTCCGCCGAAAAATCGCTCTACCCGCCCCGTCAAGACCGACACGCTCGAATCCACCATGGACCTCGCGCAGGCCATAGACGCCCACAAACAGGCCCAACTGCAGGCGGCGCAGGCCGCCGAGGCCGTCGCCCGGCTACGGGCGAGCCGCATCCGCAACGGGTTCGCCCCCGTCATCGAAGAATCCATCATCCGGCGATACCTGGGGAGTCCATCACATGAAAGCTAACTACATCGGCTGCCTCGCGGGAGTCATCTGGTTCCTGATCCCGTTCGTCTACCTGGGCACCGCCCCCGACTGGCGGAAGACCCGGGTCGGCCGGGCCTTTATGTGGCTCGCCGGATCCACCGCGGCCCTCTTCGGCCTGCTGATAACCGCCGGGATCTTCGGAGACTACCCATTCAAGGAATGGGTTCGCGGCGGCGTCTTCCTCACCGTGCTCTACGCCGGAGTCCAACTAATCGTGCTATTCCTCCGGCTCCGCGTCGAAGGCGACCGCCTGCTCCGAGCCGACCTCGCCGCCGCCCTCGCCGAAGTCCAGGCCAACCAAGACGAAAAGGAACAGGAACCCCCGACGTGAAACTTTCAAACCTGGCCCGCGTGCTACGCGCCGCCGGCCTCACCGTAGTAGAAACCTCCGGATGGGCCAGCCGCGGCTACGCCGGGCAGGACCTGAAGGCAGTCCGCGGCGTGCTCTGGCACCACACCGCCACGAACCGGACCCGCTACGCGCTCGCCGACGCACCCACCCTGGCGATGTGCGTCGGCGGCCGGCCCGACCTGCCCGGCCCGCTCTGCAATATCGTGCTAGGCCGCAGCGGCACGGTGTACCTAGTCGCCGCCGGCGTCGCGAACCACGCAGGCGCAGGCAGCGCCGCCGGGATCCCGAAGGACATGGGCAACCACTACCTGATCGGGATCGAAATGGAGTCCTCAGGGATCGCCCCCTGGGACTGGACGGACGACCAGCTTCGTGTCGCGGCGCACCTGGGCGCGGCGCTCGAACGCGGCTACCTGCTCGGCCTCCCGGCCGACCAGCGACTGCAGCTCGGCCACATGGAGTATTCCAGCCAGGGCAAGATCGACCCCGCCGGCTGGCCCGGCGGAATGGCTGGCCTCCGGGCCTCCATCAATACCGCGCTGTCCGGATCGGCAGCACTCGCCCCGCAGGGCACCACCATCTCCGCCACCATCCCCGCACTCCAGGAAGAAGGCAACGATATGCCCCTCGTCATCACCCAGCCCAAAGGCGACCCCGGAATCTACATCGGGAACGGCCTCACGTACCGCCGCATCCCGGACGTCAAGACCCTGACGGACATCCAGAGCCTCGCCAAGTGGGGCGTTTACAACATCTTCAAGGATGGGCAGGTAATGGACTACCCGCTCGCCGCGCTAGGCAAGGATCTGGACAAGCAGGAAATCAGCGCAGTCCAGGCCGAGTCCATCTGCAAGCGCACCGCAGCACTCCTCGGCGGTGCCAAGTAATGGCCGACCACGCCGCCCCCATGGCGACGCAGGAGAAGAATCCGCGCTCCGCCGTCCTCCGGACCGTCCTCGCCGTCGCCCTCGCGGCGTTCCCGCTCCTGAACGGCGTCCTGGTCGCCATCCTCGAAGCGCTGAAACCCTTCGAGGCCTACGTCCCCGGCTGGGTCTACCTCGGCCTCAACGGGATCCCGCTGGCCGTGACCGTACTCGCGGCAGTCGTGACCAGAGTTCTCGCCGTCCCCGGCGTGAACGAGTGGCTGCGCAAGTACCGCGTGCTTCGCTGGTTCACCCCGCAGGACGGCGACTAGCACCCGCGTGGAGCGCCCCACCCTTAGAAGGGTGGGGCGCTTCCCTGCGTTAGTTCAGTACAGCAATCGCACGGCTGACGCAGACGTCGGCTCAGGTAGCGATCTTCTCCGGCACATCCGACTGTACGTACAAGAGCTCTCCAATATTGCAGTAGCCGGAGGTCAGTCTGATGTTGTGCCCGTAGAAGCCGCCGCCATTCTTCTTGTGGTCCTCCACAACATTCCGGTAGAAGGCAGGGAACTCGTCCTGGTACGCCGGAATGCTCTGCGTCGAGTCCAGCCTCGCGAAGAAGTCAGCCCTCTGCCCTGCTGTCCGGCCCCAATGCCTGCCCCTCCCGGAGTCGACCTGCCCTGCGGAGAGCGTGTAACCTCGACGGTCCTCCGCCCGCTGATCTGAGACAGCAGCATCCACGCTCCTGAGATGGAGCAGTCCAAGCGTCGGCTCATAGGAAAAGTCGTCGCGGACAGAGTGCAGGCCTGGGCCAAACTCTGAACGCTTCTTCCAGATGACGGGCTTCGTGTATGCGGACGTCAAGAAACCGTAAGCCCGCTGCAACTCGATGGGCTTGAGAGAGTTAAAGGGCTGCTCACGTGCGATGTGGTGCACTATCTCAAAGCCGATAGGTGCGGCAATTCCTTCAATCGCCCGAAGCTTTTCGAGCACTTCACTATCGCGTAGACCGAGTCCAACCAGCAGTTCATCACAATCAGTCGTCACCACGATCTCAAAGCACTGCAGCAGGATCTTGGCGAAACTCGTCAGTGCCATTGCCTTGAATTCATCATCGAACGGCACCGGTGGGATCTTTGTGAAGTTGACCTTCACCCCCCGGTCCACGATGAACTCGGAGAGCATGTCGCTGAGATCTGGCGTAGAGCCGTGGTCAAGGACAAAGAACTCGGCTTCTGGGCAGACACGGAGCCCGTTCTCAATCCAGGCTTTCATCATGAAGCTTTCGTCCCTAGCCATCGTGAGGAAGGCGATTGAAGCTTGGGGCGTGCGCTCGGGCCAAAACTCAATACGAGATTCTCGCAATCAAATACTCCCGCTCTTGTTGCGTCTGATCATAGACATGGGCTCGGACAAGCATAATTGGTTTGCCGAGCGCCTCGGCATCCGCCCAGACGGCCTACCCGTGGCGGGCGACCATCCGTACCGCCTTCGCGTTCCTGATCGGCCTCGCCGCGGCGTGGGCCCTGATCATCCAGACTCTCGGGCTGGGCCCCGACATCCCGTGGTTTGCGACGTCGATGGTCGCGGCCGCTGGCATCAACCGCGTCATGGCGCTGCCCGCCGTGGATGACCTGATCCGTCGCTTCACCCCACGACTGGCACCTCACAAGGCATGAGCCAATGGCCCCCATTCTCTTCGGAGGGTGGGGGCCTCTTTTACATGCCGGCCTATCGTGCCCAGGGCCCCGCCCCGCGGCTACTGCCGCTACGCTGGACTTCCAGATCCCGGCGAGTGACGGCGGGCACGGTAGAAAGTGAAGTTTCATATGGTTCTAGGCGGCCGGCACTGGTCACCCCCCTCTATGGATGCGGCCAACGAATACGACAGCTTCACGGCAGCCCATACGGTAGAGAAGCTTCGACGCCTGTACGCATGCGGGCCAGGTGAAGGTTCGCTGGCTTTCACCGAGGACGCGGCATCTGCTGCCCGTCGGATCACGGAAGCGATAAACAGCGGGACCCCTTTCAGCATGGTCCGCATGAGTGACGGCGAGGGCAACTGCCTCTTTGATTTCGACGGCTACCCGGCACTCAAGCACTACATTCTCGATCGCATCTCCTACATGCATTTCGGCGACGGCTCGGTCGTCCCGCAGAACGACGGAGAGTTTCTCCGCATGATGCTCGAGGCGATCGGCTCCTCCGATGTTCTCGGAGTTCCCGAACCAGGGGCCATAGCGCGAGGATACGCAACCCCGCCGGAGGAACTGGACGTTCGTGCAGTGGTAGGCAACCGAACGGCCGCCCTCAAGGTCGCTGCCAATGGGTGCCCCTACGACATCGCTTCGTGCTGGGTGAACCGCGAGCTCCTAGAGCATTACGAGGAGATCTTCGCGGGTCGAGAGTCTGTTGGCGTGATCAGCAGTCACCCGGAGCTCGGCACGCTAATGAAGCAGCGGTTCCGCATCGGCAATGTGGTCGAGCACGTGCTGCCCAAGCAGGCCGTTTTCCTGAAGGCCGCGGAGCGTAAGAATTCTCACCACTACCCGCACGTGTTCCAAAAGGTCGTTGACACTATCGAGCCGATCAAGCCGGGTATGCCCTACCTGGTGTCCGGCGGCCTCTTGGCAAAGTACTACTGCCACGTCATCAAGTCACGCGGAGGCGTCGCCATCGACACTGGGTCCGTCCCGGAAATCTGGCTGAACATCCCGAACCGCGGGCTGTCGCAGGACTACCTCGACCAGTGGAAATGGGTATAGGCCTCACTCTCACCTGAACAAAACGAAGCCCCCACCCTTCACCGGGTGGGGGCCATTCGTGCGTTGCTGCCGTGGCCCGCCCCCGACAAATGGTTGCCCCCGGGCCGCAGCATCCCTCCAACTTAGCAAGCAAACTTTGGGTTTTTCTGGGATCTTTTGACTTGAAAAGCAGGGCCACCCATGGTTAAACGGTTCCGGCGCGTCCCCCAATAGTGCCGGAACCAACGAACGCCCCCGCGTCCCTAACCTCCCCAGGTCTGGTGCGGGGGTGTTCTGCGTTCCAGCTACGATGGCCGCATGGCATCGTTCACTCTCGATGGGGAAACCCATGAGTACCTCCGGCGGGACCCTGGGCACCCTCCGGACGAGACGCGGTCGTAGGAGTACGGGCACTATCCAAAGGTCATGGCCAACGTGCCTTTGACTGGCGGCGGGACGGTGGACGTCTACGCCGAAGCCGAACGCTGGAATCCGTCCTATGTCCTCGTCGCTTGGACCGACGCCGGGGACCATAAGCACTGGGCGTGGATCCCCGCCGGGAACGTCCGCCGTGTCACTGACTCCGAATGGGACATCGATGAGTACCGCCACTGCCCTGAGAAGCTGCGCGCAATCAGGTGGGGCGACCGGCTCCCGGGATTTCTCCCAGCCTGATTTTTATTAGAAAGCGACGGGCGTCGGATTGGGTAGCACGATCTTTCCTGATGCGATCGCCGCCAGCGTGCTTGGATTGACGGTCATCGTGAGGACTCCGCCGTAGTTGCCGCCCGGCTGTTGGCGGCATGGCGCAATAAGAAGCCGCATCGTGTAGGAGCCGTTGACCATTGTCGCCGTGCTGGGTTGGCAGTTCGGTAGAGCCGACGGAAACACCTTCACCGGGGTCCCCATAGTTGGCGCTACCTGCCGGACAAAGGCGAAATCGGCGTCGTTGTTGACCGCGTAGACGTGCCCGTCGGGCGTCTCAACTAGCGCCGCGTGCCCGAACTTGTCGCTGCCGAGCACGGTGTAATCGAAAGTCGATCCGGTCTTTTTGTAGAGCCGCACCTCGCTGTCTGGCGCTGGGAAGCGGACAGCGGCATAAACGTTCCCGGCCGTGTCCACGCAAGAACCGGTGACAACCTGCCCCGCGCCACCCTTCAGCACTTTCACCGCGGAATTAGCGGGCGTCAGGGGTAATGTGACGGCCGTCCCTGTGCCATCACGCCAGGTTGCTCCGTTGTCGTCGCTATAGACGTAGCAGAGGTCGTGGTTGGACTCGAGGTCGGTGGTGTCCCGCCACGTCCACCACAAATGGAGGCGCCCGGTGCGTTCGTCGCGGGCAATCCGGGACGGGTAGGCCGACATGTCCTCGGGCCCGGACCAGTCGTGGCCCTTCAGTACCATGCCTACACGCGTCCATCTTTTTGTGGTCGTGGAGTAGGCGTTCAGCATAAGGTTGCCGTCAGACGACGTCCCGGACCTGTAGAAGAACAACAGATCCCCATTGCCGAGCTTCACGAACACCGGATACGTCACTTCGGTTTCGTCTGTCCCGACCATGCCGGGGGTTTCCCAGCCGGTGATTTCGTTGGCGACCGTGGAGCGCACATAGTTCAGCGGCACGCGATGGTGGTTACCCGAGATATGGATGTAGCCGGCCCCGTCAACCATGACCGCCAGGTAGTTGTGCCCATCCGCGGGGGCCGGGGCGTTGAGCGGGTTGCCGGGCAAAGTCCCGAGGTTGAAGGTCTCCCAGGTGGATTCCTCGTCCTTCATCCTGGCGACGTAGGGGTTCATGTCCGCGCCCCAGAACACGGCATAGGTCCAGTCGCCGGGGGCTCGGACAATGGAGCACTGGTTCGTTGCGGACGAATTTATGGGGACCAGGTCGGTCAGCCCGATGGGGAACTGGTCGAAGCGCATGATCGGCGAGTTTACCTTAGCCGACGGAGCGTAAGCTGTTTCCGCGGTTTTGGATGTGTGCGCGGCGCCGAGCGCGATAATGCCGGCGGCCGGCATTAGCAGTACGGAGCGGCGGGTGACTGGCCCGCCCCGCTGAGAGGGTGTAGTAGGCCGCATCATGACGAAACGCTAGTCGCCCAACCTTGGGTTTTTCTTGGGGGCCAAGCCAGAACTCCTATTGGCGCCATTCCGGCTGATAGTCGGGGTGGTCCATGTAGGGCTCGGCGATGATGAACAGGAACTTCTCCATGTAATCCTGGTCCCCCGCTGGTTCGTAGTCCCAGTCGATGCGGTTGAAGTGAGCGATGATCTTGCGCTTCACGGCGCACTCGAGGAGGACCCGTGTGGCGATGATGTTGGCCCAGCTCTCGGGATACGGTTCGTGCTCCAAGGAATCGAGCGACTCCGCTTCCTCCTCGGACAGCCGTGCTTCCAGAAACGGGATGATGGCCGTCATGCGCTCATACTGCCACTAGCCGAGCGCATCTGCAGCAGCGGCGTCGGACGCCTTAGCCAAGCGTGCGTACACGCGCAGCGTGGTCTGCGGATCCTCATGCCCCAGCCGCGCCTGCACCACATGGACCGGAACGCCGGCGTCCAGCAGGTGGGTTGTGTGTGCGTGCCGGATCTCGTGGATCCATGGCTTGCGGTCAAGCTCTTTGCCGACCAGCTCCCCCATGAGTGGCTGCCAGACTTCTTTGTGGAAGCGCGAGTTCTTGATGTAGTCGCCATCCGGGCGCTGGAACACGAAGTCGTCCAACTCGATCTCCTGCAGTCGATCGGCCAGGGCGGCGGAGAGACTCGCGTTGCAGGTGACGGTACGGTTGGCCTTCTTCGTCTTCGGAGGACCGATCTCTTCGCCCTTTCCATTCGACTTCCATGCCCGGCTGACGCGCACCGCGGCGCGCCCGTCCCTGATGGTGATGTCTCGCCGGCGAAGCGCTGTGGCCTCGGAGTAGCGGAGTCCGGTGCCGCCCAGGAACTTGATGAACAGCGAGTAGTGCGGGTCGATGCGCTCGGCGAGCATGACGAGATCTTCGGGCGACAGGTAGACGGGCTCGCGCGCCTCGTTGAGGTCAGCCTCGGCGACACTCTTGGCTGGGTTGCGGGTCATTGTCTCGGCGTCCATGGCTGTGACGAACGCGGCGGAGAGCAGCGCGTGGACGTTCTGCTTGGACTTGCGGGAGAGCGGGGCTCCTTTGGTCTGGTTGGCGCCCTGCAGCACCTTGAGCTGGTCAAGCCAGTCAATGACGGCGGCCTTGTTGACCTTGTCCACCGGCGTCCGCCCGAGCTCACTCGGAGCGATGTGGCCGGCCGCCATGTTCCGGTACTTCGCGATCGTCCCGGGCTGTGGCTTGCGCAGGAGGTCGATATGGCGCACGACGACTTCGTAGACGGTGGGCGCGGTGGAGTCCTTGCGGACTTTCGCTGTCGCTGCCAGTTTGTAGCTGTTCCCGTTTGCATCGAGGAACGCCTTGAGCTCGAGCGCTTTGTCGCGTGCTTCGCCGGGCCCGTAGTCCTTGTCAGAGAATGTGCGCGTCTTGAGGCCCGTCTCTGGATCCCGCCACGTGACTGTGTGAGACGCGCCGCCCTTTGTGAGCTCGCGCGTACGGATGCTAGCCACGAGCGGCCGCCATCCACGCTTTGTGCGCGGCATTGCTGGCCTTCTGCGCAGCCTTTATCTGTGTACGGTATCCGGCGACACTGACGGTCTTGTCTGGGTGGTCGATGAGGAATGCCAGCCAGTCGCGGGCGGCCCCGTAGCGCTCCCCCGCTAGTTCGATCTGTACCGTTTCTGTTCTCGTTCTCTTCCATGCCTGTCCCCTATCGGTGTCGTTTCTCGCCAACAAAAATCAGGCTTCTCGCCAACAGGTAAAAAGAAAGCCCCTAGATCACAAGGATCTAGGGGCTATCTTGGGTGGAGATGGGGGGAATTGAACCCCCGTCCGATGTCGTGTTGTCAGGGCTTCTCCGGGCGCAGTTTGCGTCGGAATTTCTCGGCCCCAGCCATGCTGCAAACAGCTGGCTGATCCGGGCCCAGTCATCTAAGAGTCCCGTTTACCCCGATGACGGAGGTAAACAGCAGTGGCTATCTAAATGACGCCAGGATCCGGGGCAATAGCAACCTCGGGCTGACGGACTGTCTTACTGCTTAGGCAGCGAGAGCGAAGTCAGTGCGTTTTGATTCGGCACTTATTGGTTTGCAGACAGCGTTTACGAGATAATTCTGCATCCTCGGCCCGCTTCACCTGTCGCGACTAACATCGTCGAAACCGATCATCCCCGTATTTTTTTATCAAACCCGGACCGGATACTTTCGGATCCTTCCCGGACTACCAATCATAACGCACCGCCTCCGGGAAACATTCCCGGGGACCGTGACAGCCTGCGGCGCGCTAGCGGCGGTTGCGTTCGCGCATGACGCGCTGGGCCTCGCGCTTGTCCTGCTGCTCGCGAAGCGTCTGGCGCTTGTCGTATTCCTTCTTGCCGCGGGCGACGCCGATTTCGACCTTCGCGCGGCCGTCCACGAAGTACAGCTGCAGCGGCACGATCGTGAAGCCCGACTCGCGGATTTTGTGCGAGATCTTCGTGAGCTCTTCGCGGTGCAGCAGCAGCTTGCGGCGGCGGCGTGCGGCGTGGTTCGTCCAGCTCCCCTGGTGATACTCGGGGATGTGGATGCCCTCCATCCACAGCTCGTCGTTGTAGAACGTGCAGAAGCCGTCCACCATCGAGGCATGGCCCTCGCGCAGGGACTTTACTTCCGTGCCCATCAGCGCGATGCCGGCCTCATAGGTGTCAAGGACGTGATAGTCGTGCCGGGCCTTGCGGTTGGTGGCCACTACCTTACGGCCACTTTCTTTGGGCACGGTAGGACTCCTCGGTTTGTTGGTGGTTCACTCCGGCCAGGTGGTGCGGAGTCTTTCCAGTTTACGGCAGTGCGCCCGCCTCAGCGGATGGCCCGGGCCGGACCGCCCGGGCCGGACTACAGCAGGTTCATCGGGTCCACGGCCCGGCCGTTGAGCCAGGTCTCGAAGTGCGAGTGGCAGCCGGTGGAGTTGCCGGTGGTGCCTGAATAGGCGATCAGCTGTCCCTGGTTGACGTGCTGGCCGACCGAGACCGCCACGGAAGTGTTGTGGTAGTAAATCGTGGTCAGCGAGTTGCCCTGGACCACCCCGTGGGAGATCTTCACGTTGTTGCCGCCGCCGTCGTTGGCCCAGCCGGCCGAGAAGACGGTGCCGGCAGCCGCGGCGTAGACGGGCGTGCCGCAGGCGGCACCGAAATCGATGCCGGTGTGCATGTAGCCGCCCTGGCCGTAGAAGTCGATGGTGCCCGGCGGCGTCGCCCGCCAGCCGAACCCGGAGGTGATCGGAATATTGCCGGGGAACGGGTGCTGCAGCCCGAAGGCCGACGGCGAGCCCTGGGCCGGCGGGACATACGGCTGGACCGCCTGTCCCTGCGCCCGGGCGGCGGCCGCCGCGGCCTCGGCAATGCGCCGCTGCTCGGCCAGCCAGGCCTCACGCAGCTTCCGGTCGCGTTCGGCGATCTCGGCGGCGACGGCGTCCTGCTGGGCCTTGACCTGGGCGAGCTGGTTCTGGATGCCGGGCTTGGCGGCCTGGAGTTGGGCGTCGAGCCGGGTGGTGTCGGCGATCAGCTTGTCCACGGCGGCCTTCTTGGCTGCGGCCTCGTCCCGGGCGGCCTTTTCCCGGGCCAGTGCGGCGTCGGCTTTGGCCTTGAGGTCGGTGATTTCAGCCTCGACGGCGGCCAGCCGGGCCTGCGCGTTGACGTTGGTGGCGCTCTGTTGGGTGAGTTTGTCCATCGCGGAGTTCTGGCTGCGCAGGGCCTGGTCCGCGAGGTCGATGGTGTCCGTCAGGCTGCTGCCCTGGTTCGAGCCGAAGAACAGGGACAGGTTGGACGGGACGCCGCCGGACTTGTAGGCCTGCGTGGCGATCTGCCCGATCAGTTTCCGGGTGTCCGCGATCTTCTGTTTGTCGGCTTCCAGCTGCTGCGTGATTTTTGCCTTGTTCTGCTGCGCCAGGTCTACACGCGCCGCGAGGGCCTGCACTTCCTGGACCGCTCCGGCCACCCGGCCCTGGGCGTCCGTGAGCGCCTGCTGGGCGCCGGGGAGCTGGCCCTGGTACAGGACCAGGTCTGCCGCGGCCTGGGCGATCTTGCCGTCCACGAATTCGAGGGAGTGCTGGACCCGGGCCGCCTCCTCGCGCAGCGCGGCCTGCTGGTCCTCAAGGTCGTCGGCGAATGCCGCCGGACTCGAGGCCCCCATGGTCCCGGCCAGGACCAGCGCCAGGGTGGCGCTGATCATCCGGCTGCGGCGCCCCACCAGGCGGAGCCGGAGGGATTGCCGGAGGGGGCGGCGGGCCATCGGTGTCATAAGCATTCCCTTTTCGTTGCGCAAAGCTAGACCCGCAAGTACCGGCGGAGGGTCAGCAGGGAGGAAATTCCGGCCAGGACAACGCCCAGGCCAATCAGGGCAGGTACCAGGATCAGGGTCTGCCCGGGCGAGATAAACGCGGTGTCCGGATACTGCTTGGACAGGACGCCTTCGAGGAAGAAGCGGGCCACGGCCCACAGGGTGCCGGAGGCCAGGGCGGCACCGATCACCGCGGCGATCACGCCTTCGAGGATGAACGGGAGCTGGATGACCATCTTGGACGCGCCCACCAGGCGCATGATGCCTGTTTCCCGGCGGCGGCTGAACGCGGAGAGCCGGATGGTGGTTGCGATCAGGAGGATGGCGCAGATGATCATGACGCCGGCAATGCTCACGGCCACCAGGGACGCGGCGTTCATGGCCGAGAACAGCCGCTCCAGCAGCTGCCGCTGGTCGATCACGGTCTCCACCCCGGCCTGGGATGAAAAGGTCTCGCTGATGATCTCGTATTTCTCCGGGTCCTTCATGTTGATCCGGAAGGACGCCGGCAGCTGGTCCGGGGTCACGGAGTCAACGATCGGGGAATTGGAGAACTGTTCCTTGAAGTGCTTGTAGGCGTCGTCCTTGGACTCGTACTGGAAGTCGTTGACGTACTGCGCCACCGCGGGCGATTTCAGCAGCGTGCGCAGGTTGTCCTCCTGCTCCGGCGTCGCCGGACCGGTGGCGCAGCCGGGCGCCGTCGAACCGTCACTGCAGAGGAAGATGGCCACTTGGACTTTGTCGTACCAGTAGCCCTTCATCTGGTTGATCTGCAGCTGCAGCATGCCGGCGGCGCCGACGAAGGTCAGCGACACGAAGGTCACCAGGATCACGGAGATCACCATGGACAGGTTGCGGCGCAGGCCGCTGCCGATCTCGCCCAGGACGAATGCAAGCCTCACGCCTGGCCCTCCCCTGCGGTGCGGAACTCGGCGCGGGCTTCGGCGCGCGAGCCGGCCCGGGGCGGGATAACTTGCGGCTGTTCGTCCCGTCCGCTGGCGTCGCGCAGGCGGCGCGACTGGCCCACGACGGGAATCATGGAGGTGTAGAGGGCCTTGGCCTCGTCGCGGATCACAACCCCGTTCTTCAGTTCCACCACCCGTTTGCGCATTTCGTTGACGATGTCGTCATCGTGCGTGGCCATCACCACGGTGGTGCCGTTCTGGTTGATCTTGTCCAGCACGCCCATGATGCCCATCGAGGTGGTGGGGTCCAGGTTTCCGGTCGGCTCGTCGGCCAGCAGGATGCCGGGGCGGTTCACGACGGCGCGGGCGATCGCCACGCGCTGCTGCTCGCCGCCGGAGAGTTCGTGCGGGAGACGGTTTTCTTTGCCTTCCAGCCCGACGGTCTTCAGGACCTCGGGGACGGTGTCGCGGATGACGCTGCGGCTCTTGCCGATGACCTGCATGGCGAAGGCGACGTTGGCGAAGACGGTCTTCTGCGGCAGCAGGCGGAAGTCCTGGAAGACGACGCCGATTCCGCGGCGCAGGCGCGGCACGCGCCAGCTGGAGATGTTTGCGACGTTCTGGCCGGCCACGTAGACGGCGCCGGAGGAGGCGCGGTCCTCTTTGAGGACCAGGCGCAGGAAGGTCGATTTGCCGGAGCCGGAGGCGCCGACGAGGAAGGCGAATTCGCCACGGTCGATCTCAAGGTTGATCGAATCCAGCGCCGGCCGCGCCTTCTGGTCATAGACCTTGGTGACATTTTCGAAACGGATCATGGCCCTTAGTACCCTGCAGGACATGGCCGCGAGGGCCCGGTTCTGCTGCCGGCGCAAGGGCTTTCGTTTGGGGGAAGTAGAGCTCCGGCCCCTCGACTATACGCACGGGTAACGGCGGAACCGCCGGAACGGCGGGGCGTGTCGCGCGATTGTCAGGGACCTCCCAGTGGAGGTGCCCGGCCGGGCGCCGGGCCTACTTCTCGGCGTTGCGGTTGTCCGTCCGCCAGCGGATGCCGGCGTCGATGAAGTCGTCGATTTCGCCGTCGAACACGGCCGAGGTGTTGCCGACCTCGTGCTCGGTGCGGAGGTCCTTGACCATCTGGTACGGGTTCAGGACGTAGGAGCGCATCTGGTCGCCCCATGAGGCTTTGACGTCGCCGGCGAACGCCTTCTTCTCGGCGTCCTCCTGTTCCTTCTTCAGCAGCAGGAGCCGGGACTGCAGCACCCGGAGGGCGGCGGCGCGGTTCTGCAGCTGCGATTTTTCGTTCTGCATCGACACCACGGTGCCGGTGGGGATGTGGGTCAGGCGCACCGCGGAGTCGGTGGTGTTGACCGACTGGCCGCCGGGGCCGGAGGAGCGGAAGACGTCCACGCGGATCTCGTTGTCCGGGATGTCGATGGAGTCCGTCTGCTCGATCAGCGGGATCACTTCCACGGCCGCGAACGAGGTCTGGCGGCGGCCCTGGTTGTCGAACGGGCTGATCCGGACCAAGCGGTGGGTGCCGGCCTCGACGCTGAGCGTGCCGAAGGCGTACGGCGCCTTGACCTCGAAGGTGGCGGACTTCAGCCCGGCTTCTTCGGCATAGGAGGTATCCATGATGGTGGTCGGGTAACCGTGGCGTTCGGCCCAGCGCAGGTACATGCGCAGCAGCATTTCTGCAAAGTCCGCCGCGTCCACGCCACCGGCGCCAGCGCGGATGGTCACCACGGCTTCGCGCTCGTCGAACTCGCCGGAGAGCAGGGTGACGACTTCAAGGTCGGCCAGCGCCTTGCGGACCGATTCGAGTTCCGCGGCGGCCTCGCCCATGGAGTCGGCGTCGTCCTCGTCCTGGCCGAGTTCCACGAGTACCTCGAGGTCGTCGATCCTGGCCACGAGCTTGTTGAGCCGCTCAAGCTCGGTCTGCTTGTGCGAGAGCTTCGAGGTGATGACCTGCGCCGCGGCGGGGTCGTCCCACAGATTGGGTTCACCGGCCCGCTCGCTGAGCTCGGCGATGTCTTCCTTGAGCGCCTCGACGTTCGAGACGTTCTCGATGGACGTGTAGGTGGCCCGCAGCGCGCGGATTTCAGCGGGAAAATCAATGTTTGCCATGGTTTTTTAAGCCTACGCTATGTGTCCTAGCCCCCCTGACCCTGCCGGATGCCCTATCACTTTGGGTTGCCTGACGGCCTGGTTGGCAGCATCTACTGACAGGGCAACCGGAGTGGCGGGCCAGCAGCTCACCGGCTGAGGCGGGAGCGGGCCGTGGACGTCGCCTCGATCCGGATGCCGTCCGGCACCAGGAAGTTCACCACCGGCGGGTGGACGGCTGCACTCAGGACGACGACGGCGGTGGCGCCGTCCGGGCTGCCCGTCGCCGGCGCCACGCTTAGGGCGCTGAAGCGGTCGAACGCGCCGTTGCGGCCCAGATAGTCGACGGCGGCGCTGCGAACCCTCGCCCCGCTGAGGACGGCGGACGGTGTGCCGCCGGAGTTGCCCAGCTGGCCGAGGGTGAAACTGTCCGCGGCGGCCACCGAGGCACCGTCCGCGGCGGAGAGCAGCTTCTTGTGTTCCAGGTAAACGCT
This sequence comes from Arthrobacter sp. 01T425, assembly GCF_056398725.1. Taxonomy (NCBI): domain Bacteria; kingdom Bacillati; phylum Actinomycetota; class Actinomycetes; order Micrococcales; family Micrococcaceae; genus Arthrobacter; species Arthrobacter sp. 01T425. The sequence goes on along the minus strand of NZ_JBFTPY010000009.1, from coordinate 125,779 downwards.
GGAGGCCGCCATCACGACGGTGGCGACCAGCAGGGCAATCAGCACGAAGCCGATGCTCAGCACCAGCACCTGCCCCTCCTGCGGGCGGGGTCCGGGCCGGCCCCTCACCGGAACCTGCCTACCAGCTGGGTTGCCGACGCGCTGAGCTGGCTCGCATTCAGATGCAGTGCGTCGCTGAACGGCACAAACGGCAGGGGCACGGTGAGGCGGACGGTGACTGTCACCGCCGAGCCGGGAGCCAGACAATCGGCAGGTTCGCAACGGGTGTCGACGGTGGCGTTTCCCGCCGGCTGGCCGTAATCGGCGAGCGCCAGTAGCACGGCTTGCTCTGCCGCTGCCCGGCCGCTTGCTGCGTCCGGCTGGGCAACGTAGACCTTGGCGGCCTGGTCGGCGGCGCCAACGACTGCGAACGAGCCGCCCTGGATCTGGCCCACGGTGATGATGAAGTACACCAGCGGCACCATCAGCAGCGCGGACAGGAAGACGAACTCGACCACGGCACTCCCCTGTTCCGGTGAGGCGCCGTGCTCCGGCCATTCAACGCTGGATGGCCGCATGGCCCTTCACCTCCAAGAACGCCCGGGGACCGATGAAGCCGATGACCGGCAGGGGTGCCCGGACGGTCACCTCGAGTGTGCGGATGCCCTGGAACGTCGATTCGCTTGTCCCCACGTCCCGCGCGAAATCCGCGTTGAGCGCCGCCGTGATCAGCTGGACAGTCCGTTCCTTGGCGTCCCCGTCGTTGCGGTCGCCCAACGTGCCGTATCTGGCGCCCGAGGCGGCGGCGTCGATCAGCGTATTCCGGACGTGAAGTAGCAGGGTGAGCTGGACGATCTCGAGGAAGAGCAAGGTGAGCAACGCACCGATCAGCACGAAGTCCACCACTGCAGCGCCCCGCTCTACGCCTTTGCGGTTTTCCCCGCTTTCGATCTGGCGCCCGGTCCCCCCGCCCTGGGCTGCCATTGCCTACTGTCCGACCTTGTCCATGGCCTGGTTGAAGAGTCCCTCAAGCGCGGGACCGGCGAGCGCGAGCAGGGCGGCCACGAGGACTGCCGACATGAGGGTGATCATGACCCAGCCGGGGACGTCCCCGCGTTGGGGATGGGCGGTTCCCACCCCAGAGTGGTCCCCCGCCCGCGCTTGCGAGGGAGCAGACCACCAGGTCAACATGCTGAGCGCGCAGGCCGCCAATGCCGCCCGGGTTCCGAAGTTCTTCACCGTGTCCTCTTTCCTGGTTCTCTGGTTTTCTGTTTTCTGGTTTTCTGTTTTCCGGAGTCCTGTTTTTGGATCTGATGGTTCGTGACGTATCGCCGGCAGATCGTGCACCGTGTGCCCCAGGCCGGCCGGCCAGCTGCAGGGCGTCCTTCGTATCCTGTTCCCTCCTCGTATGACTTTTCTTGAGTCCTGCCCGGGCCGGCCGGTGGGCAGCCGCCGGCTGTCCGTCGTCGTCGTTCGTCGTCGTCGTTCGCCAGGTTCCTATAGTCCGAGACTGATGGCGGCCAGACCGGGGAACACGGCGAAGATGACCGTGAGCGGAAGGACACCAAAGACAAGCGGCACCATCATGCCGATTTCCTTCTTGCCGGCGGACTCCATGAGCTCCCTCTTGGCTGTGTCCCGGACATCCTGTGCCTGCGCCCGGAGGACGTCGGCGAGGGGTGTTCCACGTTCGACGGCCACGATCATCCCGTCCACGAAACGGAGCAACGGCCCTTGATCCGTCCTGGAAGAGAACTCGTGGAGGGCTTCCACGAGGGGCTTGCCGGACCGGGTCTCGGCGAGGACACGGCCGAATTCCTGCGAGAGCTCACCCCGCGCGCTGCGGCAGACCCTGTCCAGGGCACCGGTGGCACTTTCGCCGGCGCTGACGGCCAGGGCCATGAGTTCGGCGATGCTCGGAAACTCCGCCATCATCCGAGCCTCCCGTTTCTTGATGTGCGCGCCCAACAGATAGTCCCGGAGCAGGAACCCGCCGACGGCGCTGCCCACGACGGCCACGACGGCGACGAACGGGCTGAAGCGGCCGATCGAGCCGGCGAGCGCCACAACGCCGACGGCGAGGACGAAGCCGCCGGCCGCCCAGAGGAGTTGCTCAGCCCGGAAGTCCACGGCTGTTTTGGCGCTGCCGGCGCGGGCGAGCCTGCGGTTTAACGCCGTCGCGCCAAGGTTGATCCGGCCCAGGGACCTGGCACCGTCCCGGAACGCCGGGCGGAGGATCCGTTCGAGCGGCCCAAACGGTGTGACATTCCGCGGGGCGGTGCGCAAAAGCCGGGATTCGAGGCTGTGGGTTCTCAGCTGCGGTTCGATACGTTCGACGAACGTCGTTGGGCGCATGAAGGGGAGCCGGACGAGGAACAGCCACAGGCCCGCCCCGAGCACGGCCCCGCACACCGTGGCGCCGGCCATCAGGCCGGTCACCGGAGGACCCGCTGCTCTTCCGGCAGCGCCCCGATACGCAGCATGATGGCATAGGACAGCAGGGAGACGGCAAGGCCGCCCAAAAGGACGGCAGCGCCGAGCGGGGTGTTGTACGCCATCACAGCCTCAGGACGGCTGGCCAGCAACACCAGGACAATCCAGGGCGCAGCGACGGCCAGGCGTGCGGCGTTGACGGTCCAGGATTGCCTTGCCTCCAGCTCACTCCGGGTCCTGGCACTTTCCCGCAGGAACTCCGCGAGGGTGCCCAGCAGCCTCCCGAGGTCCGAACCGCCCACCTCCCGAGTGAGCCGGAGGGCCTCGACGATCCGGTCCGCCACGGGATCGGCCAGACGGTCCTTGAGCCGGGTGAGTGAGGGATCGAATTGGCCTCCCGACCGGTAGTCGGAGCCAAAGTCCACAAACACGTGGCGAAGCTCCACGGGGCCCTTGTCGCCCAGCTGGATAAGGGCCTCCGGCAGCGACAGGCCGGCCCTGATGGCTGAGCGCAAATGGTCAACGACGTCGGGCCAGAGCTGGCGGAGGACAGCCGTGCGCTTTCTGGCACGCCACCGGACCATCGCCATCGGCAGCCAGCCGCCGAACAGGCCAAAACATGCCGAGATCGGCCAAGACCCGGTAACTGCGAAGAACGCGAGCGTTGCGAAGGCCCCGAGTCCAAGGCACGAGGCGAGCAGCCCTGCCGCGCTGACCTTTTCGATGCCCGCCGACCGCAGGAGGTCCTCAAGCCGGCTGGTCCGGGGCCTGCGCCGCACGCTCTCAGGCGTCTCCCATGCGGACCACCAGATCAGCAGGAGGCCGGCGCCGCCCACCATCCCGACCAGCGGCGCCATCACCGCTGCTCCAGCAGCGCCGCGACGTCGTACCCGGAGCGGGCAAACTTTTCCGCGGCGGGCATGGAGTTGGCCTTGGGCAGAAGCTGCCCGTCCGACATCGTGAACACCATGGATGACTCGATGATCCCGTTTTCCACCCGGCGGCCCAGGGACAGGATCTCGGTGACCTGTCGGCGCCCGCTGGCGTGCCTGCTGCAATGGACCACCAGATCGATGCAGGACGCGACGGTGGGCACTACGAACGCGCTGGAGATGTTGTCGCCGGCGAGCAGCGGCAGCGTGCAGATTTTTGTCACGGCATCATGGGCGGAGTTCGCATGCACGGTGCACATCCCGGGAAGCCCGGAATTCAAAGCGATGAGCATGTCCAGGCTTTCGGCCTCCCGGACTTCCCCGACCACCAGCCGGTCCGGCCGCATGCGCAGGGCCTCCTTGACCAGGCGGCGCAGCGGAATCTCCCCCTGCCCCTCCAGGTTCGGCTGACGGCACTGAAGGCCGACGACGTCGCGGAGCGGCAGCTGCAGTTCAAAGATTTCCTCCACAGTGATGACCCGTTCGCGGGTGCCGATGCTGGCGGCGAGGCAGTTGAGCATGGTGGTTTTGCCCGCCTGCGTGGCCCCCGAGACCAGGATGTTGAGGCCGCTGGCGACGGCCGCGCCGAGGAACCTGGCCGCCTGCGGGGTGAGCGTTCCCAGCTCCACCAGGTGCTCGAGCCGGCTGGCTTTGACGACGAACTTGCGGATGTTGATGGCCCAGTGACGCCGGGTGACGTCCGGGATCACGACGTGCAGCCTGGAGCCGTCCGGGAGCGCCGCATCCACGAACGGCGAGGACATGTCCAGGCGCCGGCCCGAGCTCTTCAGCATCCGTTCCACAAGGTCCCGGACCTGCTGGTCCGTCAGCGAAACGGAGGTCAGTTCCGATTCGCCGTTGCGCGCCACATAGATTTCATTCGGCGCGTTGAGCCAGATTTCCTCGATGCCCGGATCGTCCAGGAGCGGCTGGAGCGCACCAAAGCCCGCCACAGCGTCGAAGACGAATCTCCGGGCCGACTCCAACGGGCCCAGCGGGGGCAGCGGCGCCAGGAGGGCCCGTTCGTCGTAGTCGCTGACAGCCGCCTCGACCAGGCGCCGGACTTCGCCGGACTCCCGCAGGGGGTCAAGGCCCCGCCGGCGGATCAGCTCACGGACCTCATCCTCAACGATGCGTACAGCCTCCACCTGGACCCCCATATGACTGCCGCCCCTGTGCCGGCGCGATGGGGTTAAAACTAAGGGCGGGCAACCGGCCCGGCAAGGGGTGCCGTGGGTGCATGTGGATAACCGCCTGGTTTCAACATGACAACTTTCACTTTCGTAACACTTGAATCACTGGTCTCAGATGTCGGCCGATGTTAGGGTGAGCGCGTTAAGTCAGACATTCTCTCAGCCCGGCCAGCTCTCTTCGTAGCCCCTCGGGCGCGAGACCGTGTGGCGCGGCTCCCACAGCGTGCCATTGCCCCGGAGCGGAACATGAAGCGCACCCTATATCCCCCCACCAGCCACCGATGCCGCCGGGCAGGGGCCATTCTCCTCGCCGCCACCCTGCTGGCCATCACCGGCGTTCCGTCGCCGGCAACCGCCGTCGAGCAGCCGGCCACGCCCCCGGCGTCTGCCACGCCGCCTGCCAGTCCGTCGCCGACGGTCACGAGCACCGTGCCGGCGCCATCCGCAACGGCCCGCCCGGCCGCCACGGCCGCCCCGGCACCGACCCCAACACAGGCAGCGGCACCGTCACCGGCACCGACCCCAACGCAGGCAGCGGCACAGTCCGCGGCGGCGCCGGGCGGCGTCAAGGACCGGGCGGCCATGGCCGCGGCGGTCGGCCCCGGTGGCGCCGAGATGGGCCAGCGCTCCGCCCGGGTCAGCGCTCCGTCGCCACTTCTGAAGGCGACCACCGAGTCCGCCGCCATTGAATCGCTTACCACGCAGGGCACGTGGTCGCCGTCGTACGGGGTCAAAGGCCTGGACGTCAGCGGCCACCAGACCAGCGTGAACTGGCAGAGCCAGTGGAACATGGGGGCCCGCTTCGCCTACGTCAAGGCCAGCGAAGGCAACTACTTCACCAATGATTCCTTCGGCGCCCAGTACGACGGCGCCCGCAGCGTCGGGATGATCCGGGGCGCCTACCACTTCGCGATCCCGAACTGGTCCTCGGGAGCTGACCAGGCACGCTTCTTCGTCCAGAACGGCGGCGGCTGGAGTGCCGACGGCCGGACCATGCCCCCGGTCCTCGACTTCGAATTCAACCCCTACGCCGGCCGCACCATCAACGGCTTCTACTTCGGCAACACCTGCTACGGCATGTCCCCCTCGCAGCTGACGTCCTGGGTGCGCGACTTCGGGAACACCATGCGGGCCCTCACGGGCCGCCTTCCCGTCATCTACACCAACACGTCGTGGTGGAACCAGTGCACGGCCAACGCGGCGGGTTTCGGCGACTACCCGCTGTGGGTCGCGTCCTACCCGCTCTCCGCCACGGACAACGCCGGGCCCGTCCCCTCCAGCTGGAGCGTTTTCAGCATGTGGCAATACAGCAGCACCGGGCCGTTCGTGGGTGACTCCAATATCTGGAACGGCGACTATGCCTCACTCCAGCGCTTCGCCGGGACGCCGCTGCCCACCGGGTCCTTCGACGACCTCTCCGTAACCCGCGACGGCGCCGCGGTCTCCCTGCGCGCCCGGGGCTGGTCGGCAGACCTGGCCAGGACATCGTCCTCGATCCAGACCCACATTTACGTGACTGATCCGTCCGGGACCACCAAGGGCTACGCCTGGCAGACCAACCAGCCCCGGCCCGATGTTGACCAGGCCCTCGGCTACGGTCCGTTGCACGGCTTCGACGGCACGGTCCGGATCACAGCGTCGGGCATGTACAAGGTCTGTGCCTACGCCATCGGGTCCTTCGGCAACACACTCCTGGACTGCAAGTCGCTCCGGGCCACCGGGGTGGAGGCACCGACGGGGTCCTTCGACAGCTTCGGCCAGGTCCGCACGGCCGACAAGGTCACGCTGCAGCTCAAGGGCTGGGCAGCCGACCTCGCCAACCCCTCGGCTTCCAGCTATGCCGACGCCTACGTCACCGACCCGGCCGGGAAAACCACCGGATACCGGATGAGCGCCAACGTCGCCCGGAAGGATGTCGCGGACGCGACCGGCCTGGGGCTGGCCCATGGCTTCGACTACCAGGTCAAAGCCACCGTTCCGGGATCGTACCGTGCGTGCGTCTACGGAATCGGGCGAAACGCCAACGTGCTGCTGTCCTGCAAGACCACAAACGTCGAGGCCAACCCCGCACCCTTCGGCTCCTACGATTCGGTGTCCCTCACCCAGGCGCCCAACGCCGCGAACTTCCAGGTGAGCGGATGGGCACTGGATCCGGTGCAGCCAGGCAAGAGCGTGCCCGTGCACGTTTACGTCCAGTCGCCCAACGGAACCAATCCCGGCTACGCCTTCACCGCGAACCGCCCGCGTCCGGACGTCAACGCCGCGCTGCAGACGGTCGGTGACCACGGTTTCCAGGTCTCGGTCCCGCTGACTGGTGCCGGGAAATACACCGTGTGCGCCTATGCCATCGGCATCGCCCCGGTCACGGCCGGCAACACCCTGCTGGCCTGCAAGTCCATCAGCGCGGCCCCGACCCCCGCCACCATGGGTTACCTGGATGCGGCCTCGATCCAGGTCACCAGCGGCAAAGCCTCCATCAAGGCATCCGGCTGGACCCTGGATCCGTCCTTCCCCGCCTCATCGATCCCGGACCACGTCTACGTGACCTCGCCTGACGGGATCCGGAAGGGGTACGCCTTCATGGCCGACCAGAAGCGCCCGGACGTCAACCGGGCCCTCGACACGGTCGGAAACCACGGCTTCACGTCATCGGTCCCCATCACCCAGCGCGGCCAGTACCGGGTGTGCGCCTACGGCGTCGCGGTCTCGATGCTGAGCCTGAACAACTCCCTGCTGGGGTGCCAAACGCTCACCTATTAGCGGTCCTGGCTGACGCCGCACCATGCACAACGCAGACCGGCCCCCGCATATGCGGGGCCGGTCTGCGTTGTGGTGCCTGGGGCTGACCGTTGAAGACCGTTAAATCAGGACCCGAGGTAGTCGCTCAGCCGTTCCGCCGCGGAAGGAACGGTGAACCCGGTCGCTTTGATCTTGTCCAGGTTGAGGGCGCTGTTCAGCGGCCGCGGCGAGACGGCCTTGCCCTTGAAGTACTCCTCGGTGCTCACACCGGTCACGGCCTCCCGCGGCTTGCCGGAGAGTTCGTAGACGTCCGCGGCGATATCCGCCCAGGACTGCTGCTCGCCGTCGTTGCTGAGGTTGTAGACACCGTACTCGGCGCCCGATTCCAGCAAGTGCCGGATGCCGGCGGCGATGTCTTCGGTGAAGCTCAGCCGCCCGATCTGGTCATCAACCACCGACGGTTCGATGCCGCGCTCGGCCAGCGAGGCCATGGTGCGGACAAAGTTGTTGCCCTCACCGATCACCCAGCTGGTGCGCACAATGTAGTGCCGGGGCACCACACTGACGACGGCGTCGCCCGCGGCTTTGGTCTGGCCGTAGACGCCCAGCGGCGCCACCGGCTCCGATTCGTCGTGCGTGGCGCGCGTGCCGTCGAAGACATAGTCCGAGGACACGTGCACCAGGGTGAGGTCGTGTTCGACGGCGGTGCGGGCCAGCCGCGCCACTGCCGTGACGTTGACTGCCCAGGCGGCCGCGCGGCCCTCGGCCGACTCGGCGGCATCCACGGCGGTGTAGGCCGCGGCGTTGATGATCGTGGAGTAGTTCTTCCAGTTCCGTCCGGCGAAGGCGTCCTCGCTGTCGAGGTCAAAATCGTCCCGGCCGGCAAACTCAACGGACGGGTCGCCGTCGTACTGCCGGCGCAGCGCCTTGCCGAGCTGGCCGTTGGCGCCGACCACGAGGACCTTCTTCGGCGGCATCGGCGTGACGTCCGCCAGGCGCGGGTGCGCCTTGTCCTTGTCCGAGAGCTCGGCCCGGCCCAGCGGCACTGGCCAGCTGATGGCCGCGGTCTCGTCGGCGAGGTTCAGGAAGGTGTACTGGCCCTGGGCGTCGGCGGACCAGTGGTCGTTGACGAGGTAGGTGTAGGCGGTGTTGTCCTCCAGCGTCTGGAAGGCGTTCCCGACCCCGCGGGGAATGAAGATGGCCTGGCTGGGGTCCATCTCGGCGGTGAACACGGCGCCGAAGGTCGGGCCTTCGCGCAGGTCCACCCAGGCGCCGAAAATCCTGCCGGTGGCCACGGAGATGAACTTGTCCCACGGCTCGGCATGGATGCCGCGGGTGGTGCCGGCGGATTCGTTGAACGAGATGTTGTTCTGCACCGGACGGAAGTCGGGCAGGCCAAGCGCCACCATCTTTTCCCGCTGCCAGTTCTCCTTGAACCAGCCCCGGTTGTCACCGTGGACCGGAAGGTCGTAGAGGACGACGCCGGGGATCGGGGTTTCGTGCGCTGTGAGCTTTTTCGAGAACTCGATCGACATAATCTACTGGCCTTGTTCCTTGTACTTGGCTTCCGTGGCGGCCTTCTGGGGCCGCCACCAGTCCTCGTTGTTCCGGTACCAGGCGATGGTGTCTTCGATGCCGGCCTCGAAGTTGGAGAACTGCGGCTTCCAGCCGAGTTCCTCGCGCAGCTTGGAGGAGTCGATGGCGTACCGCATGTCGTGGCCGGGCCGGTCCACCACGTGCTCGTACGCGTCCGGCGCCTGGCCCATGTGCTTGAGGATCAGCTCGACGACGTCCTTGTTGTTCTTCTCGCCGTCGGCGCCGATCAGGTAGGTCTCCCCGATCCGGCCCCCGGCGATGATCGCCAGGACGGCGGACGAGTGGTCGTTGGCGTGGATCCAGTCACGGACGTTCTCGCCCTTGCCGTACAGCTTGGGACGGATGCCGTCGATCACGTTGGTGATCTGGCGCGGGATGAACTTCTCCACATGCTGGTACGGACCGTAGTTGTTGGAGCAGTTGCTGATGGTTGCCTGCAGGCCGAAGGACCGCACCCAGGCGCGGACCAGCAGATCCGAGCCCGCTTTGGTGGAGGAATACGGGCTGGAGGGGTTGTAGGGCGTGCTCTCGGTGAACCGCTCCGGGTCATCGAGCTCGAGATCGCCGTAGACCTCGTCGGTGGAGATGTGGTGGAAGCGCTTGTTGTGCTTCCGCGCGGCCTCGATCAGGGTGTAGGTCCCGATGATGTTGGTGTCCAGGAACGGGCGCGGATCGTGCAGCGAGTTGTCGTTATGGGATTCCGCGGCGTAGTGCACCACGACGTCGGACCCGGCAACCAGGCGCTCCACCACGGCGGCGTCGCAGATGTCGCCCTGCACCAGCGTGAACCGGTCTGCAGGCAGGCCCGCCAGAGACTCCACATTGCCCGCGTAGGTGAGCTTGTCGAGGACCGTGACGTGGTGGTCGGTGTTCTCCAGTACGTAGTGGACGAAATTGGAGCCGATGAAGCCGGCGCCGCCGGTGACGAGAAGTTTCTGCATGAGGCCAGCTTACCGAAAGGCCGTCGCCGGCTCAGACCCGCCGGCGGATCCTCCGAAGGGCTTCGACCATAAGCCGGACCAGCATCACGCGGGCCGCGACGATCTTGGGCAGTGACCGCAGGCCGGCAGGCGTCTGGTTCGATTCGTGGATCCGGCGGTAAATGGTCGACTCGTCAAGGTGGGTTATCGATCCGGCGACATTGCCGCAGATGGCCAGCCAGAGATCGTGTGATTCCCGAACGTAAGCGGGAATCGGGGTGAAGTAGCGGTCAGCCTCCCGGCGGAAGGCCATGCCGCAGCCGTAGTACGCCCGGTACCCGATCAGGATGGCGAACAAGTTTGCCACGTGCCGCCGCGAGTCCGCGGACTTCAGCCGCGGAATCCAGGGCCGGTTTCCGCCGCCCAGCATGTCGAAATTGCTGGCGACCACCATAGAACTGGACAAGGCAGCGAGCATCAGCTCCAGCCGGCCCGGAATCCAGACATCGTCCTGGTCTGACAGGAAAACGTACTCGCCCCGGCTCAGCCGGATCGCTTCCTCGAAGCTGCGCACGTACCCCCGGTTGACAGGCGAGCGGACGAGCCTGATCCGCGGATCAACGATCCCCTCCACGATTGCGGCAGTCTCGTCGGGGGACGCATCATCGACCACGACGAGCTCGTCGTCGGGACCCAACTCGGCGAGGATGGACGCTATCTGCTCCCGGACAAAGGCCGCACCCTTGTAGGTGGCCATGCACACGCTGGCCCTGACCTTCGGCACATCGGGGCCATTCTCGTCGTTCATGCGAACCACTCTAGGCGACTCCCGGGCCAGGGGCCGGTGCGGGGCAATCGCGTATCATCGTTAGGTCAAGCCCCCCAGCACGAGGACCGTACCGCATGAGACCCGTTCTGTTCAGGCTTGCAGGCTTCACCCTGTTGCCCCTGCTGGCGCTGGTCCTGCCGTTCCTGCTCCTCCCGGTCGTTTCGCGCGTCGTGGGGGCCGCCGGCTGGTCCAGCATCACCTCCGGCCAGGCCATTGGCATCTTTGCGTCGACCATCATTCTCTGGAGCTGGAACATCTCCGGCCCGGTCGAGATTGCCCGTGCCGGCGCCTTCCCGCTGCGCGCGGCACTTTATTCCAGGAGCGTCCGTTCGCGGATCCTGCTCGCGGTCGTCGTGCTGCCAGTCATGAGCGTGATCGTCGCGCTCGTGGCCCGGGAGGGTTTCCGCCTCGATGCCATCACCATGGCCTGGGCCACGGCGCTGACCGGTTTCTCGCCCGCGTGGTACGGCATCGGCACCGGCCAGCCCCGGATCCTCGCCGTCTACGACACTCTCCCCCGCTTCTTCGCGGCCACCATCAGCGCCCCGGTCATCCTGCTCACCGGACAAGTCTGGACCTACGGGCTGGTCTCGGTCCTTACGACGCTCGTGGCTTTGATCGCATTCCACCGCCGGTTCGGCGAACCCCGGACCTGGCTGCCCCGGAGCCCGCGGAACGTCGTGCGGGAGATCGTGCCCACCGCGGGTACAGCCGGCATCAACTTCACGGGAAGCGCCTACGGCTCGTCGCCGGTTCCGATCGCCACCGCTACGGTGCCGTCGGCCGCTGCCACGGCCGGTTTCGCCTCGGCGGACGCCATCTACCGCCTGGGGCTCTTCACGATCGTGGCGCTCGGCAACACATTCCAGGGCTGGACCCTGGAGCACGATGCCGCCGACCCGCGCCGCCGCCACTTCGCGGCCATGGCTGCCCACGCGGCCCTGGGGCTCGCGGGCGGGATCTTCCTCACACTGTTCGGCCCGTGGGTCTCCGGCGTGATGTTCGGCGAAGCTGTCCGCGCGGACACCCTGACCTGTCTGTTCTACGGGGTGTCCTTCTTCTTCATCTCCTCATCGACGCCCCTGATCCGGAATGTGCTGATCCCCGCCCAGCGCCAGAAGTCGGTGCTGATGTGGACCGCGGTTTCCGCCGTCGTCGGCGTGCTGCTCATGGTGGCGGCCGGGCTGGCGGCCAACGTCCCCGCCATCGCCCTGGGCATGGCAGTGAGCGAGGCCCTCCTGTTCCTGGGCCTGCTGCGCCCTTCCCTCCGGATCCTGCCAGCGGGCGCCCGCGGCCGGGGCCGGAAGGTAGGATCAGCAGCGTGATCGCCAGATGCCCGCGGCCGGTCGCCGCCGTCAGCACCGCATGCCCCCGGGTGATCACGAATCCCGAGCCGGACGCCGCCCACTCCGTCAGCCGCCTCCGGGCCGTTGATATATTGGAGAACTATGAAAATTCTTGACTCGACCCGTGTGCTGGTCATAATGCCGGCGTGGAACGAAGCCGAGTCCGTGGGGAATACCGTCCGGGAAGTGCTCAGCGTCGGCCGGCCCTACGATGTCCTGGTGGTCAATGATGGCTCTGCGGATGCCACCGCGACGGTCGCGAAAAACGCTGGCGCCACCGTCCTGACGCTGCCGTTCAACCTGGGCGTCGGCGGTGCCATGAGGGCCGGTTTCAAGTACGCCCAGCGCCTCGGTTACCAGCGCGTGATCCAGGTGGACGCCGACGGACAGCACGATCCCCGCAATATCCACGAGGTCCTTGCAGGCCTGGAGCACGCGGACATCTCCATCGGTGCCCGCTTTGCCGACCGCGGCGACTATTCGGTCAGCGGGCCCCGCAAGTGGGCCATGCAGCTCCTCGCCAAGGTCATCTCAGCACTGGCCAAGACCCGGCTCACGGACGTGACCAGCGGCTTCCGGGCCGCGAACGGGCGCGCCATCAACCAGTACCTGGACCACTACCCTGCGGAGTATCTGGGTGACACCATCGACTCCCTGGTGGTGGCGATCCGCTCCGGCTGCCGGGTGACCCAGGTCCCCGTGGAAATGCGCCCGCGCCAAGGCGGGACTCCCAGCCACAACCCCGTCAAGTCCGCCGTCTACCTCGGCCGGTCCGTCTTCGCCCTCATGTTCGCGCTGACCCGCAAGCGGTCCACCATTTCCGACCCCGCGACCGCCGCCAAAGGAGCCGTCTAATGGGCAACTGGCCCGCCTTTTTCCTTGCCCTGGCGATCGTCGGCGTCGTCTTCGAGATGCTCCGCCGGAAGAAGCTTCGCGAGAAATACGCAGCACTCTGGCTCTTCGTGGGCATCGGCACGCTGGTTCTGGCCGCGTTTCCGAGCCTGCTGACGATCGTGGCCGAACGCGTCGGCGTCCAGCTGCCGTCCAATCTGCTGTTCATCATCAGCATCCTGCTGCTGCTCGGTGTCTGCCTGCACTTGTCCTGGGAGCTGTCCGTGGTCGAGGACGAGACCCGCACCCTCGCGGAGGAAGTGGCCATCCTCCGGACCATGGTCGAGGACATGTCCTCCCGGGACGGCGACGCTACGGCGACGCCGACCACGAAGTAGGAGGCCCCGGTGGCACTGGACATCTTTATCCCCTACTGGGGCGACGTTAACTACATGAAACTGGCCGTCGACAGCGTCCTGGCCCAGACCAGCCCGGACTGGCGCCTGACGGTGGTTGACGACGCCTACCCGGGCGACGACGTCAGACGCTACGTCGAGGCCGCGGACGATTCCCGGATCACGTATGTCCGCAAGGATAAGAACGAGGGCATCACCGAGAACTTCAGGACCTGCGTCTCGCTGGCCAGCCAGGACGTACTGGTGGTCATGGGATGCGACGACCTTCTGCTGCCGAACTTCGTGGACGTCGTGCTGCGCGCCCACGCCGAATTCCCCGACGCCTGGATTATCCAGCCCGGCGTCCAGATCATCGACGAGGACGGCAAACCCTCCGTTCCCCTGGTGGACATCGTCAAGCAGCGGCTGGTCAAACCGCGCGGAACCGGGTCCCGGCTCGTGGGCGGCGAGCGGCTGGCGGTCAGCCTCCTGCACGGCGACTGGCTCTACTGGCCTTCCCTGGCCTTCCGCCGCGACCGGATTCGGGACTACGACTTCCGTGACGGTTTCCCCGTCATCCAGGATCTCGCCCTCGTCATGGACATGGTACTTGGCGGGGCTGAGCTTCTGATCGTCCCGGATATCTGCTTCGAATACCGTCGGCACACTCACAGCGCGTCCTCCGCGAAACTCGTCGACGGGTCCCGGTTCGTCGGTGAGCGTGACTTCTTCGACCTGGCCGCGGCGCTGTGCACGGCGAAGGGCTGGCGCAAGGCGGCCCGCGCCGCCCGGCTGCGGCTCACGTCCCGGGCGCACGCACTCCTGATCCTCGCCGGCACGCTCCGGCAAAGTGCCTCCGGGACGCTCGGCATCCTCCTGCGGCATTCCTTCGGAAGGTGAGCGAACCCCACGTGACCGGCGAGTCCCCCGTCCCTGCCACGGGCGCCACGGGCGCCACCGGCGTCACCGGCGTCGTCACCGCGTTCCGGCCGACGGCGGCGCTGATCGGCAACGTCGAATCGCTGCGGGAGCAGGTGGACGCCGTCGTGGTGGTTGACGACGGCGGCGGCCCCGGCTTCGAACCGGTCTTCGCCGCGCTGGCCGCCGCCGGCGCAGAAGTGGTGCGCCTCCCGGAGAACGCCGGCATCGGCGCCGCCTTGAACGCCGGCATCCGCGCGGCACGCCGGCACGGCAACCCGGACTTCATCCTGACCGTGGACCAGGACTCCCTGCTGCCCGCGGGTTATGTGCAGGCGCTGCGCCGCGCCGCCGCGGACGCGCGGGCCGCCGGCGTCGAGCCCGGCCTCATCTCCCCGTCCAGGATCCACGGAAACCCGGTGCTGCGCGCCGGGACCCGGAACGGCGTCGCCCTGGGCCGGGAGCCGATCCAGTCGGGCCTCCTGATCCCGGCCGGCACGCTGGACGCCCTTGGCGGGTTCTGGGAAGAGCTCTTCATCGACCTGGTCGACACCGAGTACTATTACCGCGCACTCGCCGCGGGCCTGCCCACCGTCCTCGCGGCGGCGGAGTTCGACCACTCCCTGGGAACGATGGTGGAGGCCAAGGTGTTTGGCCGGCCCGTACCGGCGGGCGGCCGTCCGCTGCAGGTGCGCACCGCCGCGACCTGGCGCTACTACTACATCTTCAGGAACCGCCTGGTCACGGGCCGCCGGTATGCGGTCCGGTATCCCGCCTGGGTGGCCGGCGGGATGTGGGGCGATCTGCGGCACCTGCTGATCGTGACCCTGTTGGCGCCCGGCCGCACCGCCCGGCTCGGCTCGGCACTCCGCGGCATGGCCGACGGCCTCCGCGGTCGCACCGGGCGCCGTCATTCGGCCTGACACCACCGGGCACGCGGGCCAGCAGGGCCTCACGGGTTTGGCCGAGTGCAGACCCGTAGGAGAGGATGTATACCATGCGCGGAATAATTCTTGCCGGCGGGACCGGCTCTCGTCTCCATCCCATCACCCACGGCATCAGCAAGCAGCTCGTCCCGGTATACGACAAGCCGATGATTTACTACCCACTGTCGACGCTGATCCTGGCCGGCATCCGGGACATCCTGATCATCACCACCCCGCATGACGCCGAGCAGTTCAAGCGCCTCCTCGGCGACGGTTCGCAGTTCGGCATCAACCTCAGCTATGTACAGCAGGCCTCCCCCGACGGACTGGCCCAGGCCTTCATCCTCGGCGAAGAGCACATCGGCAACCAGACTGTTGCCCTGGTGCTGGGTGACAACATCTTCTACGGCCAGGGGATGGGAACCCAGCTGCGCAAGCATGAAGACATCGACGGCGGTGCTGTTTTCGGCTACTGGGTCAAGAACCCCAAGGCCTACGGTGTCGTCGAGTTCGATGACACCGGCCAGGCCGTCTCGCTGGAGGAAAAGCCGGAGCGGCCCAAGTCCCACTACGCCGTGCCCGGACTGTACTTCTACGACAACGACGTCGTCGGGATCGCCAAGGACCTGAAGCCCTCGCCCCGCGGCGAGCTGGAAATCACCGACGTCAACCGGACCTACCTCGAGATGGGCAAGCTCCGCGTCGAAATCCTGCCCCGCGGCACGGCCTGGCTGGACACCGGAACCTTCGATGACCTCAACGACGCGTCGAACTTCATCCGGACGGTCGAGAACCGTCAGGGCCTGAAGATCGGCGCCCCGGAGGAGATCGCCTGGCGCCAGGGCTTCCTGAACGACGATGAACTCCGCCAGCGCGCCGAGCCGCTGGTCAAGAGCGGGTACGGTGCCTACCTCCTCGGACTCCTGGAGCCGTAATCCTTCATGTGGATGTCTGTCTTACCGCAGGTCCTGATCGCCTGCGCTGTCCTGGTCCTGCCCGGGCTGATCATCTCCGTTGCCCTGCGATTCAGGGGATTCAGCGCCTTGGCGCTGGCCCCCGCGTTGACCGTGGGTGTTGTGGTCATCACGTCCACGTTGGCCCCGTTCCTGAAGGTGAGGTTCGGGCTGCTCCCCGTGGCAGTGGTGGCGGCGGCTCTGTCCCTGCTCGGTTTGTGGGCGGCGCGGTTCCGTCCCTCCGGCCCGGCCGCAACCGGCCTGAATCCGTTGAGGGTGCCGGACGTCCGCGGCGACCTCGCGGCGCTGGCCGGAGCCGTCATCGCCGGCGGGCTCCTCGCTGTCCACACCGTCCATCTCATCGGCAGCCCGCAGGCCATTTCCCAGACGTATGACGCCGTCTTCCACCTGAATTCGGTCAGGTTTGCCCTGGATACCGGCCAGGCGTCGTCGTTGACCCTGGGTGCGATGACCGGCGGCGGCGCCTACCCGGCCGGCTGGAACGCTGTAGCCACCCTCGTCGCCATGGCAACGGGCGCGAGCGTCCCGCTCGCCGTCAATATCACCAGCATCGTCCTTGCGGCCGTGTTCTGGCCGTTGGGATGTCTTCTGTTGGCGCGTTCCGTGGTGGGGGGACGCCCCGCCGCGCTGGTCGCCGCAGGCATTGCGGCGGCGTCGCTGGGTGCCTTCCCGCTGCTCATGATGGACTTTGGGGTCCTGTATCCCAACCTGCTGGCCATTAGCGTGTTGCCCTCCAGCGTCGCCCTGGCGGCGGCGTGTGCCGGGTTGACGCCCGGACTTGTCCGCCGCGATCTCGCCTCGATACTTGCCCTGCTGCTGGCGCTCACCGGCCTGATTGTCGCCCATCCCACGACGTTCATGGCCTGGCTGACGTGGACACTGCCCATGGTGGTGACGCTGGTGTGGCGCTCTGCGGCTGCCCTTCGTCGGAAGCAGGCCCGCGCCCGCTCGTACGTCTTGAGGCTGGCGTTGCCGGTCGCCGGGTACGCCGTCGCGTTCGACCTGCTGTGGACCAATCTGCGCCCGCCCTTGGAGGCTTCGTTCTGGGGCCCGTACCAGAGCATTCCGAAGGCCATTGGCGAAGCCGTCACCATCTCCCCCGATGGCCTGGCACTGGCCTGGCTCGTGGCCCCGCTGGTATTCCTCGGCCTCTGGGCGTGCTTCCAGGACCGCTGGCAGCGGGTGTGGATAGCCGCCGTCTTCGCACTGTTCACCTACCTGTTCGTTGTGGTCTCCGGTTTTACCAAGTCAGACACCCGGGACTTCCTGACCGGCGTCTGGTACAACGACAGCTACCGGATTGCCGCCTTGCTGCCGCTGGTCGCGGTGCTGCTGGTCGCCGTCGGCGTTGACTGGGCAGGGCGCCGCATCCTGGCGATGCGCGGCCGGTCCAAGGCCCTCGAGCTGGCTCTGGACGGCTCTCCGCGCTGGGGGCGCGCCGGAACCGTGGCCTACCGGACCGTGGCCGTCGCCGTCGTCGTGCTGGCCGCCACCGCCCTGGGACAACAGGGCGGCCTGGAGCTGGAGGTCGAACAGGGCTCGAGAAACTACAGGCTCGCCGCCGATTCCCCGCTGGTCTCCACCGACGAGCTCCAGCTCATGGAGCGCCTGCCCCAGACTGTTCCCGAAAATGCCCTGTTGATCGACAACCCCTACACCGGCGCGGCGCTGTCCTACGCGCTGGGCGAGCGCAAGTCCGCCCAGCTGCATGTCATGAGCTACGTCTCCCCGGATGTTCAGCGGATCTACGATTCGATGGGCAACGTGACGACGGACGCCAGCGTGTGCCAGGCAGTCCGGGCGGCGAATGCCTACTACATCCTGGACTTCGGCCCGGTCGAAGTGCACGGCGGCAACCACACCCCCGCGGGCCTGCGCAACCTCGCAGCGAACCCCGGCGTGAAGCTCGTTGACAGCCAGGGCGAGGCCAAGCTCTACAAGGTCACCGCCTGCGGGAACTGAACCCCGGCGCTTCGTCAGGCTCCGGAGCCTGACGCGGAGCCTGCTCCGCAGCCACTCCAGCCCCGGCCGCAGCCTAGAAGCTGAGCTGCCGGGCCAGCACCGGTGCCAACGTCTTTGCAAAGGTGTTGGTCATGTGGTTGTCCCTGTACACGAGCACATTGCCGATGACGGCCGGGCAGATCCCCTGCCGGCAAAAGTAGGCGGACACATCGAGAACCTCGACGCCAGGCACGCGTGCTCCGGCCAGCTGCAGGGGGTCTGCGGTGCCGGCGTCGGACGTCGTGAACTGGCACTTGGGCGAATCGGGTCCATTGACCTGCACGCAGTCCGGCGCCGAGAAGTCCGGATACGGCATGTCGGGCACAACAGCCACGCGAATCCCGGCTTCACGGAGTGGCTTCAAGAGCTGGACATAGCCGTTGACGAGTTCTTCCGGGCTGCCCCACGTCCAATTGAGGGCTTCGCGGTAGCCGGCCGGTGCCATTCCCGATACCACCACCAACCGTGGCCGCAGCTGCAGGATGCGCTTCAGAGTGGCCTTGTTCTGTTCGGAACAACTGCGGTACACCGTGGTGCCACTCGCGGCCGGCGCTGCCGTGAAGGGGCACCCGTTCCGGACCATGGCCTGCACCTTCCAGCCCCCGGCTGCGCCGGCAATCACGAGCGGATCCACGTACTGCGCTGCGTGTGAGTCCCCGACGACGACCACCGTTTGGGTGGCGTCCGGCGCGCCGAAAACGCATTGGTCAGCCCCGGTGACGGCCGGGTTGAATTTTCCGCAGGTTTCCGTCCAGGTCAGTGGCACATCCTTCATGGCGACGGCGGGATCGGGCCGGACGGGCACGCCGTCGGGGACGGCGGCGGGCCGGACGGGATCAAACGCCGTCGCGCCAGGATAGTCGCGCAGATTCAAGGCCGCGTTCAGCTGCTGCGACTTGGCCTCGACGACGCCCCACGGCACCGCAGCTGCCACGATCGATGCCACGATCAGTCCTGCTGCCAGGACGAAGGCGTTCCGGCGCAGGGATCCCTTTCGTCCCGGCAGCGGCGACGGTCCCTGGGCAGCTGGAGTTCCGTGGCGGAACTTCTGTTCGACGAGGTGGTAGGAGGCCACGGCCAGCGCCAGGCTGATGGCCACCATGGCGGTTCCCTGAATGATTCCCGGAGCCCGCCCGAGGTGGAAGACATAGAACACGACGACGGGCCAATGCCACAGGTACAAGGAGTACGAAAGATCGCCGACGTAGGTCACCGGCCGCAGGCTCAGGACCCGGCTTGCCGAGTAACCGACCGTGCTGCCCGGGGCGTTCTGCGTAGCCGGTCCGGCCGCCGGCGAACCCACTGTGAGCAGCAGCAATGTCCCTACGACGGGCAGGAGCGCGATGCTGCCCGGGAAGTCCATCGCAACGGAGAGGGCCATCGCGGAAAAGACAATCACGCCCAGGCCGATCCAGCCCGAAAGCAAGGCCAAGACCGGGCGCAGGCGCAATTTGGGAATCAGCAGGGCGCCGATGCCCCCGGCGCCGAGCTCCCAGATGCGCGTGGTGGTCGCAAAGTACGCCATGTCATGCTGCGAGGACGAGAAGGTGACACTGTGGACGAAGGACGCCAGAGACACCAACGCCAGGACCCACAAGGATACGGTTTCGATCCGGACGCGCCGCTTCACAGTGACGGCCACTCCCGCCAGCAGGATGACGGGGATGATGAGGTAGAACTGCTCTTCCACCGCCAGGGACCAGAAGTGCTGCACCGGGGAGACCAGGGCGGTCGCCGCGGCGTAACTGTCCACGCTGAAGGCCTGATTCCAGTTCTGCACCTGCAGGGCGGACATGATCACGTCCAGGGAAATGGACTGCCAACGGTTCTGCGGCAGCAGGACCACGGCGCCCAGCATGGTCGCCAGCAGAACCGTGGTGGCAGCCGGCAGCAGGCGCCTGATCCGTTTCGCGTAGAAGCTGGCGAGCCGGATGCGTCCGGTACGCGCCAGTTCCTGGACGAGCGATCCCACGATCAGGAAGCCGGAGATGACGAAAAAGACGTCGACCCCGACAAAACCGCCGGGGAGAATACCGGGCCAGACGTGGTAGATGATCACCATGCCCACCGCCAGGGTGCGGAGCCCCTGAATGTCCAGTCGCCGGCTGTTCCTTCCCGCGCTGGAGGCGCCCGCATGGCTGGCGGGTCTGGCTTGCTCGGGGTAACCCTGGGGCTGGGGCAGAACAGCCGCCGACGGCAAACAGGTCACGGTTCTCTTTCTGTTTTCAAACAACGTCATCGTTATTGTGCGCTGGGTGCGCTTGCCGGGAACCTGAAGGGACCATGTCCACTGGACATGGTCCCAACAGGTGCCCTGCCGTTACCGGCTCGGGTACTGCCTAGGCCCGCAGGCGGGCAACGGCCTCATGAATAGGTCCGTCGAATAATACGTTGCCGTGCTCGAGATAGACACCCCGGGAACAAATGCGCGAGACCAGGTCAAGATCGTGGCTGACAACCACCAGAGTCTTGCCCTGCTGGGCCAGTTCCTGAATCTTGGCTATGCACTTGCGCTGGAACGGCTCATCTCCGACGGCGAGGATTTCGTCGATCAGGAAGACCTCGGGGTCGGTGTGGACTGCCACGGAAAACGCCAGGCGCAGGTACATGCCGGACGAATAGAACTTGACTTCCGTGTCGATGAATTCGCCGATCTCGGAGAATTCGATTATCGCGTCGAAGCGTTCGTTGATCTGCTTCTCTGTCATCCCCAGGATCGCTCCATTGAGGTACACGTTGTCGCGGCCGGACAGGTCAGGATGGAAACCCGCCCCGACCTCGATCAGCCCGGCCACGCGGCCGCGTGTATAGACACTGCCGGAATCCGGGAGCATCACGCCGGAGATGTGCTTGAGCAGCGTGGACTTGCCGGAGCCGTTGAGGCCGAGCAGCGCCACGGTCTCCCCCGTTTCCACCATCAGGGAGACGTCCTTCAGGGCGTGGAACTTCTTGGAAAGATCCCCCTTGCGGCCCTTCACGAGCCAGACAACCGCCTCTTTGATGGAACGGGTGTGGCGGAGCACGAACTCCTTGCTGACATTGGAAACTTCAATCGCGTTTGCCATCTAGAGCTCCTGGGCAAAGCGGCCTTCAAGCCGCCGAAAAGTTAGCTGTCCCAGTGCCAGGACCACCAGCGAAATGATCATGCCGACCGGCAGCCACAGGCTGAACAGGTTCGGCGGCATCGCGGCAGAACCGTCAGTTGTGGGGTACCAGAAGGCATAGTGGAACAACTCGACGCCGACCGTGATGGGGTTTGCCTGGTAGAGGGCGAAGAGCCCGGGTCCCAGCTTTGATTCCACCATGGTCCAGGAGTACATGACGGGCGATGCCCAGGTCGCCACCATCAGGAGCATGTCAACGAGGTTTTCCGAATCACGGAAATACACGTTGGCGGCCCCGAACAACAGCCCGAGCCCGGTGGCCAGGAAGCCCACAATGGCGAATCCGCCTACCGCCGCCAGGAGCTGGAACGCGTCCGGGTGCCACCCGGCGACGACGCATCCGATTACCAGGACAACGAGTTGGGGGAAGAAATGCACGGCCGATACCCAGACCGACGCCACCGGGAACAGCTCCCGGGGAAGATAGATCTTCTTAATCAGGTTGCCGTTGTTCACGATCGATCGCGCGGAGTTCCCGAGGGCTTCGGAGAAGAAGTTGATCAGCACGATTCCGGAGAAGAGATACACGGCATAGTTCGAGAGGCCGTCCGGGTTCCGTGCACTGCGTTCCAGGCCCAGGAAGACGCCCAGGGCCACATAGAACACGAGAAACTGCACAGCGGGCTTCACATAGGACCAAAGGAGACCCAGAACGGAGCCGCGGTAGCGGACTTTCAGTTCCTTGCGGACCAGCAGTTTCAGCAGAAAACTGGACTGGCGAAGATCCCGAAATCCACCACCGAGACCCGGGCGGGTCAATTCCCCGGAAATCGTGGTTGTCACGCTATTTCACTTCGCTCTGGGTGTGTTCTTCGAAGATTTTTTTCCAGGAATCCAGGGACGTAAGTTCCGGCATCGCCGCCTTGTACTGCTTGCTCAGCGACTGCCAGTCCTTGAGCAGGGCAGCGTGCAGGCGGCTGCTCTCGGTGAGCATTTCCCGCACGCGCTTGGGGTCCCGCTTGTACCAGGAAGCGCCGGTTCCTTCAGCGTTGGAGACGATGGCGCTGTCGAACTGCGCGATCCGCCACCAGCGGTTGTCCTGGTGCGCAATGTTGGTCTGCGGACGTTCCGCACTCGTCTTGGTGACCGGGCGGAACAACTGGCGTGCGACCGTCTTGGCAGCCCAGGGAAGGAGGGTGACCCTGGACGGCTGCGACACGCCGTGCCCGCGGCGCGGCGGCTTGTCCATCTTCGGCGTCGGGAAATCGTCCGCGTCGGCCTGGAAAATCGAGTCCGAGTAGCCGGCCATCATCTTCCGGATCTCGGGCAGCTTCGAGGGCAGCAGGTCCGGCAGGTCGGTCGGGCCCTTGAGAACATCCTCAAGCGCCCAGCCACGGCCGTGCGCGGTCGCATACTGCATCGACACGAGGTGCTTGATGTCCGCATACTGCGATTCGCGCACCACGCGGCCGCCGTGCTCGTAGGGGCTGTGGAGCAGCGCCGCCACGATCCGGTTGCGGGCGTGGAAGTAGGCCTGCCAGCCCACGAGGTCGTCTTTGTCGATCCAGGACACATGCCATACGGCCGAACCCGGCAGGGAAACTGTCGGGAAGCCGTGCGCCTTGGCGCGCAGCCCGTATTCCGAGTCGTCCCACTTGATGAAGAGCGGAAGCGAGAGGCCGATTTCCCGGATAACCGAGGTCGGGATCAGACACATCCACCAGCCGTTGTAGTCCACATCGCAGCGGCGATGCAGCCAGGAGGTCTGGCGCAGGTTCGAGGACAGGAAATCATGTCCAAGGACCATGTCCTCGCTCGGCAATGACGGCTGGAAGCGGTAGGGGTTGACCACCTCGCCGAACGTGTGGAGAACCGTCCGGTTGTAGAGGTCGAACATGTGGCCGCCGACGATCGTCGGCGTCTTGCAGCGGTCCGCGAACGTGAGCAGGCGGATGATGCTTTCAGGCTCAACCACGATGTCGTCGTCCATGAGCAGGACGTAGTCACTGCCGTTTTCGACGGCCTCGAACATGCCCCGGGCAAAGCCGCCAGAGCCGCCGAGGTTCGACTGGTTGATGATCCGCAGCTTGCCGCCAAGAGATTCACGGACTTCGGCGAAGCCGTCCGCGTCCTCGACCTTCTGCGTGCCCTGGTCAACCAGCAGGATCTCCTGGACATGCTTGAGGGCATCCGGGTTCTCGGCCAGCAGCCGAAGATTGTTGAGGCAGAAGTCCGTCTTATTCAGCGTCGTGATCTGCAGAGTGACAGACCCGGGCGTGCTCTCAACAGCGGGGCCCTGCCATTCGGCGTCGACCATCACAAGCGGTTCGGAGCCCGCCACGAGGTCGAACCAGTACCAGCCGCCGTCGCCGAAGGGCGCAAGGGACAGCTCAAAGGTGTTCTCCGCCGAACCCTCGACGCGCCGCGTGTCGACGCGCTGCAGGGATCCGCGGGCGTTGGACTTGTAGACGATGACGGATCCGGCGCCCTGGGTGCGGACCTGAAGCCGGACCTTGTCCACCGATGTCCAGCGCCGCCAGTAGCTCGCCGGGAAGGCGTTGAAGTAGCTGCCGAACGATACCCGCTCCCCCGAACGGACCTTGGTGGAGCTGCGGGACAGGAAGTCTTCAACGTGGGCTTCCTTGGTGGAGCTGCTGAAGGACTGTGCCCGGGCCTTCTTGCCGTCGCCGCTGCCGACCGTAGGAAGCTGGATGCCGGTCGCGGTACCCATGTCCATGTACAGGGGAACCGTGTCCATCTGGCTGGCGTTGGGCAGGATGACCCGCTGCAGGGTGTCCCACTGCTGGGCGGAATCTACCTGGGTGTCGGTTGCGGCGCTCATGCGTCCACTCCTCCGCTTTCAATCTTTGCGCCGCCTTCGAAGTGCGGGCGGATCTTGTTGTCGAACATGGTCAGGGCCGAGCCGATCGCCATGTGCATGTCCAGGTACTTATAGGTACCGAGGCGGCCGCCGAAGAGGACATCCTGCTCGGCCGCGGCCAGGTCGCGGTACTTCAGGAGCCGGTCGCGGTCCGTGGGCGTGTTGATCGGGTAGTAGGGCTCGTCGCCCTTCTCCGCGGCACGGGAGAACTCGCGCATAACGACCGTCTTCTCCGTCTGGTAGTCGCGCTCCGGGTGGAAGTGGCGCGGCTCGATAATGCGGGTGTACGCAACGTCTTCGTCGTTGTAGTTCACTACCGACGTGCCCTGGAAGTCCCCGACGTCGAGCACTTCTTCTTCGAAGTCGATGGTGCGCCAGGACAGATCGCCTTCGGCGTAGTCGAAGTAGCGGTCAACAGGTCCGGTGTAGACGACCGGGATGTTGCCGACCACCTTGCCCTTGCTGTACTCGTGGGACTCATCGAAGAAGTCCGTGTTGAGCCGCACCTCGATGTTGGGGTGTTCGGCCATCTTCTCGATCCAGGCCGTGTAGCCGTTGGTCGGAAGGCCCTCGTACTTGTCGTTGAAGTACCGGTTGTCGTAGTTGTAGCGCACCGGAAGGCGGGAGATGATGCCCGCGGGCAGGTCCTTCGGATCCGTCTGCCACTGCTTGCCGGTGTAGTGCTTGATGAACGCCTCGTAGAGCGGGCGGCCGATCAGCTGGATGCCCTTGTCGTTCAGGTTCTGCGGATCGGTGCCGGCCAGTTCGCCGGCCTGCTCCTTGATCAGTTCCTGGGCCTGCCCGGGGGTGAGGTTGGCCCGGAAGAACTGGTTGATCGTGGCCAGGTTGATGGGCAGGGAGTAGACCTCGCCCTTGTGCACGCCGTAGACCTTGTGGACGTAGTTCGTGAACGTCGTGAAGCGGTTTACGTACTCCCACACGCGGTCGTTGGACGTGTGGAAGAGGTGGGCACCGTAGCGGTGCACCTCAATGCCGGTCTGCTCTTCCTTTTCGCTGTAGGCGTTGCCGCCAATGTGGTGCCGGCGGTCGATGACGACTACCTTCAAGCCCAGCTCAGTGGCGGCCTGTTCTGCGATTGTCAGGCCGAAAAAGCCCGACCCTACGATGACGAGGTCAGCGGTCACAAACTCTCCTGGTTCGAATGCGGGCAGCGCAATGTTGTGCATTGTCTGCTGGTCTAGCCTACCTGAGACCCTGCGGGTACCGGCGAATCGCGGCTGGCCCCGCGATCAGATGCCACCCCCGTCACGGGTCCGGGAGCCTCGCATGGCGGGGGCAGCGGCGCCGCTCCGAAGCGTTTTCCACATGGATCATTTTCCCCGGCGCTGCCGGGCCGGAGCCTCCCTACTCTGGAACCGGACCCGGGGAACAGGACCCGTGGAACAGGACGGCCGCTCGGAAAGGATGCCGCGGATGATTTACCACTGCACTCTCGCGCCCAGCAGCCTGATGCAGAGCGCCCCCGCAGCAGGTACGACGCCGGACGGGCAGCTCATTGAGCTGTCCGTCGAGGTCCCCGACCCGTGCCCGGGCGCGGACCTGGAGGCTGCCGTCGCCCGGTGCTACGGGACCGGTGAGCTGTCGGTCCGCGGAGCGCCGGTCGCCGCCATGACCGTTGGCATGCCTCCCCTGGTCCAGGGTGCTGTGCTGGTTGAGGGTGCTGTGCCGGTTGAGGGTGCTGTGCTGGTTGAGGGTGCTGGGCTCGTGCCGGGATCGGGGGCGGGATTCAGCTCCGGGCCGGGCCGACGGCACACTGCCACGTTGCTGCTCGCCGTGGACAGCGGTCCCGGCGCGGGCACGCTGGTCGCCCTGCGGCGGGGAAGCTTCCGGATCGGACGCGGGGGCACCGAGGTCGTGATCCCTGATGCCGCGCTCTCCCGGGAGCACGCGCGCCTGGACGTCGGGGACTCGGACGTCACGATCATGGACCTCGGCAGTGCGAACGGCACCAGCGTCGATGGCCGGAGCGTGCGAACGGCCCCGGTGACCACGGCGTCCTCGATCCGATGCGGCGATTCCACTATCTCGCTCCGGCTCGGGCCATCGGGCGTGCCCCGTGCTGCCCCGGACGCCGTGACGGTGCTGGCAGGCTCCAGCGTTGCCGCGCCGCTGGTTGTCCGCGGCACCGCCGCCCAAGGCCACCGGGCCGCCATGGCGCTGGCCGCGGTGCTGCCGCTCCTGGTCGGCGTCGGCATGGCATTTCTCACCGGCATGTGGATGTTCCTGGCCTTCACCGCAGTCTCTGGCGTGTCCGTCCTGGTCCCGTTCCTCTCGGGCCGCCGCCAGCGTCGCGAGTTCCAGGCCGCTGTGGCGGAGGCCGCCCTGCAGGACAGGGAACGACGCCGGCACGCCGCACCTTCCGCGGCTGACCTGACCATTGGTTGCGCGGCTGCGGTGCCCCCGGCAGCCCGTGCGCCTGGCGGGGAGCCGCCGGACATCTGCCTGCGGCTCGGGCTGGCGGAACAGAGCGCGAATATCCGGCCCGAACCACCCGACGCCGGCTTTCGGCCACCGTCGCTCGGCCAGGTGCCCCTGACCTTGGACCCGGTCCCGGCGGTGGTGACCGTCCACGGCCCCGCGCCCGCGACGGCCGGACTGATGCGCTCGTTCATCCTGCAATTGGCCGCCTATCCCCTGGCGGACAGCACCCGACTGCTGCTGCATGGCCCTGCGGACACGGTGCCGTTGCCGGCGCGCTTCCTGCCCGGCGTCACACTGTCCGCGAATGACGCCACCACTGCGGCCGTGCTGGCCGCCGGTTCCGCCGCTCCCGACGGTCCAGGCGCTCCCGACGGTCCAGGCGGTCCAGGCGGTCCAGGCGGTCCCGGCCGCCCCGGCGGCCCCGGCGATCCCGGCGGTCCCGGCGGTCCTCCGGGTCATGGCGGGGGATTTGACCGCGGCGTCCTCATTCTTTGGGACACTCCGGCGCAGTCAGGCGCCGCGCCCGGTCCCGGCGCTGCTGGCGCCGGCCCGGCATTCAGGGCAATGGCGGCGGCGCATGGGTGGAGGGTGATCGAGTGCTCGCCGGAGCCCGGTCCCGGCGTACACCCCGGCATTGTCCTCGGCCGGCGCGGCGCCCTGATCAGGGTTGGGTCCCCGCCCGTGGACTTCGTGCCGGATCTGGTCCCGGCCGAGGTCTTTGACCGCTTTTGCCGTGGGTTCAGCGCCGCACGGCGTACGCCGCCGGCTCCCCCGCCGGCTATCCCCCGGCATTGCAGCCTGGCCGACGTCCTTCCCCTCGCGGCAGAGGACATCTCCCGGCGCTGGTCCCGGAGCGGCGCGGAGGCCGGGCTGGGTACGCCCGTCGGCGTGGCGGCCCGGGGTGCCGTGCGGATCGACCTGAAGGCTGACGGTCCGCACTTCCTGGTCGCGGGGACCACGGGTTCCGGAAAGTCGGAGTTGTTGCGGACTCTTGCTGCCGGCCTCGCGGCCAGCCATCCGCCGGACCGGGTCAACTTGCTCTTCATAGATTTCAAGGGCGGCTCCGGCTTGGGTCCGCTCACCGGCCTCCCACACTGCGTCGGCATGCTGACCGATCTGGGCGCTGCGCAGGTGGAGCGCACATTGGTTTCCCTGCGGGCCGAGGTCCGCCGGAGGGAGGAACTGCTCGCCCGGGCCAATGCCCCGGATCTCGCGGCCTACGAGGCGTCACCGGCCGCCGGACCGCCCGTCCCCTCTCTGGTCATCATCGTTGACGAGTTCAGGATCCTGGTGGACGAAGCGCCCGGCGCCCTCACCGAACTTATGAGGATTGCCGCCATCGGCCGGTCACTGGGGATCCACCTCATCATGGCCACCCAGCGCCCGCAGGGAGCCCTGAACGCCGACATCAGGGCCAATGTCACCACCTGCATCGCGCTCCGGGTCCAGTCCGGCCCCGAATCCTTCGACGTTATGGGCTCCGGGCTCGCGGCCGCGATTCCCATCGCACGCCCCGGGCGGGCGTTCCTGGTCCGCGGTGCACAAGCTCCGGAGAAATTCCAGACAGCCACCCTGACGCCCCGGGCCGACCCGCGGTCAGACGGGACGGTCGCGGTTCGCACGGCCACGGACGAGCTGACCCGGCCACCGGCAGCCGCCGGTTTCCGGGCCGACGGCTCCGCCGGACGCGAAGCAGACGACGGCGCGGCCCTGGCACCGGTTCCGGCTCCGGCGCTGGCTCCGGCCTTGACTCCGGCGCAGGGGGCGGCGGCGTTGATCGACGCCGCTGCGGCCGTGTGGCAGGGTCTCGGCACACGAAGGCCCCGCCGGCCGGTGGCAGATCCGCTGCCGGCCCCGCTGCCGCACCCAGGTTCCGGGCACGCCGGGCGGGACATGGTCCGGCTGGGGCGGGTGGACCTGCCGGAGCTCCAACGCGTCACGGAGCTGGGCTGGAGTCCCTCCGGGCATGGGCATCTGGGCCTTGTCGGCGCTGAAGCAGGTGCCGGGGACCGAGTATTGGCCCTCGCGGTTGATCAGCTTCTGGCCGGCAGGGTGGAGTCGCACCTGTACATACTTGACGCCGCCGGCGCTTTCAGCGGCGCCGCAGCGGAATCCCGGGTCGGCGCCGTAGCCGGCCTGCACGAAGTGCGCCGGGCTGCCAGGGTGCTGCGGCGGATTGCCGAAGAAGCCACGTCACGGCTCGGTGCGCCTGCGGGCCGGCCGCGGCCCGGGCTGGTCCTGGTGGTCAGCGGCTGGGGCGCCTGGGTTTCGGCATTCCGGTCCGGGCCGCTGGCCTGGGCAGAAGACCTCGTTCATGACATCGTGCGGGACGGTTCCCGGGCAGGGATCACTGTCCTCGTCTCCGGCGGGCGTGAGCTCGTGACCGCGAGGTTCTTCGCTGGCCTGCCCAACCGGATTTTCTTCCCTTTAGGCTCTACCGACGAAGGCCGCCTTGCATGGCCGCGGCTTCCCGCGCTGGAGCCTCTCCCCGGCCGCGTGGCCGTGTTCGGCGCTTTTGTTCCCGCGCCTGTGGCGACCGGGCATGCGGCCCAGCTGTTCGAACCAGCGGCCGCGGACGGGCTGCGTCCCACGAGTGGGGCCGTCTCGACGAGGCCCTTCCGGGTGGACGCGCTGCCCGGGTCGGTGACCGTGGACGAGGTGCTGGCCCGGTGCGGCTCCGGTCCAGGGCAGAGGATTCCGGCGCCTGCTGCCGCGCCCGGCGCCATGCCCGGCCCGGCTGATGTCCCAGTCCCGGCGGTTGCTTTGGTCCTCGGGGTCGGCGGCGACGAACTGCGCCCGCAGGGGATCCAGTTGCCCTCCGGCGGCGTTCTCGCGGTCCTCGGCGGCCCCGGCTCGGGCAAAAGCACGCTGCTGGCTGCGCTGCCGGGGATGAACCCTGCTTGCGCCTGGCTCGCGCCGCGGCCGGGAACCGCTTCCGGCCAGTACTGGTCCGGGCTCCACGCCAGCGCGCTCGCGGGCACCTTGGACCGGACAGCGATTGCGCTCGCAGATGACGCCGATCTGCTCTCACCCGAGGCCAACAGGGCCTTGGCGTCCCTGAACAGCCTGGGCTGGAGGGTGATCCTCACCGCGGGATTTGGCCCGGGCTTTGGGCAACGGGTGGATCTCGCTGCCATCGCGCGCGGCCAGGGGCGGGCGGTCCTGATACGTCCGCGCGGGCTCATGGACAGTGAGCCGTTCGGGGTCCGGTTCGAACCGGAGCACAGTCCTCCGCCGGGACGCGCCGTCGTCATTTCCGACGGCCGCGCGACGCCCGTCCAGCTGGCTGCGCTCCGCCCGGCCGGCCGGGCGGCACTCCTCCGCGCCGCCGGCGGCCCGGACCACATCTCCCCCGGGCGGCACGCCGCACGGGACGGACCTCTACAGGGCGGGAGGGGCTCCGGCAGCCCGTGAGGCGAACGCTATGACCCGCTTGTCGAACAGAAGCACGATCGCCGTCACAGCGGGGATCAGCATGGCCAGTCCGGCCAACGGATAGCCGCCGGTCAGGGTGGGGAAGCCAATGGTCAGCACAAAGATTTGGGCCACCAGGGCACCGGCCCGCGGCCAGCGGAACCCCCGCAGCAGGAAGCGTGCGACGGCAAAGAGCCACACGGAGAAGGCCAGCAGCAGGCAGAGCGTAAAGACGGCACCCCAAAAAGAGAGTACCGGCGCCCCGGTCAGAAGCTGGGTCCCGTACCAGACGGCAGCCACGAGCAGCGCCGTGGCTTCCAGTGCCACGACCACAGCGATGACAACAATTCCCCGAGGCCGCACAAGGCCACTGCCAGGGGCTTCGCCCGGATTCGGCAGTGAATTTGCTTCGGGAGGCCCGCCGGCATTTTCAGGGAGACTCTCACCGGGGTTTTCGCGGGGATTCTCACCGGGGTTTTCGCCGGCATTTTCACGGGGATCTTCAGGGTTCACAGGGGGCCTTGACACACTGGCACACTACCGGACATAGTCGTCTAGATGTGAGGACGCCGCCACTGAATGTGATGCATCGCTCACGGTCTCGAGGCATCTTGGCCTCTATTACCCCTTGTTTACACAGCGTTAACATGACACGCTTAATCCAGATGACCGAGGGGGCCCCAATGGGCCCTTTTCTTATGAAGCCTCTAGTGAATAATTTCACAAAGGCATTTAACGAGTTCCCAGGAATGGAGTGACTGATCAGCATGGATTGGCGTAACCGCGCAGCCTGCCTTGACAAGGACCCGGAGCTGTTCTTCCCCGTAGGAAACACCGGCCCTGCCCTCCTGCAGATCGAGGAAGCGAAAAGTGTTTGCCGGCGCTGCCCGGTCGTGGACACCTGCCTGCAGTGGGCATTGGAGTCCGGCCAGGATGCCGGAGTGTGGGGCGGGATGAGCGAGGACGAGCGCCGCGCCCTCAAGCGCCGCGCAGCACGGGCACGGCGCGCCTCCTAATTCTGCTGCCCAAGCACCGATAGCTACGGTGCCGGCAACGATCGCACGACCCTGCAGCAATGGCCGCGGACCCACAGGTCCGCGGCCATTGTCCGTTTAAGCCGGTGCGCCCGGAGCCGGCGGTGCGCCCGGCATCAGTGCGGCGTCAGGCTGTCAGCGCGGCGTCAGGCTCAGGACAATCTGGACTGCGGTTCCCCCGCCGTCCCTTCCCTGCCAGTGGATAGTGCCACCGAGTTCACTCATGACCAGCGTGCGGACAATCTGCAGGCCCAGGCCCTCGACGTACGGCGTGTCCGGCAGTCCGACGCCGTCGTCCTCCACCGTCACGGTGAGAAGTTCATCCCCGTCCTCGCTCTCCGACCGGTCGGCGATGAGCCAGACAGTACCGGTGCGCCCCTCCAGCCCGTGCTCGACCGCGTTCGTGACCAGCTCGTTGATGACCAGGGCCAACGGGGTGGCGAAGTCGCTCGGCAGGTCGCCGAAGAGCCCGGAACGCTGTGTCTTGACCTGCTGCGAGGGCGAGGCGACCTCGGCAGAGAGCCGGAACTGGCGGCCGATGAGCTCGTCAAAATCAACGCTCTGGGTCAGGCCCTGCGAGAGCGTCTCATGCACGAGGGCAATGGTCGCCACCCGCCGCATGGCCTGCTCGAGCCCCTGTTTGGCCTCGTCGCTGACCATGCGCCGCGACTGCATCCGCAAGAGGGCGGCGACAGTCTGCAGGTTGTTTTTCACCCGGTGGTGGATCTCGCGGATCGTGGCGTCCTTGGTGACCAGCTCCATCTCCCGGCGGCGCAGCTCCGAGACGTCCCGGCACAGGACCAGGGCGCCGAACCGCTGCTGCTCGTCGCGCAGCGGGATCGCGCGCAGCGAAAGACTCACGCCGCGTGACTCGATTTCGCTGCGCCACGGCATCCGGCCCGTGACGACGAGCGGCAGGGTTTCATCGACCATGCGCCGGTCCCGCAGAAGCCCGGCAGTGACCTCGGCGAGGGACCGGCCCTCGAGGGACTCGCCGTCGCCGAGGCGGCGGAACGCGGAGACCCCGTTGGGGCTGGCATACTGCACGATCCCCTCGGCGTCGAGCCTGATCAGACCGTCCCCCACACGCGGCGCGCCGCGGCGCGAGCCTGTGGGCGACGCGAAGTCCGGCCACAGGCCCAGGGTTCCCATGCGCAGCAAATCGTAGGCGCATTGCCGGTACGTTAGCTCGAGCCGCGAGGGCATCCGCGAACTCGACAGGTCCATATGGGAGGTCACGATCGCCAGGGTGCGGCCGTTGCGGACCATCGGAACCGCCTCGACCCGCAGGGCCATGTCGCTGCTCCAGTTGGTCTCGTTGGAGCGTTCGATCGCGCGGCTCTCCCACGCCTTGTCGACCAGCGGCTGCAGGTCCGACCGGATCCCCTCCCCCACGAAGTCGGCGTGGAACACCGTGTGCGTGGTGGAGGGGCGGACGTGGGCCAGTGCCACATAACCGAACTCCGGGTGCGGAAACCACAGGGCCAGGTCGGCGAATGCGAGGTCGGCGACCATCTGCCAGTCGCCGACCAGGAGATGCAGCCATTCGGCATCCCCCGGGCCAAAATCAGCATGTTCCCTGATTGGGTCCGTAAAGATTGCCACAGCACCTCCATTTGCGACGCCAGGGACGGCAGCCCCTTAGCGTCGGACGATTGACCTCAAGAGCCTCAATGCTACCGACAGTGAGGCCATGTCATCGGCCTCGAGCGCATTGACCTCATCAAACATTGACTTCGCCCGGCCCAGCTGCTCCGCGTTCTGGCCCTCCCAGACCGCAAGACGCTCCTCGGCGGGAGTCCCGGCCGGCGTGCACTCGAGCACCGCCGTCGTCATGTCCGAGACGGTGGAGTAGAGGTCATCACGCAGGGCTGCGCGGGCCAGGGCCTGCCAGCGGTCCTCCCTCGGCAGCTTGGTGATGCGTTCGAGCAGGGAATCTGCATGGAAGCGGTTGAAGACCGTGTAGTACACGTGGGCAATATCGGCCACGGATTCCTTGCTGCCGTGGACGATCTTGGCGATGTCCAGGAGCACGAAGCTCTCGAACAGTTCCGCCCAGCGGTGTGCCAGGTCTTCCGGAAGGTCCCAGCTGCGCGCCTTCTCCAGCCATTCGGCCACGCGGGCGCGGTCGTCACCCCGGAGGTAGTCGAGCAGCCGGGCCCGCATGGGATCCATCAGCGGTTTGAATTCGGCCACGATCTCGGCGATCGGACGGGACGCCGACCCCTGGCCGAGGAGCCACCGGACGGCGCGGTCCAGCAGCCGCCGGATGTCCAGGTGGACGGTGCTCCAGTGTTCGGTCGGGAACGACGCCGGCAGTTCGTTGAGTTCCTTGACCATGATGTCGAGCTCGTAGACCTCGCGGAGGGCCACGAACGCCTTGGCGACGGCGGCCTCCGTGGCCGAGGTTTCCTCGATGGCACGGAACGCGAAGGTGATGCCGCCGAGGTTGATCATGTCGTTGGCAACCACGGTCGCGATGATCTCCCGGCGCAGCGGGTGGGTGTCCAGTTCGGCGTCGAACCTCTCCCGCAGCTGCTCCGGGAAGTAGGCCCGCAGCGTCATGCGGAACCACGGGTCATCGGCGAGGTCGCTGTCGCGCAAAGCGGTGGCAAGTTCGATCTTGGCGTAGGCGGCCAGGACCGACAGCTCCGGGGAGGTCAGCCCCTGGCCCTGTTCCAGGCGCTCGCGCAGCGTGTCCGTGGTGGGCAGGGCCTCGAGGTCCCGCTTGAGGTCCGCCGACTTTTCCAGCCAGTCCATCAGCCGTTCGTAGCTCGGGCTCCATTCGGAAACCCGCATCCGGTCGTTGAGGAGCAGGATGTTCTGGTCGATGTTGTCCTCGAGCACCAGCCGGCCGACCTCGTCGGTCATCGAGGCCAGGAAGTCCGCACGCTCGGCGGGCTCAAGCTTGCCTGCCGCCACCATCCGGTCCACGAAGATCTTGATGTTGACCTCGTGGTCCGAGCAGTCGACGCCGGCCGAGTTGTCGATCGCGTCCGTGTTGAGGATGACGCCCTGCAGCGCGGCCTCGATGCGTCCGCGCTGGGTCATCCCCAGGTTTCCGCCTTCCCCAACCACCTTGACCCGCAGTTCGCGGCCGTCAACGCGGATGGCGTCATTGGCCTTGTCGCCGACCTCGGCATTCGTTTCGGTGCTGGCCTTGACGTAGGTGCCGATGCCGCCGTTGTAGAGCAGGTCGGCCGGGGCGAGGAGGATGGCGCGCAGGAGCTCCGGCGGGCTGAGTTCCGTGGTGCCCTCCGGGAGGCCGAGGGCGGTCCGGATCTGCGCGGACACGGGGATCGACTTGGCCTGCCGGGCAAAGACGCCGCCGCCTTCGCTGATGAGCGATTTATCGTAGTCATCCCAGGAGGACCGGGGCAGTTCGAAGAGCCGCTGGCGTTCCGCGTAGGACGTTGCCTCGTTAGGGGTGGGGTCGAGGAAAATGTGCCGGTGGTCGAAGGCAGCCAGCAGGCGGATGTGCTTGGAGAGCAGCATGCCGTTGCCGAACACGTCGCCGGACATGTCGCCGACGCCCACCACGGTGAAGGGCTCGGCCTGGGTGTCGAGGTCCAGTTCGCTGAAGTGGCGCTTGACCGACTCCCACGCGCCGCGGGCGGTGATGCCCATGGCCTTGTGGTCGTAGCCGACGGAGCCGCCGGAGGCGAAGGCGTCGCCGAGCCAGAAGCCGTATTCGCCGGCCAGTCCGTTGGCGATGTCGGAGAATGACGCCGTACCCTTGTCGGCCGCGACCACAAGGTAGGAATCGTCGTCGTCATGGCGCACGACGTCGGCCGGGGGCCGGACGGTTTCGCCTTCGGGCGTCACGATCAGGTTGTCCGTGATGTCCAGGAGTCCGCGGATGAACGTTTTGTAGCTCTCAACACCTTCGGCCATCCAGGCGCTGCGGTCTGCGGCGGGGTCCGGGAGCTGCTTGGCGTAGAAGCCGCCCTTGGCGCCCGTCGGAACAATGACGGCGTTCTTGACGGTCTGCGCCTTCACCAGGCCCAGGATTTCAGTGCGGAAGTCCTCGCGCCGGTCCGACCAGCGCAGGCCGCCGCGGGCCACCTTGCCGAAGCGCAGGTGCACGCCCTCGACCCGGGGCGAGTAGACCCAGATCTCGAACATCGGCCGCGGGAAGGGCAGGCCCTCGATCAGGGACGGATCCAGTTTGAAGCTCAGGTGGGGCTTGTTCTGGAAATAGTTCGTGCGGAGCGTGGCCTGGATCAGGTTCTTGAACGTGCGCAGCAGGCGGTCGGCATCGAGGGTCGCGACCTGCTCGATCGCTGCATCCAGTCCGGCGAGGACCTCTACCTCCCTGAGCACGCGGTCGGAGTCGCTGAGCGCCGGGTCGAACCGCGCTGTGAACAGGGCGCTGAGTCCCCGGGTGACGTCCGGGTTCGCCAGCAGGGTGTCAGCCAGGAATCCGAACGAGTTGGTGTTGCCCATTTGCCGCATGTACTTGGCGTAAGCGCGCAGTACGACAACCTGGCGCCAGTGCATGCCCTCCCGCAGTACCAGCCGGTCGAAGCTGTCGGATTCCACGGCGCCGGTCACGGCGGCGCCGAAGAACTCGCCCAGCAGCTGGCCGGTGGCCTGGGGATCCACGCCGGCGGGGTACTTGAGGCCGAGGTCGTAGAGGAAGAAGTCCCGGTGATCCGCGGTCTCGATCTCGAACGGGCGTTCGTCCAGGACCTCGAGGCCGAGGTTGTGGAAGTACGGCAGGATCTGGCTCAGGCTCTTCGGCTCCAGCATGTAGAGCTTGACCCGGGCGTCCTCTTCCAGTGTGGCTCCGGCGCCGTCGGGGAGGTACACGTGGACGCCCGGGTGCTCCTTAACGGCTTCGCCGGCCCGTTCGGCCGCGGCACCGTACTTTTCGAAGCGGTCGATGTCTTGCAGCGCGTCTTCGATCTCGTAGTCCACCCGGTATCCGGCCGGGAACGCCTCGGCCCAGACCGCTGCCAGTTCCTTGGCGCCGTCCTCCTTGGTGCCGCCGTCGCCGCGGGCGCGCAGAACTTCGGAAATGCCTTCGCCCCAGGAACGGGCGGCCCGGACCAGCCGCTTCTCCAGTTCGTCGCTGTTGACGTTGCTGACGTCGGCGTCCTTGGGCAGCCGGATCCGGAAGAAGAGGCGGGCCAGAGCGGACTCTGTCATGCGCGCCTCATAGTCGATGGAGACGGCGTTGAAGGTCTCCCGCAGTTCCTGCTCAATGCGCAGGCGGACGTTGGTGGTGTAGCGGTCGCGGGGCAGGTAGACGACGGCGGACATGAAGCGGCCGTAGATGTCGGGGCGGAGGAAGAGCCGCGTCCGGCGGCGTTCCTGCAGCCGCTGGATGCCGGTGGCGATGGCGGCGAGGTCCGGGATTTCGATCTGGAAGAGCTCATCGCGCGGATAGGTTTCAAGGATGCCGAGGAGGTCCTTGCCCGAGTGCGAGTCCGGCGGGAAGCCGGCGTCGCTGAGAACAGCAGCGACTTTCTCCCGGACTACGGGGATATCGCGGACGGAACCGGCGTAGGCGGTTGTGGCGAACAGGCCGATGAAGCGGCGTTCGCCGTTGACGTTGCCGGCCGCGTCGAAGCTTTTAACGCCGATGTAGTCCAGGTACGCCGGGCGGTGCACGGTGGAGCGGGAGTTCGCCTTCGTGATCACGAGTGCGCGCTTCTCGCGGGCCTTCTTCCGGCCGGCCTCGGTGAGGTGCTGGACCTGGCGGGTGTCCGCGCCGGCGCGGAGCAGGCCGAGGCCGCTTTCCTCGCGCAGTTCCAGGACATCCTCGCCGGATTCGTTCACGAGGTCGTATTCGCGGTAGCCGAGGAAGGTGAAGTTCCCGTCATCGAGCCAGCGGAGCAGGTCCTGGGCCTGGCGCAGCTCGGCAATCTGCGCCCGGTTGGCCACCCGGTCCAGATCCGCGGAAATTTCAAGGGCTTTCGTGCGCATCTTCGGCCAGTCTTCGACGGCGGCGCGGACGTCGCCAAGCACGCGGGAGATTCCCTTGACCAGCTCCGCGCGCTTCTCCTCGCCGACGAGGTCGATCTCGACGGCGATCCAGGATTCCATGTGCGAGGCGTTGTCGCCCTCGGCGATCAGGTGGGAGAGGTTCGGCATGGCCGCCGTGTCACCGCTGGAGATGCCCAGGTGGGAGGGGACGCGGGCCACCTTGACGAGGTTGCCCGTCTCCCGGTTGCGGGTCACCACGAAAAGCGGGTGCAGCACGAGGTGGATGGGCGCGTTCTGGCGGACCAGCTCGGCGTTGACGGAGTCCACGAGGAAGGGCATATCGTCGGTGACGATGTACAGGACGCTGCAGTCTGCCTCGTCACGAAGGTCGATGTTCGCGATGCCCGGCTTCCGCGTCGCCGCGATCTGGCGGTGGGTTTCGGTCCTTGCCGTCAGGACTTCCTGGGGATAGGCCCGGAAATCCTCCTCCGCGAGGTGCTCGTAGTAATCCCCGAGGTAGCTTTCGCTGCTACCGATCGAAACGGGCTGATCCTCCACGCTGGACCCAGACGACATCGAAACGCCTCCATAAAAGAAGTTCACAGCCGCCTCTTTGCGGCCCTTACGTTGACCCTAACCCTTTGCCCGGCGTCGTGCTGTGGAAGAAAAGACAAAGGATTTCTTATTTCGCTGGGCAGGTGCACAAACCAAAATGGCGATCGCGTGCCTCAACTCGGATTCAGGGGCGGATTCGAGCAAAAGTGCCCCGGACAGGAGGGCGGCGTCGCTCGCCGCGGGGTCGGACGGCAGGAACGCCGACAACGGCGCCGAGGGGCCGTACCGCTCCCAGGCGGCCCGCAGCTGGCGTTCGGGCGAGCGCCCAACGGCGGAGGTCCTGACTTTGTTCAGGACCACTTGCGGCGCCGCCTGCGGGACGGCCGCCCGAAGCTCGGCGAGGCCGCGGACGAGCCTCGGCACCCCGATGGAGTCCGCCGCCCCGACGGCAAAGACCGTGTCGGCCAGCTCCAGGCTTCGCAGGGTCGCGGCGTTGCGGCGCGGCGCGCCACTGTCAAAGCCAATCTCGTCATCGGCTTCGAGGCAGAAGCCGGTGTCCACCACAGTGACATCCGCAATCTCCCGGGCCCGCTCCAGCACCAGTGTGAGGGCCGCGGCGCGCAGTTCCGTCCAGCGGTCCGCCCGCGTAATCCCGGTGAGCACCCGCAGCGCGCCGGCCTTGGTCGGCACGGTCGTGGCGATCCTGAGCAGGGCATCGGCGTCAAGCAGGCCCTGGTCTGCCAGCCGGCAGGCCTGGGCCAGCCCGGCGGCCTCGTCAAGCAGACCCAGGAGGGCGGCCACGCTGGCACCGTAGCTGTCGGCGTCGACCAGCAGCACGGAATGGCCTTCCGCGGCCAGCTCCCCCGCGATGTTGGCGGCCACCAGGGTCCGGCCCGGCGCGCCGGCCGGACCCCAGACCGCAATGATCCGACCCTTCGCGCCTGGGCTTGCGGTGACGGTGTGCGCCCCGGAAGACCGCGGCACCTGCCCTGCGGCGGCGACGGGCGCGGCGCCGTCACCCGCGGCCGGTCCCGGGCCCTCTCCGGTGCCACTGAGCTGCGC
The DNA here is from genome assembly GCF_056398725.1 of Arthrobacter sp. 01T425. Lineage (NCBI taxonomy): Bacteria > Bacillati > Actinomycetota > Actinomycetes > Micrococcales > Micrococcaceae > Arthrobacter > Arthrobacter sp. 01T425. The sequence goes on along the minus strand of NZ_JBFTPY010000009.1, from coordinate 87,344 downwards.
CACCGCTGCGGAAATCCGGGCCGCCAGGGCCGCGGCGTCAACGGCCCGGGCTTCCGCTGCCACGCCAATGGTCCGCAGGCGGACAGTTTCCTCCGGATTGTCGGTCAAGGCGATGACGACGACGCCGACGGCGGACAGCCGGTCCACCAGCGAGGCCGTCAGCTCTTCGCTGCCGGCCGCTACGACGGCGGCGCGGGCCAACCCGCTCTGGCAGGCGGCCAGCAGTTCCGCCAGCTCGCTGCACCGCCGGACAACGGACACGGGCCCGTGCAGCCGCTCCAGTCCGCCGACCAGGTCATCGCGGGAGTCCCCCACAGTCACCACGGGAATGCTCATCGCGAGGTACCGCCCGGGTTCCACACGACCGCGATCTTTGCTTTGTTGGCCTGGGCCCCCAGCAACTTGGGCATCTGGGCGTCGGGAACGAGCACCATGACCACCGTGGAACGTGAGGAGCCCAGGGCCGTGCTGCCCGGGGTGATCTGGGCAATTTCGGCGCCGGAGAGGAGCAGGGAGGGCTCGCTGAAGCCGTTGCGGGTATCCGGCAACGCCACCCAGACATCCACGCGCGAGCCCGCCACGGCTTGGGCGGGAAGGGTCTCCTCGACGGTGACGGCCACGGGCTTGCGGTCCAGCCCGTCGAGCTGCCCGACACTCTCACGCGGCAGCAGTTGGTCCTTGCCGATCCGCTGCACGGCCACAAGTCCGGCATCCAGGCCGGCCTCCGGGGTCAGGTAGTGCTGTTCCACTTCGCCGAGCCGCACCTTGACCCGGTGCAGCTTGTCGGTTGTCAGCGTCTCGCCGACGGCGATCGGCTCCCGCGCCGCGTACGCTTCCGTGGTCTGGTCCGCGGCGCCGACCAGCGAGACCACGCCAACGACGGATGCCAGGACCAGCAGGATTCCGACGAGGAGCCGGGGGTCTTTCCAGGACGGCCTTTTCAAACGAGCCCCTTCGGCTGCCGCGCTTCCACTCATGCGTCCGCTCCCCCTGTCGTCGCCGTCCATTCCCGGATGCCGGGCACCCCTATTGTTGCGCCCGGGCCGCCCGGGTGGAAGATCCGGGGCCAAACAGGCGCAAACTGTGGATAACGGCACCAGTAGGCCTCAACGGTGGCAAAATGGGTTCATGCCCCGATTCCTGACTCTCGCTGACGTTGCCGAGCAGCTCCAGATCAACTCTCCGGCCGCCTACGCGCTCGTTCGCAGCGGCGAGCTGAAGGCAATCCAGGTGGGCGGACGCGGCCAGTGGCGCGTCGAGGAGAAGATGCTCGAGCAGTACATCCAGGAGCGCTATGCCGAGGCCAGCCGCATGATCGAAGAGGCCAAGGCGAAGTCCGCCGGAAGTTGAACCCGGCGGGCTGACTAGCCGCCCGCGGTACCTACGGACCTGATGCCCGCGAGGGCGCCGAAGGGGATGGCAATCACCTTCCGGGCGTTCGCCGGAGGCCGTTCCCCGCCGTCCCGTGTCACGGCCAGGTCCAGGAAGTCCCTGCCGACCGTGTCGATGATGCCGTGGAGCCCCGCATCTGCCCTCCCGTGACCGGCAAAGATCGTCACCCGTGCACGGTTCCAGGCGAGTCCCCGGAGGGCGCTGCCCAAACCGAGCCGCCGGCGGACGATTGACGGTTCGGAGACCGCCACCCGCGACAGGCCCCCATAGTGCGCGGCCGCGGCGTAGGGAATGAGCACTTGGTGTTGGGGCTCATCAAGGACCAGGGCCTCGCTGCCCGCGTGGCTCAGCACTCCCTCGAACACCCGCCCCAAGGACAAATGCACGCGGATACTGAGCCCGAGGGACCCGCGGAGCCGGTCCGCGAGCTGCACTCCCGCAGAGTCCACGAGTGCACGCTCGGCTATTTCAGCCTCTAATTCCAGCCGCTGGCGCGCGGCCAGCTGTGCCTCCATGTCCTCAAACAAGGCGTCCCACCGCATGGCGCCAGCGTAGGCGGCCCTCCCGCACTGGTCAATCCGAGGCCTCCACTATCCACAGACTCGGACTGCGTCTAGACAAACGGAGCACAACAGGATCAGACTCAATTAAACAGGCTTAAAAGTTATCAAATGGCATTAAACACCATCAAACGGTACACATTTCGACTGGAGGAACAGCCCATGGACCGGACAGTGACGCCGCAACCCGCGGACCGGCCCCTGCCCGTCCCCATGCCCAGACAAACAGTCCGGGCCGACGCCGCCATGGCCGCCGCCATCCTGTTGCTCGGGATCTTCCTCGCAGCTACGGGAAGTTTCCTGATTCAGCGCTGGCAGTCCGGCTCGGCACGCCGGCAGTCGCTGTCCTTCGAGGACCAGCTCGGGATCGTGGCAAATACGGCCGGGCTGATTGTCATCACCTGGTGGGTGATGTCGCTCGCTTTCGCCGTCGCGGCGGCACTGCTGGACCGCCTCGGCCGGACCCACGCGGCGGCCGCCACGGGCCGGTTCAGCCCGGCGTTCATGCGGCGGCTGGTGCTCGCCGCCGTCGGACTGCAGCTGCTGACGGCGCCGCTGGCCAGCGCGGCCACTGCGCCTGGCGGGCCCGGACCGGAAAGACCCGGTCCGGCAGCGGTATCGGCATCCTGGACTCCGTCACCCGGGGAGGCCTTGGCACCGGAGCCACAAGGGCCGGGAGCCGGTTCCGCGCTGGATCCGCGGTGGAAGCCGCTGAGCCCGATCGTGGATGCCGGACCGCTGGCTGCACGCCATGTGCGCACACAGGACTTCCCCGGCGCCCGCAGGGAGGTCACGGTCCGGTCCGGCGATTCGCTGTGGAGCATCGCCGCGGCCGCTCTGGGGCCGTTGGCTTCCGACGCCGACATCGCCAGAGAGTGGCCCCGGCTCTATGCGGGCAACCGCGACGCTATCGGAGCCGACCCGCACTTCCTGCGGCCCGGACAGGTCCTGGTCCTCCCGCCGCCGCGCTAGGGGCCGCCGCACCATAGGCCGGGCCGCAGCGCCGGCCCCGGCCTATGGTCCCGGCCCACCGAAGACCACAGGGACAAGCCGGTCGGAAGATTCGCCCGGTTCCAGCCACCCGCACCAGCCGCAAGCCACCCGCACCAGCCATCAGCAAAGGAACCGTCATGAACGCAGTCACCGGGATCCGCTCAGCCGCGGCGACCCCCGTCCCGCATGCCCCCGCCCTCCGGGTTGTGTCCGGCACGGCTACACCACCGGCCAACCACGCCACTGCGGCCCCGCCGCCGCTGCGCGTTGTTGACGAGGCCCGCGAGATTTGTGCGATTTCCCGGAGCACCGTGCAGGCGGCGATCGAGGTGCTGGCCGGGACGCGGCCCGCACAGCAGCTCTCCCGGCGCCTGGACCCGCGCTGTCTGGCGGCCCTGCAGCACCGAGCCGCATTGACCCGCCGGGTTGCCTCCGGCAGCTCGCCGACGGCGGGCAGGCTGCACCGCAACCCGTCCGTCAGGTCCGTCCGGGCCTGCCGCGTGTCGGATGACGTCTACGAGGCCAGCGCCGTGGTGGTCGAGGAATCACGGGTTCGCGCGGTCGCGCTGCGGCTGGAGCGCGGCACGGCGGCCTGGCGCGTCACAGTGCTGGAGATCGGCTGAACGGCAGGGCCGGAGGCACAAAACAGGCAGAGAGTCCGCAGAAAACAGGCAGAAAGCCGGCAACAGACAGGCAGAGAACCGGCAGAAGCCAGTCGCCGCCGAGGGCAGCGACGGGCACGAACCTGCGGAACCGGGCCCGGTCTGCAAGGGAATGCCCGGCATGTGAGGGAAAGGAGGCGCAAACACGGAAGGACCGGAGCAAATGCTCCGGTCCTTCCGTGTTTGCGTCGTGCCTAGCGCCGCTTCTTCTTCGCAGCGCGGCGGCCGATGTCCTGCGCCGCGGCCTTGGCCGGGTTTCCCGAACGTCCGGAGACCTTCGCCTCGATCCGGGTCTGGGCGGCACCGTCCTCGCCAGGTGCGGTGTACTGCAGCTGCGCGGGTTTCTCCGGGGCTTCGAGCCCGGCGGCATGGATCTGCGGCTCGTGGTGTTCGGTGTGCTGGCCCTCGGCGTCCGCCACCACAACGTCTTCGGCCGGCGTCACTTCGACGTCGAGGTTGAACAGGAAGCCGACGCTCTCTTCGCGGATGGCCTCCATCATGGCCTGGAACATGATGAAGCCCTCGCGCTGGTACTCCACCAGGGGGTCACGCTGGGCCATGGCGCGCAGCCCGATGCCCTCCTTGAGATAGTCCATCTCGTAGAGGTGTTCCTGCCACTTGCGCCCGATAACGGAAAGGACCACCCGGCGCTCCAGTTCGCGCATGCTCTCGGAGCCAATCGCCTGCTCCCTGGCCTGGTAGACCAGACGGGCATCGGAAAGGATCTCTTCCCGGAGGAACTCGGTCGTGATCCGGGACTTGCCGCCGGCCTCGTCAATGACGTCGCGCGGGGTGAAGCTCACGGGGTACAGGGTCTTGAGGTTGGACCACAGGAGGTTGAAGTCCCAGTCGTCGCCGGTGCCCTCGGCTGTGGCTTCGTCGATGAAAGCGTTGATGGTGTCTTCCAGGAAGTACTGGACCTTCTCGTGGAGGTCATCGCCTTCGAGGATGCGGCGCCGGTCGCCGTAGATTGCCTCGCGCTGGCGGTTCAGGACGTCGTCGTACTTCAGCACGTTCTTGCGCTGTTCGGCGTTGCGGCCTTCCACCTGGCCCTGGGCCGAGGCGATGGCGCGCGAGACGAGCTTGGATTCGAGTGCGACGTCGTCGGGCACCGAGCTGTTCATGAGCCGTTCGGCTGCGCCGGAGTTGAACAGGCGCATCAGGTCATCGGTCAGCGAGAGGTAGAACCGGGACTCGCCGGGGTCGCCCTGGCGTCCGGAACGGCCGCGGAGCTGGTTGTCGATGCGGCGGGACTCGTGCCGTTCGGTGCCGAGCACGTAGAGTCCGCCCAGGTTCAGGACTTCCTCGTGTTCGTCCTTGACGGACTGCTTGGCGGATTCGAACACCTCGGGCCACGCGGCCTCGTATTCCTCGGAGTTCTCCTCCGGGTCCAGGCCGCGCTTGGCCATTTCGGCGACGGCGGTGAATTCCGCGTTGCCGCCGAGCATGATGTCGGTACCGCGGCCGGCCATGTTGGTCGCGACTGTGACGGCGGCCTTGCGGCCGGCCTGGGCCACGATGGACGCTTCACGGGCATGGTTCTTGGCGTTCAGGACCTCGTGCCGGACGCCTTCCTTGGCCAGCAGCCGGGAGAGGTATTCGCTCTTCTCGACGCTGGTGGTGCCGACGAGGACAGGCTGGCCGTTTTCGTGGCGTTCGGCGATGTCCTTGACGACTGCGTCGAATTTGACGGTCTCGTTCTTGTAGACAAGGTCGGCCTGGTCGATCCGCGTCATGTCGCGGTTGGTCGGGATGGCAACGACGCCGAGCTTGTAGGTGCTCATGAACTCGGCGGCCTCGGTCTCGGCCGTGCCGGTCATGCCCGCGAGCTTGTCGTACATGCGGAAGTAGTTCTGCAGCGTCACGGTGGCGAGCGTCTGGTTCTCGGCCTTGATCTCGACGCCTTCCTTGGCTTCGATGGCCTGGTGCATGCCTTCGTTGTAGCGGCGGCCGGCGAGAATGCGGCCGGTGTGCTCATCGACGATCAGCACCTCGCCGTCGAGGATGACGTAGTCCTTGTCGCGCTTGAACAGCTCCTTGGCCTTGATGGCGTTGTTCAGGAAGCCGATCAGGGGCGTGTTGGCGGACTCGTAGAGGTTGTGGATGCCGAGGTAGTCCTCGACCTTTTCAATGCCGGCCTCGAGGACACCGACGGTACGCTTCTTCTCATCGACCTCGTAGTCAGTCTCGGCCTGCAGGCGTGTGACCACCTTGGCGAATTCGCTGTACCAGCGGTTAGTGTCCCCCTGGGCCGGACCGGAGATGATGAGCGGGGTGCGGGCCTCGTCGATGAGGATCGAGTCCACTTCGTCGACGATGGCGAAATGGTGGCCGCGCTGGACGAGTTCCGAGCTGTCCCACGCCATGTTGTCGCGCAGGTAGTCGAAGCCGAATTCGTTGTTCGTTCCGTACGTGATGTCCGCGGCGTACTGCTCGCGGCGCAGCGCAGGGTCCTGGTTGGAGAGGATGCAGCCGCTGGTCAGGCCGAGGAAGCGGTACACGCGGCCCATGAGGTCTGACTGGTATTCGGCGAGGTAGTCGTTCACGGTGACGACGTGGACGCCCTTGCCGGTGAGGGCGTTGAGGTAGGCCGGAGCGGTGGCCACCAGGGTCTTGCCTTCACCGGTCTTCATTTCCGCGATGTTGCCCAGGTGCAGGGCGGCGCCGCCCATGAGCTGGACATCGAAGTGGCGCATGCCGAGGGTACGGGACGATGCCTCGCGTACGGCCGCGAACGCTTCGGGCAGCAGATCGTCGAGCTTCTCGCCGGCCTGGTGGCGTTCGCGCAGCCGGTCAGTTTCTTCACGGAGCTCGGCGTCCGTGAAGGTCTGGAAGGAGCTCTCCAGGGCATTGATGGAATCGGCATAGTTCCGCAGTTGCCGCAGGGTTTTTTTGTCACCCGTGCGGAGAAGTTTTTCGATAAGTGATGCCACGTGAAGTTGCTCCCAGTCTCAAGCTGCCGAATTCTGGCGTGTTTAGTCTACGGGAGAGACGCAAGGCCGGTGGCGCCTGTTCCCTCACAGCGGATAGTGCGGTTTACCGGGCAGCCACGGCTTCGGCGAGCGCCGGCGCAAGGTTCCCCATTGGCGAGACAACTACGTCGTCCAGTCCCAGCCACTCTGCCATGAGCTGCAGTTCCGCGGCGAGTTCGACGGCGGTGTCCTCCGGCGCGCCGGGTTCGGCGTGGGCGGCCCTGGCCAGGAGCCGCCCGCCGGCCCGGTCCGCTTTGAGGTCGACCCGTGCGACGATCGCGTCGCGGAGCAGGAACGGCAGGACGTAGTAGCCGTACTTCCGCTTCGGCTCGGGCGTGTAGATCTCGATCCGGTAGTGGAATCCGAAGAGCTCCTCGAGCCGCCGGCGTTCGAACACGAGGGAGTCGAAGGGGCTCAGGAGCGCCCGGCCGGTGGCCGAGCGCGGCAGTTTCGCCTCCACGTGGCGGTACAGGGGCCGGTCCCAGCCGGATACCGTGACCGGCTGCAGCCGGCCGCTGTCCACGAGGTTCCGGACGGCGACGGCGGCGTCCTTCTGCGGTGTCCGGAAGTAGTCGGCGAAGCATCGCACCGTCCCTATACCGTGGGCCTGGGCCGCGGCGTCGATCAGCCGGTCCATGGCCGCGGCCGCATCCGGTTCGGGTGCCACCGCTTCCTTGCCCGGTCCGGGGAGCACCCGGGCGGTGAGGGTGTAGCGCCGTTCGAAGGAGTCGGTCCGCGAGGATGCGGAGACAAGGCCCTCTTCGAAGAGATGTTCCAGCACCCTTTTGACGGCGTTCCAGTTCCAGCCCCAGTTGTCCCGCTGCTGGTCTTCCACGTGGCCGAGCCGGGCTGTCAGTTCGGCGGCGGTCAGCGGCTTCCCGACGGCCAGGGTTTCCAGGACCTTGGCCGCCACCCCGTTGCGCAGTTCGGGGTCCATCGCGTGCGCGCCCACCCATTTGCGGCTCTGCCACTGCACGAGATCGTGGAAATGGTCCGGGCGGATGAAGCAGGCTTCGTGGGCCCAGTACTCCATCATCCGGCGCGGGTGGGTCCCCGCCATGCGCGACAGGATGGTGCGGTCGTAGTTGCCGAGCCGCGAGAAGAAGGGCAGGAAGTGGCTGCGGGACACCACATTGACGGAGTCGATCTGAACCAGGTGCAGCCGGGCAAAGATACGGCCCACCGCCCGTGCACTCACGGGTCCGGTGGGCCGTTCCTTCTCCAGTCCCTGGGCTGCCAACGCGATCCGCCGTGCCTGTGCCAGGCTCAGCGATGCTTGCACGTTAGTCCCTTCGTCGGAAAAGTCTGCACCAGCTTATGCGCTGGCGGGCTCATCCTCTGAACGGTAGGCCAGGATTTTGTCTTCCAGACTCGAATGTCCGGGCTCGCACGTCTGGTCCAGGGAGATGACCCCGTAGGTCCAGCCGTCACGGCGGTAGACGACCGACGGCGCCTTGGTCTCCTTGTCCACGAAAAGATAGAAGTCGTGACCCACAAGTTCCATGTTGTCGACGGCGTCATCGAGGGTGAGCTGGGACGCGGCGAACACCTTCCGGCGGATCAGTACAGGCGAGTCGCCGGCCGGAATATCGTTCTCGACCTCATACGGCGACTTCTCTGCCGCCATCGCCTGGGTCTCCTGCTGCTGCGCCGCCTCCACATAGAGGGGTTCGCTGGGGCTGGCCGGCTCCAGGGCTGCCGTCGCCTCGGTGACTGACTTCGGGGTATGCCGGCCGTGGTGGACCTTTCTGCGGTCCCTGGCCCTGCGCAGGCGTTCAAGAAGCTTGTTGTAAGCGAGATCGAACGCAGCGAACTTGTCGGCGGCACTCGCTTCTGCGCGGATTACTGGGCCGCGTCCCAGGACTGTCAGCTCAACCGTGAGCGATTCGGCGGTCTGGCGGGCTTTGGTCTCTTTGGTGACCTTCGCGTCTACCCTCTGGACCTTGTCTCCCAACGACGCGATCTTTGAGATCTTGTCGTCGGCATATTCGCGGAACCGGTCTGAGACCGTCAAGTTGCGTCCGCTGATCATGAACTCCATGGTGCCCTCCAAATGACTTCGGTGACACGACGGCGGTACTTCCCGGGGGCCGATCTGACTGACAGTCGAGCCCCTTTCCGAGCCGCTATCGACAGGTACATCTGTTCTTGGTACCCATCTTCGACGTTAGTTCATAGACACCTGTTATTCATCCTTTTACGGTTTATTTTTTTAGCTCCCACCGATCATCCGCGCCGCCGCGGGGATGGCGGCGCCGACATCGGCGGCGGCCGGCGGGCGTGTCGCGGCCAGCACGACGGCGCCGCTGACAATGGCCCCCGCGGCCCGGAGCGCACGGGCCGCCTCCGCCAGGGTGGCGCCGGTGGTCAGCACGTCATCGACGATGATGCAGACACGTCCTTCGACTCGCGCAGGCCACGGACCGGACCTGGCCCGCATGGAACCGCGCACGCGCCGGGCGCGCTCACCCCGGCCCAATCCCTTCTGTCCGCCGGACAGGGAGCCGGCCCCTGTGGGGCCGTCCCGCAACCGGCCCCACAGGGGCAAAGCCGGCGGTTTCGTGTTCCGCGCGGGCGGCACGGATTTCCGCAGCGCGTCCGCGACGGTGAACCCTGGGATTTCGTCCCCGCGGACGAGCCGGCGGAGCAGGATATGGACGGGGCTGAAGCCCCGCCTGCGGTAAGCGGCGGCGCTCGTGGGCACGGGGACGAGGACGAGTCCCTGCCCGGGCCCGGACGCGGCGTGGAGGGCGCGCGCCAGTCCCCGGGCCAGCTCGGCGCCCAGCCGGGCCTGCCCGTGGCTTTTGAAGGACAGCAGGCACTGCGCCAGCTCGGCCCGGTATGGCCCGGCCGCCACCACGGGCAGCAGCACGGAGCCGTCCATGTCCATCAGGGCCGGAGCCTGGGCCTCTGCCCGGAACGGCCGGAGCGTCAGCAGGCGCAGCTTACGGGAGCACGCGCCGCAGAGTGCCGAGTCCTCCGCCCCGCAGCAGACGCAGTCCACTGGAATGGCCAGGGCGAGCACCTCAGCCGCCGCTTCGGCTGTCCGGTCGCCCAGCCTCGCCAGCGGACGCGCGTAGCTCCCGCGGTGTCGCGCCGCCCTGGCCGCGGCCGGGGCAAGATCAGGGTCCGCTGCCGGGACCCGGGTGGTGTGGCTGCCCATCCTCCGATCCTGGACCGGGTGCGCCCCCCGTAGTAGCCCGGCGGGCCGCTATGTGGACAACACCCCGGCCGGAACCTTCGCGGAACCTTCACCGGATCCGGGTGACGGCGGCACCGCCGTCGTCGTCGCCGTCGTCCGAGGGCGCCGGTCAGCCGGGGAAAGAGGGGACGCCGGTCAGCCGGGGAACGAGGGGTCGATGGGGCCCTTGAGCTGCGGTGACCAGCCGTTGCCCAGCCGCTGGAAGATCCCTTCCGCGGACTGGCCGTAGATCTCGGCCGGTCCGTTGCCCGCGCTGAGGGCCGTCAGCCCGGGCCACGGCGCCAGCTGCTGCGGCTGTGCCGAGGTCAGCGACAACAGCTCGGGGGTGACGGCATCGCTGGCGGAGGCCTTCATGACCGCGACTGTGGTGTCATCCACCCAGACCCCTTGGTCCGGATCCCGGGGGGTCAGGAGCGTCAGGGGCACGGTCAGGTCCCTCGGGGTGCCGTCCGCGTTCCGGATGATCCCGGTGATCTGGACCTTGCTCTTGCCGTTCTGCTGCGAAATGACGAGGGCCCGCGTGCCGTCCCGGGAAATCCGGAATTCCTTCACCGTCCGGCCCGCGAGCCATCCCGGCGACAGGGTCACGGTGGGTACGCTGGCGTTCTCCGCCACACCGACCGGCCGGTAGGCCACTACCTCGGTGGCGCCGCCGGCACCCGGCCCGGCAGTCCAGACCCAGTCATAGCGGCCGAACGAAGGCCGGGACAGCGCGGCCCGCGTGGTCAGCGCCCTGGCGGGCTGGCCCGGAACGATCGAGTACAGCGTGGTGCGGGCGGCGTTGAGGAACGCGGCCGCCTGCGACTCGGTGGACTCCGCAGGCGCCCGGGGTGAGAGGGCTGAAACGGACCGGACGTCCGGGAGCGGTGAAATCCTGTTGTTTTCGTACCGGACCAGGTCATTGTTGCTGACGGCGATCTGGTAAGCGGGGACGCTTTCGTCCTGGACTGGAGGCAGGACCGTGCCGTTGTCCTCGACGCGCACCAGGTCCTGGTTGGCCCGGAGCTCAACGTTGATCACATCCGGTTGGCTGCGGAACGTCAGGGCAAGCTGCGTCTGCATCCGCAGCCGGTCCTCGTTGGAGGCCTCGACCAGGTCCTTGGCGGTGAGATCCACCTGCGCGGCGCCGGATACCACGGGCACTGATTCGCGGGCCAGCTTGATGCCTGAAGGGAACGCGCTGACGACGGCGCCCTTGAGGTAGGGGGCGGGTCCGCCCAGGAGCGCGCTCGTCATGGCTTTGACGGTCTTCTTGCGGATGAACCACCGGACGTCGGGCACTGCGTAGGTGAACGTGGGGTCGTAGAAGTAGATCGGGAACGCGCCGTAAATGACCTTGAAGGTTTCTTCCGGAATGGCCGTGCCGTCAGGAAGATCGGAGATTCGCCATTCGCCGTCCACCTGGGTCACGGTGACGGGTATGTTTTCGGTGGTGCCCTCGGGAAGCTGCGTGGCCACGCCGTCGGCGTCCACCGAATAGGCGAGGTCGAGCTGGTAGTTGAAGACATTTTCGACGCCGGTGGCCACCACCGTGGCCTTGCGGAACACGAGCGCCCGCTGGTCCGGCTTCCACGTCACCGACGAACCCTGGGTGAGGTACTGCCGGGCCACGGCGTAGTCGTCCTCGTAGCCGCTGCCGGCGAGGTAGAAGTCTTCGATCACCGCTTCGGGTCCGGCGCCGGGACGCGGCGCGGCCGGAAAGAAGACCGGGGCGTTAGGGTTTCCCGCACTCTCGTCCGTGCTCTTGCCCACCGGCCCCGAGCGCGGAATCTGGGCGCACGAGGTCAACAGAAGCAGGATGAGCGCCAGCAGCGCAGCCCCCACGCGGGTAAACCTGCCCGAAACCCCACTCATGCCCTGCCCTCCGTCCCGGTCCCCCGGGGGCCGGCCGGGCCGCCGTCCGGGATAGCCCCGCCGGCGGCACCGCTGCCGCCGTCGTCAGAAAAGTCGTCATCGAAGCCGTCTGCGAATCCGTCCGAGGAACCCTCAACACCGGTCCCGCGGCCCGCGGTCCGGAGCGGGTCCAGCAACACCACGGTGCGCTGGCGGCCTGCCTCGGGGAGCCCGACGTTGACCGGTTCGAGCTGGAGCGGGGACCTGGTGATCGGCTCGTCGCGGCGCAGGGGAAGGGTCAGGCGGAAGTTCGACCCTTCTCCCTTGCTCCCCCAGGCCTGCAGCCAGCCGTCGTGGAGCTTGGTGTCCTCGGCGGCAATGGACAGTCCCAGCCCGCTGCCGCCCGTGGTGCGGGCCCGGGCCGGATCGGCGCGCCAGAAGCGGTCGAAGACGCGCGCCGCCTCAGCCGGGGTCATGCCGATTCCGTGATCCCGTACGGCCACGGCCACGGCGGTGCCGCTGGCGGCCACGGAAACGTTGACCGGCCGGCCCTCGCCGTGTTCGAGGGCGTTCAGGATCAGGTTGCGCAGGATCCGGTCGATCCTGCGGTCGTCCATGTCGACAATGACGCTGCCGGCCGGGGCGTTGAGGGTGACGGCGGACCCGTATTCGGCGGCGACGGGCGCCACCCCCTCGATGACATGCGCGACAAGCTGGACGATGTCGGTGGGCTCGGCGTCCAGGGTGGCGGCGCCGGCGTCAAAGCGGGAGATTTCCAGCAGGTCCGCCAGGAGCGACTGGAAGCGTTCCACCTGGTTGTACAGCAGCTCCGCGGAGCGCTTGTTGATGGGGTCGAAGTCCTCGCGGGCGTCATAAAGGACTTCGGCTGCCATGCGCACCGTGGTGAGCGGGGTGCGGAGCTCGTGGGAGACATCGGAGACGAACCGCTGCTGCATCTGGGACAGCGTGGCCAGCTGGGTGATTTGTTCCTGGAGGCTTGCGGCCATGTGGTTGAACGACGCGCCGAGGCGGGCAACCTCGTCCTCGCCTTTGACCACCATGCGCTCCTGCAGCTGGCCGGCGGCGAGCTTCTCGGAGACGACGGCGGCATGGCTGACCGGGCTGACCACGTTGCGGGTCACATACCAGGCGACGCCGCCGATCATGAGCACCAGCAGCGCGCCGCCGGCCAGCAGGACATTCTGGATCTCGTCGAGGGTCTTCTGCGCCGTGTTGAGGTCATAGATGAGGTAGAGCTCGTAGACGGTGCCGTTGAAGGTCACCTTGTTGCCGACGGCGATGCCGGGCCGGTCTTCGGTCCCTACAGGGAACTGGGTGGACGCCCAGTACTGGTCCTTGCCCGAGTCCTGCACAGCCTTGCGCAGGTCCGGGGGGATGACGCCGATGGTGAGTTGGTCCGAGGCCCGGGATTCAACCCAACGGTTGCGCGGCTTGGTCTGCTCCGGCATGGCCTCGAAGACGTAGCGCCGCTGGATCACGGATCCGCGGCCTTCGACCGCGTTCAGGGTGTCATAGACCAGGGTGATGACGCTGGACTGGTCGGTGACCTGGGCGCCGTCGAACGTGTCCTGGACCTGCTTGACGTTGTAGCGCGTCTCCGATTCGGCCTGGGCGAGCCGTTCCTGGAACAGGTTGTTGGCGATCTGGTTGGACAGGTAGGCGCCCACCACCGCGAACGAGCCCATGGCCAGCATCAGCGTGGTCAGGACCGTCCGGAACTGCAGCGAACGCCGCCACTTCCGCTGTACCGCCCGGAGCAGGTACAGGATGCCGGGCCACAGGCGCTGCATCCCGGTGCGGACGAGCCGCGCGACCCGGACGCCAACGATCCTCGCGCGTTTGGCCCACAAGCGGGTCCGGAAGGCCAGACGCCGCCACGGGCCCGGGCCGCCGCGGGGCGTTTCGGGCGCGCGGGGCATGGACGTCTCCGGCGATGAGGCCGCCGATGACTCTGCCGGCGGCGCGGATAACTCGGCCGACGGCGGCGCGGACGACTCGGCCGGCGCCGCCGTATCCGTTGCTATGGACTGCCGGACACTGCGGTCCGCAGGCTCAGGAACCTGCTTTATAGCCGACACCACGGACCGTCAATACAACTTCGGGGGCTTCCGGGTCGCGTTCGATCTTGGACCTCAACCGCTGGACATGGACATTGACCAGCCGGGTGTCGGCGGCGTGCCGGTAGCCCCAGACCTGCTCCAGGAGCAGTTCGCGCGTGAACACCTGCCACGGCTTGCGGGCCAGGGCGACGAGGAGGTCGAATTCCAGCGGCGTCAAGGAGATCCGGTCGTTGCCGCGGCTGACCAGGTGGCCGGCCACGTCGATCGTGACATCGGCGATCCGCAGGGTTTCCGGTGCCTTCTGGTCACCAGGGCGGAGCCTGGCCCGGACCCGGGCGACGAGCTCGGCGGGCTTGAACGGCTTGGGCACATAGTCATCGGCACCGGACTCAAGGCCGCGGACCACATCCGAGGTATCCGCCTTGGCCGTGAGCATCACGATCGGGACGTCGGACTCGGCACGGACCTGGCGGCAGACTTCAATGCCGTCCATCCCCGGCAGCATGAGGTCGAGCAGGACCAGGTCCGGCTTGGAGGAGCGGAACACGTCCAGCGCCTGTGCGCCGTCCGCGCAGAAGACGGGTTCGAAGCCGTCATTGCGCAGCACAATACCGATCATCTCGGCCAGAGCCTCGTCATCATCCACTACCAGAATGCGTGCCTTCATAGTTATATATTCCCCCATTGAATTGGCTTTGTCGTATCGGGCGGCCCGCCGGCATGGTGCAACCGGGCCTGCCACGCCCGCCGGAACCGGCCCAGAACCGCGCCGATGCACGGGACGCTGTGACAATTGCCGCGTTGTCCTGCATGCTGTGGAAAGGCCCAGTGAACCGGCCCGGACCGCAGGAGGAACCCGTGAACACCCCGATCTACCAGCGAGCCCTGGGCAGCGACTTTGCCCGACTGCAGCCGGAGCTTCAAGAATACTTTGCTTTGGCACCGGGATCCGGCCACTACGGCGTCGGCGAGGGGGTGTTCGACGTCGTCGGCTGCCGGCAGGCCTGGCTGCGTCCCCTGCTGCGGCTCACCACCGGCGAGCAGGCCTTCTTCCCCGAGTACGGCGAGGGCGTCCGCTTCCGGATCGAGAACCACGCCCACCTGGACCCGTTCGGCAGGTCCAGCCTGACGGCCCGCCGGGAAATCTTCTTCCCGGGCACCACCCGGCTGTTCCAGGACACGACCAGCTTTGATGACGGCGGGCGCGATAACGGCGGGCTCGGGCCCGGGCTCGTGGACTACGTGGGCCGGTACCGGCGGCTCGTCACCGACCTCAATCTCAGCGTCACGCCGGAGGGCCGGCTGCGCGGCGTGTCCGAGGCGTCGCGGCTGTTCGTGGGACCGCTCCGGATTCCGCTGCCGGCGGCCCTCGACGCCAAGGCCTACGCCGAGCAGTGGTGGGAGCCGCAGGACGGCGGCAGGCACCGGATCCAGGTCAAGGTGATCCAGCCCCAGCTCGGGCTGGTGCTGGTCTACGCCGGCCATTTCGACTACCGGCTCGAGCCCTACCCCGGCGGTATTGCGGCGCCGGGCTACCTGCCAGGGCACGCCCGACCGGACGCCTGGGAAAGCAGGGTCTGACCAGGGCCAGCAGGGCACAGCGGAGGCACCGCGGGCACGGTTGCGCCCCGGGCCGCCGGCGGCCGAAGGTGCCGCGCTAGCCGAGGGCGAGCTGGTTGAGCCCGTCCGCCACCTGGGTCAGCCGGGTCAGGACCGCCGCCGCAGTGGCGGGTGAGTGCCGCGCCAGGCCCTCCGACGGCGTGACCCGGAGCGCACCCAGCGTGGACGCGGGCAGACCCAGCTGCCGCCATGGGCGCCATACGTTTTCCACGACGTCGCGGACCCGTGGCAGTGACGCGGCAGGATCAGCCACGTCCAGCGCGCCGGCCCAGAGCCGCTTGCCGGCCTCCACCGCGCCCGCGAGTTGTTCCCACTGGCGCGAGGTCAGGGCCCGAAGCGGCACAGCGATTCCATCCGCGCCTGCCGCCAGGATCCGCTCGAACGGCGCCTCTACCTCGGAGACGGCCACAACGGTTTCGACGGCGCCCGCGGCCCGGAGCGCGTCGATCACCAATTGCCAGGACTCGGTCACTTCCCGGCCCGGCACCGAACGCAGGGTCCGGTAACCGCTGGCGGTGGGAATGGTGCCGGCCAGCACCGACGCAATTTCAGGTTCGTCGATCTGGACGACGATCCGGGCACCGGGGGCAGCCGCCGCCACCCGCTTGAGGTAGCCTTCCACGCCCGCTGCGAGCGAGTCCGCGATGTCCCGGCGGGCACCGTAGTCGATCAGGGCCCGCTCGCCGTTGTGCAGGTGCAGCCCGGCGGCAAGGCTGAGCGGCCCGCGCAGCTGGATCTTGATATCGTCCGACGGCACTTCCTCGACGCCGATCACGTCCGCCATGATGTTGATGTCGGTGGACAGGGCCGACTTGGCCCGCTGCAGGTCCTTGCCGGGCCGGTCCACGAACCGCCATCCATGCGGCTGGACGTCGACGGCGAGTTCCACGAGCAAAGAGGCGGTCCGACCCAGGGCATCGGAGCCGACGCCGCGATCGGGAAGCTCGGCGAGGAACGGCAGGTGCGGGCTGCCCAGTTCACCGCGGATGACGCGGGCGGCCTCGGCCGGGTCCTCGCCCGGCCAGGGGCCAAGGGCGGTCGCGGTCACTTGGCCCGGTGCGGGCGCGTCTGGTACTGCCATGGCTAGGCGTCTGCGGCGCGGGCGGCGTCCGCGGAGCCGGAGGCCTGGGCGGCCTGGTGGTCCTCGGCGATGGCCTCGTGGTGGCGGATGACCTCGCCGATGATGAAGTTCAGGAATTTCTCCGCGAAGGCCGGGTCCAGGTGGGCTTCGGCGGCGAGGTGCCGCAGCCGGGCGATCTGCGCCGTTTCACGGCCCGGGTCCCCGGCGGGAAGTTGGTGCGCGGCCTTGAGGAAGCCGACCTTCTGGGTGGCTTTGAAGCGTTCGGCGAGGAGGAAGACCAGGGTGGCATCGATGTTGTCGATGCTGGAGCGGATCGACAGCAGCTCCGCCATGACCGCGGGATCCACGGAACCGGCCAGGGAGCTTGCCGCCGGGTCGTAGGAGTCGGTTTCGGGAAGAGTGGGGTTCTGCTCGGTCATTGACCCAGTCTAGGGGTTCGGCGGCCAATGCCTCCCGCTGTTAAGTACCGTTGCAGGCGCCTGCGGAGACACCAAGGGGCATGCCCACCGTTCGTGGCGAACGGTGGGCATGCCCCTTGGCTGTGGCCCTGCCGGAGCCTGGCCGGCGCAGGATCGGGCCGCGCCGGATCGGGCAGGTGCCCGGTTCCGGCAGTTAGCTGTGGAGCACGGCCTTGAACGCCTCGCGGCGCCTGGCCTGTTCGTCGGGGTCCGGAACAGGCAGGGAGGCGATGAGTTTCTTCGTGTAGTCGTGCTGCGGGTTGCCCATCACCTGGTTGCCGAGGCCCTGCTCCACCATCTTGCCCTTGTAGAGCACGCCGACCCAGTGGGCGAGCATGTCCACCACGGCGAGGTCGTGGCTGATGAACAGGCACGCGAAGCCGAACTCCTGCTGGATCTCCTTGAACAGCTCCAGCACGACGGCCTGCACGGACACGTCCAGGGCCGAGGTCGGCTCGTCGGCGATGAGCAGCTTCGGGTTCAGGATGAGCGCCCGCGCCAGGGAGGCGCGCTGGCGCTGCCCGCCGGAGAGTTCGTGCGGGAACCGGTCAGCGTACGACGCCGGCAGCTGCACGGACTCGAGCAGCTCCCCGACCTTCTTGCGTGCCTCGGCCGCGGTCGGGTTGGAGTGGATGATCAGCGGTTCCGCCACGCAATCGCCGATGGTCAGCTGCGGGTTGAACGAGGCCGCCGGGTCCTGGAAAACGAAGCCGATCTCCTTGCGGAGCGGCTTGAAGGTGCGCTCCTTGAAGTTCAGCATCTCGTAGCCCAGCACATTCAGGCTGCCGCCCGTGGTCCGGTTGAGTCCGGCGATTGCCCGGCCGATGGTGGTTTTGCCGGAGCCGGACTCCCCCACGAGGCCGAAGACTTCGCCTTCGGACACGGTGAAGCTGACGCCGTCGACGGCCTTGAACGCCGGGCTGCCGAGCCGCCCCGGGTACTCGATGGTCAGGTTCTTGGCCTCGACCAGCACTTTGCCGCCCTGGTGGGCGCGTTCGACCATGCCTTCCGAGGCGGAGTTGCGGCCCAGGTGCGGGACGGCGGCGAGGAGCTTCTTGGTGTAGTCCTCCCTGGGCTGGGCGAAGAGCACCCGTGAGGATGCCTCCTCCACAACGTCGCCCTGGTACATGACCACGACGCGGTCGGCGAGGTCGGCGACAACGCCCATATTGTGCGTAATCAGCACGATGGACGTTCCGTAGTTGTCGCGCAGGTCCCGCAGCAGTTCAAGGATCTCGGCCTGCACGGTGACGTCCAGGGCAGTCGTCGGCTCGTCCGCCACGATGAGGCCAGGGTTCAGGGCCAGCGCTGCGGCAATCACGACGCGCTGTTTCTGGCCGCCCGAGAACTGGTGCGGGTAGTAGTTGACCCGCGTTTCCGGGTCCGGGATGCCCACTTTGCGGAGGGCTTCAATTGCCCGCGCTTTGGCTTCCTTGGCCGAGACCTTGCTGCGGCCGCGAGAGCCGGCGTGTGCGCGGATTCCTTCGGCGATCTGCCAGCCCACGGTGAAGACCGGGTTAAGTGCGGTGGATGGTTCCTGGAACACCATGGCCACATCGCGGCCCCGGATCTCCCGCAGTTTCGCCTCGCTGACGCTGATGACGTTGTTGCCGTTGATCAGGACCGCGCCCTGGCTGATGGCCGTCTCCGGCAGCAGTCCCAGGATGGTCTTGGCCGTCACAGTCTTGCCGGATCCCGATTCGCCAACGATGGCCACGACCTCGCCGGGGTTGACAGTGAGGCTGACGTCCTTGACGGCATACACATCCCCGGCGTCGGTGGCGAAGGTGACTTTGAGCCGGTCGATGTCAAGGACCGGGCCTGTGCCTGCGCCGGGTTTGTCGATGTTGATGGTCATAGAACTCTCGATTCTGCTTCGAGTGCAGCCTGGGTGCCGGCGGTTGAGTCCGGTCCACCCTTGCCTGCCACAGCCTTCTTGCGGCCCCGCAGGCGGGGATCGTTGAGGTCGTTGATGCTCTCACCGACGAGGGTCAGCCCAAGCACGGTCAGGACGATCGCTGTACCGGGGTAGACACCGGTCCACCAGATGCCCGAGGAGGCATCTGCAATGGCCTTGTTCAGGTCATAGCCCCACTCGGCGGCGGAGGTCGGTTCGATGCCGAAGCCCAGGAAGCCGAGGCCCGCCAGGGTCAGGATGGCCTCGGACGCGTTCAGCGTGAAAATCAAGGGCAGCGTGCGGGTTGCGTTCTTGAAGATGTGCCGGCCCATGATGCGGATGCTGGAGGCACCCACCACCTTGGCCGATTCGACGTACGGCTCCGCCTTTAGCCGGATGGTCTCGGCCCGGATGACGCGGAAGTACTGCGGGACGAACACCACCGAGATGGAGATGGAGCAGGCAACAATGCCTCCCCAGAAACTGGACTGGCCGTGGCTGATGACGATTGACATCACGATGGCCAGGAGCAGGGACGGGAAAGCGTAGATCGCATCGGCGATCACCACGAACACCCGGTCCAGCCAGCCGCCGAAGTAGCCGCTGACGAGGCCGAGGGCTACGCCGAGGAAGATCGACATCGCGACGGCCACGATGATCACCACGGCGGCCGTCTGGGCACCCCAGAGCACCCGGGAATAGACGTCATAGCCACCAACCGTGGTGCCCCAGATGTGGGCCGGGCTGGGGGGCTGCTGTGTCGGGAAGGGACCGGCGGCGTCGCTGAGCTGGGCAAACCCGTAGGGCGCGATCCACGGCGCAAACACGGCGACGAGCAGGAAGACGGCGGCCAGCACCATGCCCGTGACGAGCATGCCGCGTTGCAGCCCGACGCTCGAGCGGAAATGCGAGATCACCGGCAGCCGGTAGATGAGGGGCTGCTTGCGCCCGCTTACTTTGGTTGCATTCATGGCTAGTACCTCACTCGCGGGTCGATCAGGGCTGCGACGACGTCCACGATGAAGTTCGTGACGGCAACGATGACCGCCAGCATCACGACGATTCCCTGGACGGCGACGAAGTCGCGGGCGTTCAGGTATTGCACCAGCTGGTAGCCGAGGCCCTTCCACTCGAAGGTGGACTCCGTGAGGACGGCGCCGCCGAGCAGGAGGGCAATCTGGAGCCCCATGACAGTGATGATCGGGATGAGGGCAGGCTTGTAGGCATGCTTGGTCACGAGCCGGTAATTACTGACGCCACGGGACCTGCCGGCCTCGACGTAATCCTTGCCGAGCGTGCCGATGACGTTGGTGCGGACCAGCCGCAGGAAGACCCCTGCCGTCAAGAGCCCCAGGGTGAGTGCGGGGAGGACTGAATGGGCCGCGACATCGCCGAACGCGGCCATGTTGCCGCTGCGCAAGGCATCCAGCCAGTAGATCCCGGTCGGTGCGGCCAGGCTTCCCATGGCCAGCTCGGTCCTGGTGGAGGCCCGTCCTGCGACGGGCAGCCAGCCCAGCCAGACGGAGAAGGCCAGCTTCATCAGCAGGCCGGCGAAGAACACCGGGGTCGCGTAGCAGAGGATGGCGAAGAACCGCAGGAAGGCGTCCGGGGCCTTGTCGCGCCGGTAGGCGGCGATCAGGCCGAGCGGGATGCCGACCACCAGCGCCACGATGAGGGCATTGATGGCCAGTTCCAGGGTTGCCGTGCCAAACGTGATGATCATTTCGACCACAGGGCGGCGGTCGGTGATGGTGGTGCCGAAGTTGCCGGTCGCCACCTGGCCAACGTATTCGAGGTACTGCACGAGGATCGGGCGGTCGTAGCCGGCGTCGTGGATGCGCTGCGCGAGCGCCTCCGGCGGAAGCCTGCCGCCCTGGGCTGCGGTGATGGGGTCGCCGATGACCCGCATCAGGAAGAAGACCAAAGTCACCAGAATGAAAATGGTCGGAATGATCAGGAAGAACCGGATCAGGATGTAGGTCCCCAAGCCCCCACCCGAGGATTTTTTCTTGGACGGAAGAAGTCCGTCGGCGTCGTTTAGCGGCGCCTCAGTCAATGTTGTCATTGGTACCTAAGATTGTGCTGTCGCGGCCTTGGGCGGGCCGGCGTGAACTGCAGGATGCGGCAATGACCAGCAAAGGCGGGGCGCCTCGAGGGCGCCCCGCCTCGCAGGCTGGTCAGGACAGCAGGGCTGCAGCCTTACTTGGAAAGAGTTCCCAAACGGAACTTGAAGGAGGCATCGAGGGTGGAATCGACACCCTTGACACCGCTGCCGGAAATGGCAACCTGCGCGCCCTGGAGCAACGGAAGCGTGGAGATGTCCTTGGCGAGGGCATTCTGCGCATCCTTGATCGTGGACTCGCGTTCAGTCTTATCGACGGTGGTGAGCTGCTTGCTGATCAGGTCGTTGACGGTGGGGTTGTTGTAGTGGTTCTTCAGGAAGCCGCCCTCCGGGAAGAACGGGGTCAGGTAGTTGTCGGCGTCACTGAAGTCGGGGAACCAGCCAAACTGGAACAGCGGGTATTCGTCGGCGCGGCTGGCCTTGCTGTAGGTGACCCATTCCGTGGACTGCAGGTTGACCTTGAACAAACCGGACTTCTCCAGCTGGTCCTTGATCATGGCGTACTCATCGCCGGAGGACTTGCCGTAGTGGTCCGGGTTGTACTGAAGGTTCATCGAGACGGGGGTCGTCACACCGGCGTCGGCGAGGACCTTCTTGGCCTTGTCCAGGCTCGGCTTGCCGGCGTCGCCGTAGGCGTCCTTGAACGATTCGTTGGCGCCCAGGAAGCCGTTGGGAACGTTGGAGTACAGCGGCAGGTAGGTGCCCTTGTAGACCTGGTCCGCGATGGACTGGCGGTCAACGAGGTTCGCGATGGCCTGGCGGACGGCGAGCGCCTTGGCCGGATCGGCGTCGGCAGCCTTGGCACCGAACGGCATCGTGTCGAAGTTGAACGTGATGTAGCGGATTTCGCCGCCGGGGCCAACGTTGACCTTGACCTTGGAGTCCTTCTTGAGGTCATCGACGTCGGTGGCGCTCAGGCTGCGGTTCGCGACGTCGATGTTGCCCTGCTGGATGTCCAGCTTCATGTTGGTGGGGTCGGCGTAGTACTTGATCGTGGCGGCGTCGTTGGCCGGCTTGCCGAGGACCCCCTGGTAGTCCGGGAATGCCTTGAAGCTGACCAGCTCGTTCTTCTTGTACGTGTCGATCACGTACTGGCCGTAGAACGCCTTGGCCTTGACGATCGAGTCGTCGTCAAGCAGTTTGTCGGCCGGGAAGACTTCATCGTCTACGATCGGCGCGGCGGGGCTGCTGAGGATCTGGGCGAAGGTCTGGTCGTTCGCCTGCTTCAGCTTGAAGACCACGGTGTTGGCATCGGGGGCGGTGATGCTTTCGATGTTGGTCAGCAGGCTTGCGGGACCGGCGGGATCGTTGATCTTGGTCTGCCGGTCGAAGGAGAACTTGACGTCCTTGGAGTCGAGCGTGTGGCCGTTGGCCCACTTGAGGCCCGGCTTGAGCTTGACCGTGTACTCGTTCGGCGAGGTGAAGGACGCGGACTCTGCCAGGTCGGGCACGGGATCTGCGCTGCCGGGCTTCGAGTTGAGGAGGAAGGAGTAGATCTGGTTCATCACCATGAACGAACCGTTGTCATACGCTCCCGCCGGATCCAAGGCAGTGACCTTGTCCGTGGTGCCGTAGGCGATCGGACCGCTTGCTGCGGCTGATGACCCGCCAGCGCCCCCGGTCGGCCCTGTGCAGGCCGTCAGTGCAAAGGCGGAAACCCCGGCCAGCGCGATGACGCTGTGCCAGGCCTTTTTGTTCATTGCCATCTGTGAACTTTCTGTTCGATGCGTTCTAGCGCAGCCCGAAGTGAAACGACTGCCTCGTCGGGCGGCACGCTTTGCTGATTCCTAGATTCAACCAGACGATCATTCGGTGAAACGTTGCATTTTGTGAGTTGAGACACAAAATTTACACGATTCGAAGGTTTCTCTCATTTTCTTCAGGATTCCGCCCGGATCTTCGGCAGGGTCCCTGCGCATCCGGGCGCCTTGGACGGCCGGGTAGTCGGACGACGACGGAGGGTACAGACGACGAAGGGCCCCGCCAACTGGCGGGACCCTTCGCTGGAGTCGGTGGGGCGGGCAGCTAGAGCGCGGCCCGCTGCAGCGAGCGCGCGGCATCGATCGTGGCCTGGCCGAGCACGCGGCTGCCCTGGTAGAGCACCACCGTCTGGCCGGGGGCCACGCCGCGCAGCGGCTCGGTGAGCGTGACCACAAGCTCGTCGTCCGCCATATGCGCGCGGGCAGGGACGGGGTCGCCGTGGGCGCGGACCTGGGCGTAGCAGTCAAACTCTTCGCGGCTCGCCACCTCGGCGATGGGCAGCCCCGCCCAGGAGACCTTGATGCCTCGGATTTCGTCGATGGCGAGCAGGGCCTCCGGGCCCACCACCACCTTGTTCTCCTTGGGCCGGATCTCCAGCACGAACCTCGGCTTGCCGTCCGCGGCCGGGGTGCCGAGCTTCAGCCCGCGGCGCTGGCCCACGGTGAAAGCGTTGGCGCCCGGGTGCTCGCCGACCTTGGCGCCGGATTCGTCCACGATGTCCCCCGTGGTCATTTCAATCTTCTCGGCGAGCCAGCCGGCGGTGTCGCCGTCGGGAATGAAACAGATGTCGTGGCTGTCCGGCTTGTTCGCCACGGAGAGGCCGCGGCGCTCCGCCTCCGCGCGGACCTCGGCCTTGGACGGCGTCTCGGCCAGCGGGAACATCGAGTGCTTGAGCTGTTCGTGGGTCAGCACCCCCAGCACATAGCTCTGGTCCTTGGCCCAGTCCGCAGCGCGGTGCAGTTCGGGGTTGCCGTCGGCGTCCGTGATGACCTTCGCGTAGTGGCCGGTGCATACGGCATCGAAGCCCAGGGCGATGGCCTTCTCCAGCAGGGCGGCGAATTTGATCCGCTCGTTGCAGCGCATGCAGGGATTGGGGGTGCGGCCTGCGGCGTACTCATCGATGAAGTCCTGGACGACATCTTCCTTGAACCGTTCGGAAAAGTCCCAGACGTAGTAAGGGATCCCGAGGATGTCGCACGCACGCCAGGCGTCGCGGGAGTCCTCGATGGTGCAGCAGCCGCGGCTGCCGGTTCGCAGGGTGCCCGGCATCCGGGACAGCGCGAGGTGGACGCCGACGACGTCGTGCCCCGCCTCGACGGCGCGGGCGGCGGCAACGGCGGAATCGACGCCGCCACTCATGGCTGCAAGAACTCGCATACTGGCTTTCTCTAGGGTTCGGGGGGTCACAGGCTCCGGGGCTGCTGTTCGCAGCTGCGGTGCTGCTGGGCTTTTAGTGCTGGGCTACTGCCGGGCTTTCACTGCTGGGTTGAACCGCAGTGCTACTGCTGGCCCCCGGAAATAGCACAATGCCTGCCCCGCCATTCTATCGCCACGCCGAATCCTCCCCAAAAGGCCTTGACGGGATCGCCTCCCCCTTCTAGCGTCAGGACAAGCGGTTTTAGAAAACGGAAGCGCGCCGACGCGGGAATCGAGCGGACATGGCTGTCGGGAACATCGTGATCGTGGGCGGCGGGCTGGCCGGCGCCACCGCCGCCAAAACATTGCGGGCGGAGGGCTTCAGCGGTCCGGTGGTGCTGGTGGCCGCCGAGTCCCACCAGCCGTACCTGCGCCCGCCGCTGTCCAAGGAGTACCTGCTGGGCAAGGCCGGCGACGACGCCCTGCCTGTGGTGCCCGAGGACTGGTACGACGCGAACGACGTCGACCTCCGGCTCGGCGTCCAGGTCACGGCGCTGGACCCGGCTGCCCGGGCTGTGGTTCTGGATGACGGGCGGCGGCTGGAGTACGGCTCGCTCCTGCTTGCCACGGGAGCGCGGCCCAGGACCATCCCGCTGCCCGGCAGCGGTCTCGAGGGCGTCAGCACGTTCCGGACGGTCGAGGACAGCCGGCGCCTGCACGCCCGCCTTGCCGGCGGCGGTTTGCACGTGGTCATGGTCGGGTCCGGCTGGATCGGGATGGAACTGGCCGCTGCCGCCAGCACCTTTGGAAACACCGTCACCCTGATGGGGCTGGAGGACGTGCCGCTGGGCGCGGCGATTGGCCCGGACCTGGGCGGTTTCTTCCGCGGGCTGCACGAGGCCCACGGGGTACGGTTCAGGCTTCCGGCGTCCGCTGCCGAGATTCAGGGGTGGTTTGGTCGGGCGACGGCAGTGGTCACCGACTCGGGCGAAGTCCTGCCCGCCGACCTCGTGGTCATCGCCGTCGGCGTTGTGCCGGAGGTCGGGTTGGCCGAGGCGGCCGGGCTCGGGATCCGCAACGGCATCCTCACCGACGCGTCGCTGCGGACCTCGGCGCCCGGGATCTTCGCCGCAGGCGACGTCGCCAACGCCCTGCACCCGTTCACCGGGGAACACCACCGCAGCGAGCACTGGTCCAATGCCCTGAATGGCGGCAAGGTGGCAGCCAAGGCGATGCTCGGCCTCGACGCCAAGCTGGAGACCATCCCGTACTTCTACACGGACCAGTACGACGTCAGCATGGAGTACTCGGGCTTCCCGACGCTCGTTGCCGGGCCGCCGGTCATCCGCGGCTCGCTTGCGGACAAGGAGTTCATTGCCTTCTGGCAGCGCGAGGGCCAGGTGATCGCCGGAATGAATGTCAACTGGCCCCGCGCCGCCAAGCCGCAGAAGGCGATCAAGGCGCTCATCAACGCCCGCACCGCCGTGAGCCCGGACCTGCTTGCCGACTCCTCGGTACCCCTGGATCAGCTCCTGGATTAGCTCCTGGATCAGCTCCTGGATTAGCTCCCTGCGGGGGCTCGACGGGCGGCCTCGCGCGCGACCGTTCCGGCGGTCTGGATGCTGGACTCATGCCCGGCCATGCCGGCCTGGCGGCCCCGCGCGTAGGCGCCCGGCAACGCCGCGAGCAGGGCATCGACGTCGGCGTCGGTTGAGGAATGCCCGAGCGTAAATCGCTGCGCCCCCCTCGCCGTGTCCTCGTCCAGGCCCATCGCCAGCAGCACATGGGAGGGCCTCGGAACACCGGCGGTGCAGGCGGAGCCAGTGGAGGATTCGACGCCGGCGAGGTCCAGCAGGAACAGCAGCGAGTCCCCTTCGCAGCCGGGGAACGTGAAATGCGCATTGCCCGGCAACCGCCCGGGGCCCGGGGCGCCCCGCAGGACGGCTTCGGGGACGGCCGCACGGACCCCCTCAATCAGCCGGTCCCGAAGGGCCGCGATCCTGGCGGCTTCCTCGGGGAGTTTCGCGGCAACGGCTTCGGCGGCCGCGGCAAACGCGGCGATCGAGGCGGTGTCCAGCGTCCCGGAGCGGACGTCGCGTTCCTGCCCGCCGCCGTGCTGGACCGGGGTCAGCTTCACCGCCCGGCCCAGGATCAGCGCGCCCACGCCGACCGGTCCGCCGATCTTGTGCCCGGAGACGGACATGGCGTCCAGGCCCGTCCCGCGGAAGTCAACGGGCAGGGAGCCGAAGGCCTGGACGGCGTCGGAGTGGACGGGTACGCCGGCGGCGTGTGCCAGTTCCACAACCCGGGCGACGGGCTGGATGGTGCCGACCTCGTTGTTGGCCCACATGACGCTCACCAGTGCGATCGAGCCCGGATCCCGGGACAGCTCGGCTTCGAGCACGGCCAGGTCCACGACGCCCGCCTCATCCACGGGGAGCCAGCACACGTCAGCGCCTTCATGCCGTTCGAGCCATTCGACGGTGTCCAGCACCGCGTGGTGTTCGACGGCGGAACAGAGGATGCGGGTCCGCGCCGGGTCCTCGGCCCGGCGGGCCCAGTACAGGCCCTTGACCGCCAGGTTGTCCGCCTCGGTCCCGCCGGAGGTGAAGATGACCTCCGAGGGATGGGCGCCGGCGGCCGCCGCGAGTACTTCCCGCGCGTCCTCCACGGAGCGCCGGGCACGGCGGCCCGATCCATGCAGCGAGGACGGGTTGCCGGTCCGGGCCAGTTCGCGCGTCAGCGCGGCCAGCGCTTCCGGGGCGAGGGTGGTGGTGGCGGCGTGATCGAGGTAGACAGGCACAGCCCAATTCTACCTGCGCGCGCCCGGGCTGCCGCGGTGCCAGGGCGAAGGCACAGTCTCAGGGCAGAGGCACAGTGTCAGGGCGAAGGCACCGGCCTGAGGCACAGTGAAGGGCACAGTGAAGGGCACAGTGAAGGGCACAGTGAAGGGCACAGTGAAGCACCCGGGGCTGGTGTACATTCAAGCGGTGAAAGCGCCACTCTGCCTAGTGCTGGCCACCTTGTTCTGGTCCGGCAATTTCGTCGTCGGACAGGCCGCCAGAGCCTCAATGACACCGCTGGACCTGACCTTCTGGCGCTGGAGCCTGGCCGCCGTGCCGCTGCTGATCCTGGCCCACCTCATTGAACGGCCCGACTGGGGCGCGGTGCTGCGCCGCTGGCCCGTGCTTCTGCTGCTGAGTGTCCTGGGCATGAGCGGCTACACACTGCTGCTCTACGGCGCGCTCGGATTCACGTCCGCGATGAACGCCTCGCTGGTGACGGCCGCAAACCCGGCCCTCATTGTGGTCATGGCGATCGTCCTGCTCGGTGAGAAGACCACACGGCTGGGCTGGCTCGGCATCTGCCTTGGCCTGCTGGGTGTGCTGCTGGTCCTGACCCAGGGCGAGCTGGCCCGCGTGGTCGGCCTCGCCATCAACACCGGTGAGCTCATGATGATTGGCGCGATCATCGTCTGGGGCTTCTACACCATCGTTGCCCGCCGGCTGGATGTGCCGCCCGTCGCGGCCACAGCGGTGCAGGTGGTGATCGCAACCGTGACGCTGGCGCCGTTTGCTCTCGCCATGAACGTGCGGTTTCCCGATACCGCGGCCGAAGGCTGGTCGATGGCGTATATCGCCCTGTTCCCGTCCCTTGGTTCCTATCTCCTCTGGAACCTGGCGCTGAAAACCACCCCGTCCGGGACCGCCGGAAACTACCTCAATCTGATGGTGGTCTTCACCGCGATCATCACCGTGCTGTTCGGGACCCCGCTCACCCTCGTGCAGATCGTAGGCGGCCTCCTGGTGATCGCCGGCGTGCTGCTGACCGGAATCAAGGGCCAGGCCCGCAACGCCGGCCACCCCAGCGGCAGGGCCCAAGCCGGGCCGCCCGCCGCCGCTTCAGGCAGGCAGGCTCACGCAGGCAGTCCGGTCACGATGGAAGAATACGGGCACAGCACTGCCCGGGCCGCGCGCCGCCCTGCTCCCTGAGATCTTCGATGGCGAGCGCTTCGATCCGGCCCGGTTCGATCCCCAGGGCCATTGAGGCCCCGCCGAGAAAGGCTCCGTTCATGGCACACACCACGTCTGCGTGCCCGGCGGCGAGGCGATGGAACGGGCAGTTCAGCAGCACCAGTCCCCCGCCGCCGTCGTCCGCCGGGCAATAGCCCTGCCCCGCCAGGAAGTCCTCGAACGGGCCGGCGCCATCGGGGCTGCCGGCGGAGTCCGCAGGCCCCGCCCCGGTGGCCCCCGCCGGCTCGCGGCCGGCTGCGCGGGCTGCCGACTCACCCGCCGACTGCCCCCTCGCGCGGGCAGCCCGAAGCAGGGCCTCCCGCGGCGAACCGCCGCCGCTGGTTGCGTCCTCGATCGCGGACACCAGCAGCTCGGCGGCGAGATCATAGTGGCGATCGGGCACCGAGGCCGCGACCTCATCCACGGCGGCCCGGTACAGCTTGGCGGGCCGGCCGGACCCCGGGCCCTCCCGCCCTCCGAGCTTGCGGAACTCCACGGCCAGCAGCCCGTCTTTCACGAGCCGGTCCAGATGGAACGAGGCAGTGCTCCGCGCCAGGCCCACGGCCTGCGCGGCATCGTCCCGGCCAACGGCATCTGCCGCTGAGGCAACGAAGTCAAACAGCCTCCTGCGGCTCTCGTCTCCGAGCGACGCGACCGCCGCCAGCCTGTGGTTCCACGGAAGCTTGGTCATGACACCAGAATATCTCTAAAAACAAGAATCATTGCTTAATTGCTGCGGGGCCCTCTAAAATCAAGGTATCTATTTTTAGAAGGAGCAATGCCATGAAAGTTTCCCCAGCCCTCGCCAATCCCGCACAGCAGCTCACGGCGGACCGTCAGGCCTTCCTGCTGCTGCGGACCGTCTTTACGGTTGCGCCGATCCTGTTCGGCCTGGACAAGTTCACGAACCTCTTGACCGACTGGACGATGTACCTGGCGCCCGTGGTGACCCAGGTGGTCCCGCTGCCGGCCCAGACGATCATGTACGTCGTTGGCGTGGTGGAAATCGTCGCCGGCGTGGCGGTGGCGCTGCGCCCGCGCTTCGGATCGGTGCTCGTGGCCGCCTGGCTGCTGGGCATCATCATCAACCTGATCGTCCTCGGCGGCTTCTACGATGTCGCTCTGCGTGACTTCGGGCTGCTCGTGGGTGCCCTGGCGCTGAACAGGCTGTCCCCGCGCAAGGCCGTGCCGGCCGCGACGCCAGGCAGCTAGGCCAGACGGCGGGTCCCGGCAACTGGTCCCGGCAGCTGGGCGAAGACGCCGGGCCACGCCACTACGCCAGGACGCAGACGGCCCGCGGAACGACCTCAATGGTCATCGGGAGCGCCCCGATCCGCTCGCCGTCGGCGTAGGCCACGATATTGCCGGCAGACAGTTCCACGGTGCGGACCCGGCGAAGCTGCACGGCGGGGTGGCCCACGTGCTTGCCGGCAAAGACCTTGGGAAACACGGCCAGCAGCCGGGTCCGGGACAGCCGGTTGACAATGAAGAGGTCCAGGTAGCCGTCATCAAGGGCGGCTCCCGGGACGATCCTCATCCCGCCGCCGATCGACTGGCCGTTGGCGACGGAAATCAGCATGGCGCCCTGCTGCCACTTCTCGCCGTCGGCAGTCACCGTGTAATCGATGGCCCGGAACGACGCCAGTTCCCGCAGCATGGCGAGCTGGTAGCGGATCTTGCCGCGCGGCCAGCGCCAGTCATTGGCCCGCTCATTGACTGCGGCATCGAACCCGGCCGAGACCACGCCCGCAAACAAGCGGGAGGATCCTCCGGCGGTGATCCTGCCGGCGTCAATCATCCGGCCGCCGCCGGCCAAAGACTCCAGGGCCCGTTCACAGGCCGCCGGGAGGTCGTGCAGCGGCAGGCCCAGCGAACGGGCCGTGTCGTTGCCCGTCCCGGCGGGAATGATGCCCAGTGGAACCCGCCGGCGGGCACCGGCACCTGCTCCGGCACCTTCACCTGCTATCGCGTTAAGCCCGAGGTGGACCATGCCGTCGCCGCCCACCACCACGAGGGCATCCACGCCCGACTCCAGCGCAGCCTCAACTGCCTGCGCGAGCCCGGCATAACTGTCCGCGCACAGCAGCAGGACCTCCGCCCCGGCTGCACGGAAGTACGCCGCCGCGTCCTTGCCGGCGTGCCGCGCCCGGCCAAAGGATGCGTGCGGGTTGACGGCGACGGCGATCAGCATGCGCTGAATTATGCCAGCCGCCGGGAACCATCCCTGTGCACGCAGTCGTTATTCCTCCAGCCGGTTAAACTGGGCACGCCGGACGCCCACGAACGGTCCGGCATTCCCACCGCCGGCACCATCAACGAAAAGGATCTCTGTTTGACGCAGGGCAGCAGCTCGCATTACCAGGTCCTCGGGATCCCCGTGACGGCGACGGAGAAGGACATCAAAGTCGCGTACCGCAAGGCCGCCCGGACCGCCCACCCGGACCATGGCGGCGACCCTGCAGCGTTTCGGCGCGTCACGCTCGCGTACGAGACCCTCATCGACACCAAGCGCCGCGCGGACTACGACCGCTCCTACGGCAGCGCATCCGGCGGCGCGTATTCGTCTCCCGCCGGCGATGAGGGCGCCCACTTCGACGCGCCCGCCGCGGGCAGCCGGGCCTCCGCCAACGTGCGCCGGCCGAACACGCCGCGGAATACGGCCGCAGATCCACCCGTCTATGTTCCACCGTTCGAGCAGTTTGACGGCGGGTCAGCGGTGCCGCTGATTCCCGCCAGCGTGGCCCGGCAGCAGGTCCACGGCATGCCCCGCAAGCGCGGCATCTTCGGCGCCGAAGCCCGGATCCAACGCGAGATGCGCACCGTGCAGCTCATCAGCAGGCAGATCCTGACCACCATCCCGGCGGCGCGTCTTGTCAACGGGCTGCAGTCCCCGGCGGACAACAGCCACATCGACCACGCGGTCCTTGCCGGGTACCGTCTCGCGATCGTCGGATCCATGCTCCTGCCGCCGGGTGCCTATGCATGGAACGGCAGCACGTTGACCCACGGCGGACGCTCCGTCGCCCCGCCCCAGCTGGGCCACATCGTGCGCCGGATGCAGGACATATTTCCCGAGCTCAATGTCACCGGCTGGATTGTCGTCCACAGCACGGACGGCAATCTGCATCAACCGGTCATCGACCGGCACCGCCGCGCCCCCGGCGGCCAGGGAAGCGGGTACGGGGAAGGCTCGGGCCTTGTCGAGGTGGTCAACGCCGCGGGCCTGGCCCGCGGCCTGAAGTTGTTCCTCGGCTCGGGACCGGCGCCCAACACCGTCAACGTTCCCGTGCTGGCCCGCCTGCTGCGCGGAATGCACTAGATTCCGCCCAGGCGCTCCCCTGCGCCCCGGGGTAGGGAAGGCCCGAGGCGCGTTCGACGCCGGCGGCTCGCTAGGATGGGACGGTGTTCCGCATCCTCTTC
The DNA here is from genome assembly GCF_056398725.1 of Arthrobacter sp. 01T425. Lineage (NCBI taxonomy): Bacteria > Bacillati > Actinomycetota > Actinomycetes > Micrococcales > Micrococcaceae > Arthrobacter > Arthrobacter sp. 01T425. Next base: position 55,921 of record NZ_JBFTPY010000009.1, on the reverse strand, counting down.
CACACCCCAGAAATCCCCGGCAATACGGGAAACGCCATCAGGCTGGCTGCCATTACGGGGGCCGAACTGCATCTGGTGGAGCCCCTGGGCTTTGACTTCTCCGACGCCAAACTCCGGCGGGCGGGCCTTGATTACCACGACCTCGCCGTCGTGACCGTCCACCCGGACATCGACGCGGCGTGGGCCGCTCTCGAGCCGGAACGGGTATTTGCCTTCACCTCCGACGGCGAGACCACGTACACAGACATCCGCTACCGTGCCGGCGACGTCCTCCTGTTTGGTCCTGAATCCGTAGGCCTGCCCGAGGAAGTCAAACACAGTCCCCGGGTGACGTCCCGGGTGCGCCTGCCGATGCTCCCAGCCCTCCGGTCACTGAACCTGGCCAACGCGGCATCCATCGCCGTCTACGAGGCGTGGCGCCAGAACGGATTTGCAGGGGCCAAGTTGTAGCGGTCCGCCGCGAAGGCCCGCCAGGACGTGCGGCGGCCCCCCGGGCGGCCCGCGGGAAAGAATTCCCGCGCAGCACGCCCATCCAGATGCCGGGGCGCACCGAATCACTTCTGAAGGCGGACACCAATCCGCCCACTCACATTGTGTCTACCGGGCATAGTGCGGAGAAACGGAAGGGAGCGAGGAGCGGCAGGTGAGAACAGTACATCTGGACAGATCCTCTGCCCACGTGGCAGGGGACGGCCCCTCGCCGCATGCCGCACCGATTGGCCCGCGTTGGGCTGCAAGCGCCCTATGCTTGGGAGTGATGGAAACTCCGAATGCCCCGAACCCCGAGGCCGCCGCACCGGCGGACACCTCAGCCGACATCAACGGCCGGCTCAGCAGCCTGCTGGCACTGATTGCCCAGGGCGACCAGACGGCGTTTGCGGAATTTTACAGCCTCACCTCCAGGCGCGTCTTCGGCATGGCACGCCGGGTCCTGATCGATACCGAACTCAGTGAGGACACCACCCAGGAAGTCTTCCTGCAGGTCTGGCAGAACGCTGCCAAATTCAATCCCGCCGCCGGCAGTCCGCTCGCCTGGCTCATGACGATCTCGCACCGACGCGCCGTTGACAAGGTCCGGTCCTCGCAGTCCGCCACCGACCGCGAAGCCAGATACGGTGCCAGCAGCCAGGAGATCGACCACGATTCCGTCTCGGACGAAGTCGGCAGCCGGCTCGAGGCCGAGGCCGTGGTCCGGTGCATGGAGACGCTGACCGATACGCAGCAGGAGTCCGTCCGGCTGGCGTACTACGGCGGCCTCACCTACCGGGAAGTGGCCGAGCGGCTGAATGCCGCGGTACCTACCATCAAGTCCCGCATCCGCGATGGACTCATCCGACTGAAGACCTGCTTGGGGGTGAGCTGAATTGACCGATATGAACGCACATGAGAACAACAACCGCCTCCCCGGCGGCTTCACCGCCGAGATCGCCACCGACCTGTCGTCCGGCCGCGTGGTGGACCTTGCCGAGGTCTATGCCCTCAACGCCGTGGACGACGCCGAACGCGCCGCAATCGAGCAGTTCCTCGCCTCCGCACCGGCAGCAGACAGGGCTGCCTTTAACGAGCGGGTCCGGCAGGCCCGGGAGACCCTGGCCACCAGCTTCACCGCAGAGGAAGAGCCTCCGCCCGGGCTGCTGGACCGGATCATGTCATCCTTGCCTGCGCAGACGGCAGAGCAGGCCGCAGCGCAGTCCCCCGCCGCAGTGCCGCTTCCCGGCACGGGTCCGCAAGCGACGCCGGTGCTGCCGCATCCGGTACGTGACGGCTCCGCGCTGCCCGCCACCGACGAACTCGGTGCGGCCCGCCAGCGCAGGGAAGAGCGCCGCCGCCCGCAGGGCATGCGGAACTGGCTTATCGGCGTCGCCGCAGCAGCCGTGATCGCCCTGGGCGGTGTGGGCGTCGGAGCCTACGTGGCCAACCAGAACGATCCCCTAAATCAGGTGATGCAGGCCAGCGACGTCCGCCAGGCTACTGTCGACGTCAACGGCGGCGGCACCGCCACCGTGTCGATTTCCCCGTCCAAGGATGCCGCCGTCGTCAAAATGAACGGCGTCCCGGCCCCGCCCGTGGGCAAGGTCTACCAGATGTGGCTGATCCCCAAGGACGGCTCGGCCCCGGTCTCGCAGGGCCTCATGGACGCTGAAGCCCTGTCCAAGCCCGCGGTGGTCAAGGGCATCGGTTCCGCGGCCGCGCTGGGCATCACCGTGGAGCCCGAAGGCGGATCCGCGTCGCCTACCCTGCCGACCGTCGCCGCCGCACCGCTGGACGCCTAGCCACCCGCAGGAGACAGCAAGCCACCCGCACACACAAAGCCGCCCGGGCCTTGACTCCTTCCGTAGAAGGACTCAAGGCCCGGGCGGCTTTGTGCTGTGGCCGGCGGACGTCCCGGCAAGCCGGCTTCCCGCCCGGCTAAATGACCAGCGAGAGCAGCATGACCAGGCCGAAGCTCACCACGGAGATCAGGGTTTCCATGACGGACCAGGTCTTGAAGGTCTGGCCCACAGTGAGTCCGAACAGCTCCTTGACGAGCCAGAACCCGGCGTCATTCACGTGCGAGAAGAACAGCGAGCCCGCGCCGATCGCGAGGGCCAGGAGGGCGGCGTGCGTCGGCGACAGCGAGCTGGCCAGCGGTGCCACGATGCCGGCGGCCGTCACGGTGGCGACGGTGGCTGAGCCTGTCGCCAGGCGCAGGGCAACGGCCACGATGAAGCCGAGCACCAGCACGGACATGTTGGTCCCCTCGGCCCAGGCCTTCACCGAGTCACCCACGCCGGCACCAATCAGCGTCTGCTTGAAGCCGCCGCCTGCGCCGACAATCAGGATGATCCCCGCGATCGGGCCCAGGCTGGCAGCGATCTTGCTCGTAATCTTGGCGCCGTTGAGGCCCACGGCGTAGCCGAAGGTCACCATGGCCAGCAGGACGGCCAGGGTCATCGCCACCAGCGGCTGCCCGACGAAGTCGAAGAACATCCGGATCGCGGGGGCCGTCTTGGGGTCCGGCCAGATGATGTCCACAACGGCCCTGAGCAGCATGAGGACCACCGGGAAGATGATGGTCAACAGCGTGACGGTGAAGTTCGGCGGGCGCTTGACGCCCTCCATGTCCGCGCCGTGCACGGTATCGACGCCGCCGGCCACGGCGGGGGCACCCACCGGGACCCACCGGGCCGCCAGGCGGGAGAAGAGCGGGCCGCAGATAATCACCGTGGGGACGGCGATGAGGATGCCGAGGGCCAGGGTGGTGCCCAGTTCAGCCTTGACGGCGCTGATCGCGATCAGCGGTCCCGGGTGCGGCGGCACCAGCCCGTGCAGCACGGACAGGCCGGCCAGCGCCGGGATGGCGATGCGCATCAGGGGCATCTTGGAGCGCTGCGTGACCAGGACGATCACCGGCAGCAGCAGGACGAGCCCGATCTCGAAGAACATCGGCAGGCCGATGATCACGGCTACGAGCGTGATGGACCAGACCAGCTTGTTTCCGGTGGCCTTTGCCAGGAGGGTGTCGACCACCCGGTTCGCGCCGCCGGAGTCCGCTAGCAGCTTGCCCAGCATCGCGCCGAGGGCGACCAACAGACCGACTTCCTTCAGGACGCCGCCCACGCCGTCCTCGAAGTTGATGATCACCTTGGCCGGTTCCACACCGGCAGCGAGGCCGACGAATCCTGACCCCAGAATCAGGGCCAGGAAGGGATGGAACTTGAATTTGGCGATCAGGACCACGAGCAGGGCGATGCCCAGACCCGCGATGATCAGTAGTTGGGTATTGACGCCGGTCCCGGCCTCAACGGCAGCCGGAAGCTGCATTGCTATCAGTGATTTCACAAAAAATTCCTTGGTCGCGGCGAAACGCGGGAAGGCTCAGGGCCTGGCGTCGGCGGCGTCGAGATTAAGTCGGGTGATGATTTCCTGCGCTTCTTCCGCCGGCGTTGCGGAGACGGACAGGGAGATGAAGTTTTCGTCTGCCGTGGGGGCTTCGAGCGCGTCGAACTGGGACTCCAGCAGGGCCGGGGGCATGAAGTGCCCGTGGCGGGAGGCCAGCCGGTCGGAGATCTTGTCCCGTGATCCCTCGAGGAACACGAAAACCACCCCTTCGCCGCGCAGAACGTCCCGGTAGCGCTTCTTCAGCGCCGAACAGGTCACGACGCCGGGATTCCCGGCGCCGGTGTGGGCCCGGATCCAGTCCGCAATGCTTTCGAGCCAGGGCCACCGGTCCTCGTCGGTCAGCGGCTGTCCTGCGTGCATCTTTGCCACGTTTGATTCGGGGTGCAGGTCGTCGCCCTCGGCCAGGTCCCAGCCCAGCCTGCCGGCCAGAAGTCCCGCGACAGTTGATTTGCCGGATCCGGAGACGCCCATGATCACAAGAACGGGGTGTTGCGCAGTCTTCGCCATCAAAGTCTGCCTTCCATCAATAAATATGATTTAAACAGAGGCCAGCATATGGCAGAGGTTGTGCTGCAGCAACACTAGAAACCGGCGATGGTCCCCTGGCCGTTGACTGTTACGACATGGAAGGCCTCGGCGCTGCGCCCGGCGGGAAGTCCGGCCCGGGCCCCGGTGCCGAGCATGAGGGCGCGGACCGTGCGCTCCATGGCGTCGACGTCGGGGTGCTGGCTGACGTGGATGTGGATGGCGGCCAGCTTGCTCTCCACATGCCCGGTGACGTCCACGAAGTGGTTTTCGCGCTCTTCCGGCCCGGCGAAGAGCCACAGCCAGGGCAATTTGTAGGCCTCCAGCCCGGACTCGGCCAGTTCCGGGTATGCGAACGGGTTTTCCAGCGCGGGGTACACGGCGCGGGTCACCGCCTCCCCCACGGCGAGATGATCCGGATGGCTCTTCTGGATCCGGTTCCAGTTGCGTTCCGGATGCATGGAGAGCACGACGTCGGGCCGGAGCTGCCGGATCAGGCGCACCACCTCGCGCATCACCTCATGCGAGGGTTCGAGGTAGCCGTCACGCTGGTGCAGGTAATGGATGTCCGTGACGCCGACCAGGGCGGCGGCGCGCTGCTGCTCCGCAACGCGCAGCCGCACAATTTCCTCGCGCTGCTCCGGATCAAAGCCGCCGGCGTCGCCGTCGGTCATGATGCAGTAGCTGACCTGGACTCCGGCGGCGGTCCAGGCTGCAACCGTGCCGGCTGCGCCGAAATCGATGTCGTCCGGGTGGGCCGTGAAACAAAGCACCCGCTCAATCCGGGTGGTCTCCGGGTCGAACGGGCTTTGTGCCGGGACGGCGGTGGTGCTCATGCGGTCAGCCTCTGCGCTTCTTGATTTCGGCGGTGGCCTGCGGCAGGACCTGGAAGAGGTCGCCCACAATGCCGAAGTCCGCGATCTCGAAAACCGGCGATTCGGCGTCCTTGTTCACGGCCACGATCACCTTCGCGGTCTGCATGCCTGCCTTCTGCTGGATGGCTCCGGAAATGCCCGCGGAGATGTAGAGCTGCGGTGCGACGGTCTTGCCGGTCTGGCCGATCTGCGCGTCGTGGCCGATCCAGCCGGCGTCCGTGGCAGCCCGCGAGGCTCCGATGGCTGCGCCGAGGGCGTCGGCGAGTTCCTCCAGCGGACCAAAGTTGCCGTCCACGCCACGGCCGCCGGCCACGACGATCCGTGCCTCGGACAGATCGGGGCGTCCGCTGGCAGGCTTGTCGGTGCGCGCCGTAACCCGCGCGGCAGCCGCAGTCACGTCAGGAACCTGGACAGTGATGCTCTCCGGCGCCGTGCCGGTGACTGCGGGCTCGGGCGTGATGCTGTTGGGCTTCACGGTCAGCACGGAAACGGGTGTCACCGCCTTCGCGGCGCTGGTGTAGGACCCGGCCAGGACCGACTTGTGCGCCGTTCCGTCGGGATCCACGGCTACGACGTCGGTGATGACGCCGGCGCCGAGCCTGATGCCGAGCCGGGCGGCGATTTCCTTGCCCTCGGCCGAGTTCTCGGCCAGGACCACGCCCGCACCGGCGGCGGCGGCGGCCGCGGCCAGGAATGCCGCCTTGGGTCCGACGAGGTAGTCGTCGAGGTCCGTGGCGGACGGGCGGTACAGTGCCTGGGCGCCGTACGCGGCCAGGGTCGAGGCGGCGTCGTCGTGCAGTTCGCCGTTGACGGCGGCGACGGTCTCGCCCAGGGACCGGGCGATGGTGAGCAGTTCCAGGCTCGACTTCTTCAGCGCCGCACCGGGGTTGTCGATGAAAACGAGTACTTTTGCCATGTTCGGATAATCCCCTTTAGAGCAGCTTCTGGGCGGCCAGGAACTCGACCAGCTGGATGCCGGCGTCGCCTTCGTCGGTAATGATGGTGCCGGCCGTCCGCGGTGGGCGGGCCTCTGCGGTCTCGACTGCGGTCCAGGAACCGGTCTGGCCCACCTGGGCGGCGTCCACGCCGATGTCGGCAAGGCTCAAGGTGGTGATGGTTTTCTTCTTCGCCGCCATGATGCCCTTGAAGTTCGGGTACCGCGGATCATTGATCTGGTCGGTGACGGAAACGACGGCCGGGAGAGTGGCCTCGATGGTGTCCGCGTGGGTGTCGCCGTCGCGGCGGGCGGTGAGCTTGCCGGCGTCGAGCTCGAGGGACGCGGCGAAGGTGACCTGCGGGAGGCCCAGCCGCTCAGCGAGCTGTGCCGGGACCAGCGAGGTCTCGCCGTCCGTGGAGGCCATTCCGGTGAGGATGAGGTCCGCGGGGACATCCGCGCCCAGGTGGCGGATCGCGGCGGCCAGCGCCAGCGACGTGGCCGCGGCATCCGAGCCGGCCAGGGCCTCATCGCTGAGGTGCACGCCTTCCGTGGCGCCGATCTGGAGGGACTTCTTCACCGCATTGACTGCCCCGGCCGGGCCCATGCTCAGCGCAATGACCTTATTGCCGGCCGCTTCTCCGCCGCGGGCCTCGGTCAGCTGCAGCGCAGCTTCCAGGGCGTATTCATCCAGTTCGGACAGGATGCTTTCGGAGCGGTCCACTGTGTTGGCCTCACCTGTGAGGTGGCGGTCGAACTGCGTATCCGGGACGTGCTTGACCAGCACAATGATTTTCAGAGTTTCTTCCACTGTGTCTACAGCAGCCTTCCATGCGGGTGGACAGCCGCCCCTGACGGGGTCATGGCCACGGAATGCCCGGCAGCCGGGCTGTTCCTAGCTAACCATATAGCCGCCGGGCAGCGCGGCCAGGGTTAAGGTCTGTGTCAGTGAACTGGCCCGGGACGGCAAAGGCCGGGCCGCACCTTTTCGGTGCCGCCCGGCCTGTTTGCTGCTGCCTTGATTTACAGCTGCGCTGTTTGCTTTCGCCCAGCTCTACTGCTCGGCTGCGGCGCCGAGCGTCACGTCGACGTCCTTGAACTGGCCACCGCGCAGCACCGTCACCTTGACCGTGGCCCCGGCGGCCTGTTCCCGCACCGCCGCGGTGAGCTGGTTGGGATCGCTGATGGTCAGGTTCTGGAACTTCGTCACGACGTCGCCGACCTTGATGCCGGCCTTGTCTGCGGCCGAGCCGGACTCGACGGTCGCGACCTCCGCGCCCACCGAGAACCCGGAGGAGGACGAGCCTGCGGCCTTGGGCTTCACGCTGACCCCGAACTGCCCGTGGGTGGCTTTGCCGGCGCTGATGATCTCCTGGGCCACGCGCTTGGCGTTGTTGATGGGGATGCTGAAGCCCACGCCGATGTTGCCGCTGCTGCTTCCGCTGGCCGCGTCGCCGCCGGCGGAGGCGATCGCGACGTTGACGCCAATGATTTCGCCCTTGGTGTTCACCAGCGCGCCGCCGGAGTTACCCGGGTTGATGGCCGCGTCCGTCTGGATGACGTTGATCGAGATGGATCCCTGATCCGCGGTGCTCGGAGTCTCGCCGCCGCCGGGGGGCGCGAACTGGAAGCCCTGGTCACCGCCCTGGGAGTTGTCCGCACCGCCCTTCGGCGCAGCCGAGGATGCCACGCTGATGGTCCGGTTCAGGGTTGAGACGATGCCGTCCGTGACTGTGCCGGTAAGTCCCAGCGGCGATCCAATGGCGACGGCGGTGTCACCGACGTTCAGCTTGCCCGAGTCACCGAGAGTTGCCGGGACCAGTCCCGAGGGGTTGTCGATCTTGATCACGGCGAGGTCGGAAAGCGGGTCGGTACCGACGATCTTCGCGGAGTAGACCTTGCCGTCGCTCGTCCGGACCTCCATGGTGGCGTTCGCGGCCTTGCCGTCGAGCGTCACCACGTGGGTGTTGGTCAGCACATGGCCCTGGGTGTCGAGGATGATCCCGCTGCCGGTGCCGCCGTCGCTGCCGCTGGTCGCTTTGATGGTCACCACACTGGGGGAAGCCTTGAGCGCGGCGGCGCTGATAGCGTTGACGTCTTCCCTGTTGTTGACGATCACCGGACCGGCCTGGCTCGTGTTGCTCGCGGCGGACGGGGAAAGGCGATCGCCCAGCAGGGCGTTGCTGCCGGCCACCACGCCGCCGCCGATCAGGCCGGCGGCCACGATGCTGGCCACGAGGGTGGGGACGCCGAATGCCGCCTTGCGTTTGGGGGCGTGCGCCGGGTCGTTCGCAAAGCCGGGGCCGGAAGGGTAGGACGGACCCGGCTGCGGCTGGCCGCCGTAAGGGTTGGCGCCGTAGTGGGCCTGGCCGTACTGGGTTTGCGGCGACTGCCCGTACGGGGTTTGCTGGGACTGGCCGTAGGGCGGGTGGCCGGGCTGGGCGGGCTGGCCCTGGCCGGACTGGGAGAACCCGCCGTACGGGCCGGTTTGCTGGGCCGGGGCGCCGATCTGCTGGGTATCCGCGGCGGAGGGCTGTTGCTGCTGGTACACCGGACGCGGCGCGCCGTCCTCGGCGCGGTCCAGCCGGAGGGTCGGGTTCTCGGGCGCCGGGCTTCCGACTACTGAGTTTTCGGACGTCGTGCTTTCGGATGCCGGACTTCCCGGTGCCGCCTCAGGCGCGCGGCCGGCATGCGGCTGCTCCGGCGAGCCCTCCCGCACTCCCGCCGGTTCCTGGTTCTGTTGTGTCGGCTCCGGTGACACACCCGGCACTGGGTTCTCAGTCATGAGACTTCCTTTCGTCCTCGTCTGCCTATAACTATGAACGCTCAGGCTGACACTAGAGCGGACATTTGCTGGGAGGTTCCTGAACGGACTGTTTGCGGCCTGCGGGCCCGTGTTTCCCAGTTTAAGCCCGTTTCGCTGGTGGCATATTCCCCTAGGTGGACTGCCTTTTGGGTGCACCATAGAATCAAATGGAAATGCCACAGCGACCTGCGGCTTTACATCTGCGTGGGGGCGCTGCTGCTTTCTGTGACGGCTGGTTCGACCGAACCGGTCCCAGAAGTGCTGAAGGGTTGCACATGCGGTCTAAGTTGAATCGTTTCCTCGCCGTCCTTGGCGTCGCTGGATTGTTGGCGCTCCCCGCCGCTCCGGCCCTGGCCGAAGATCCGGTGACCATTCCGTCCGGGCAGAACATCGTGGACAGTGCGAACGTGCTCGGCAGCCGCAAGGCCGAAGTCCAGGACGCCATCCAGAAGCTCCTCAAGGACCACAAGTACAACCTCTACGTCATCACGGCAAAGACGTTCGAGAATCCGGCCGAACCCAAGGCGTGGGCCCAGGCCGTCGCGACCAACAAGGGCATGGGCAAGGCCGACGTCATCCTGACCATGTCCGACGACGGCAAGTACTACTTCTCCCCCAGCTCGGCCAGCGCCATCTATCCCAAGACGTCCACCATCGTCCAGAACGCCATCGTGCCGAACCTGGCCGGCGGAAAGCGCGACTTCGCCCAGGCAGCCATTGATACGGCCGCTGCGGTGGGCGACGCGGCGGGCGGCGGCAGCGGAACGGTGCCGTCCGGCGCCGGAGCGGGCAGCGCCGTCCTCGTGGGAGTCGGCGTCGTGGCTGTGGGCGGTGCGGGAACGTACCTGTACCTGCGCAGCCGCCGGAAGAAGGCCCTGCAAAGTTCGGGGGCGTCAGCCGGGGCCCAGGGCGGGCAGCCGGACCCGCTGGCGGGGCTCAGCGTGGCCGAGCTGCGCCGGAAGAGCGATTCGCTGCTGATCGAGGCCGATGACGCCATCAAGTCCAGCGAGCAGGAGCTGGGATTCGCCCAGGCCCAATACGGGGACGCCGCGGTGGGCAATTTCACCAAGGCTCTGCAGGAGGCCAAGGGCCACATGACGGAATCGTTCAAGCTGCAGCAGCAGCTTGACGACCACATCCCCGACACCGAGGAGCAGCAACGGAGCTGGCTCGTTGAAATCATAGGCCGCTCCGAAGCCGCGCTGGCATCGCTGCAGGAACAGAAAGCCGATTTCGATTCCCTCCGGGAGCTGGAAAAGAACGCCCCGCAGGCCCTCGCCGCCGTCGGCGCCGGCGCCGCGGACGCCCAGGCAAAGCTTGCCGCCGCCGAACAGTCACTGACCGATCTGCGGGCCAAGTACGCCGAGAGCGCCCTGGTCCAGGTCGCGGACAACATCAAACAGGCCAAGGAACGTCTCGATTTCGTGCAGAACGCCTCCACGGCGGCGCAGGAAAAGCTCGCCGCGGGTGAAAGCAGCCTCGCCGCGGTCGCCGTCCGCGCCGCCGAGGAAAGCCTGCACCAGACGAACGTGCTGATCGGCGCCATCACCAAGGTGGCCGGTAGCCTCGACGGGGCACGCAACAGCCTGGAAGCCGCCGTCGTCGATACCGCGCAGGACCTGGCCCAGGCGAAGGCGATGATCCAGTCCGGCGCCCATCCGGAACTTGCCGGCCCCGTGGCTGCGGCGGAAGCCGCGCTCGCCCAGGTCAAAACGGAAATCCAGGGCGGCAAGATTGATCCGATCGCGACGCTGGAACGGGTCGTCACGGCCCACCAGGCACTCGACCAGTCCCTGGCCGGAATCCGCGACCAGCAGGACCAGGCGCGCCGGGCCCAGGCCTCACTGCAGCAGAGCATCATGTCGGCCCAGGCCCAGATCAGCGCGACGTCGGACTACATCACCGCCCGCCGCGGCGGCGTAGGCACCGACGCGCGCACACGCCTGGCGGAAGCCCAGCGGAACCTGGACTATGCGCTCTCCATTTCCCGCACCGACCCCGTCACGGCCTTGCAGTACGCACAGCAGGCCTACGCGCTGGCGGCACAGGCCGCGCAGCTGGCCCAGTCCGACGTCGACCAATTCGGCGGCTACGCCAACCAGGGCCAAGGCTACGGTCGGGGCGGCATGTTCGGCGGCAGCGGCGGGGGCGGCCTCGGCGGCGCGATCCTCGGCGGAATCCTCATCAACTCGATCCTCCACGGCGGAGGCGGCGGAGGCTGGGGCGGCGGCGGAGGCGGCGATGACTCCGGCGGCGGCTGGGGCGGCGGCGGCGACTTTGGCGGCGGCGGAGACTTCGGTGGCGGGGACTCCGGAAGTTTCTAGCCTGTTCGCCACCCCGCAGGGGACATAGTGGGAAAGCAGTAGCAGGAAACTCGACAGACCACGCGCCGGCCGCAAGGGCCCGGACAGCGGATAGATGCGATACATCATCGATCACTGGAATCAGTGAGACAACGGAGCAGGACGAAAGGTAACACCATGGTTAAGCAGTCCATTTTCGGCCGCATGGCGCAGCTGGCGAAGGCAAACATCAATTCGCTGCTGGACCAGGCCGAAGATCCGCAGAAAATGCTGGACCAGATGGTCCGTGACTACACGAACAACATCGCGGAGGCGGAGTCCGCCGTGGCCCAGACCATCGGCAACCTGCGCATGCTCCAGGACGACTACAACGAGGACGTCCGCAACGCCCAGGACTGGGGCAGAAAGGCCCTCGCAGCCTCGCGCAAGGCCGACGAATACCGGGCGAAGGGCGACGTCGGCGATTCCGAGAAGTTCGACAACCTGGCCAAGGTGGCCCTGCAGCGCCAGATGGGTTCCGAGAACGAGGCCAAGGCCGCCGAGCCGAGCATCGCGTCCCAGACCGAGGTGGTGGACAAGCTCAAGCACGGCCTCGACCAGATGAAGGGCAAGCTCAACGAACTGACCAGCAAGCGCAATGAGCTGGTGGCCCGGTCCAAGACCGTGCAGGCCCAGAGCCAGGTCCACGATGCCCTCAAGAGCATCAACATCATGGACCCCACCTCCGAGGTGGGCCGCTTCGAACAGAAGATCCGCCGCGAGGAAGCCAAGGTCCGCGGCCAGCAGGAGCTCGCCGAGTCGAGCCTGGACGCCCAGTTCAATTCGCTGGAAGATCTTGGCGAGCAGACCGAGATCGAAGCCCGGCTGGCAGCGCTGAAGTCCGGCGGCGCCCCCGCTGCCATCGGCACCGGCGAAAAGAGCGCCGAGTCCGGTTCCACGGTCGAGGAGGCCGACTTCGACAAGCTCTGACCCGCCGGTCCGGCGCTTCCGCAGGACTGCTGCACGCTTCGGGCCCGGGGCCGGGCTCCGGCGGACGAACCTGACACCTCAGGATCGCCCGCCGGGGCCCGGCCCTCGTTGTGCCCTGCATGGCCCCATGTCTCACCGCACAGGCGCCCGCGGCGGCGGGCGCGCGTGTACCGTGGATCCATGTCTGCGACCCTTGTGTGGCTCCGTGATGACCTCCGGCTGGATGACAATCCGGCTCTGGCGGAGGCCGCTGCCCTGCACCAACCCCTGACCGTCGTCTATGTCCTGGATGAGGAGTCACCCGGCATCCGGCCGCTGGGCGGCGCGGTGAAGTGGTGGCTCCACCATTCCCTGGCCGGCCTGGCCGCCGCGCTGGAGGCCACTGGCTCGCGGCTGGTGCTCCGCCGCGGCCCCGCCGCCCGGGTCATCCAGGACCTCGCGGTGGAAACGTCGGCAGACGCCCTGCTGTGGAACCGCCGCTACGGCGGCCCTGAACGCGCCGTCGACGCCGGCCTGAAGAGCTGGGCCGGCGGGGAGGGCCTCAACGCCACGAGCTTCCAAGCGAACCTCATGTTCGAGCCGTGGACCGTGCGCACCGGCGGCGGGGGCCCCTACAAGGTCTTCACGCCGTTCTGGAAGGCCTGCCTGGCCGGTGCCGAGCCCCGGCAGCCGCTGGCGGCTCCGGACCAGCTGCCGGGCCCTGCACGCACCCAGAGCGGCGGCCTGCCGGCGAGCGAACCGCTCGAAAGCTGGGGCCTGCTCCCCCGGAACCCGGACTGGAGCCCGGGGCTGGCCGACACCTGGACGCCGGGAGAAGCCGGCGCCCTCAGCCGCCTCGAGGACTTCGTGGATGGCCCGGCCGCAGAGTACGGCACCGGCCGCGACGTCCCGGGCGTCGAGGGCACCAGCCGGCTCTCCCCGCATCTGCGCTTTGGCGAAATCAGCCCCTTCCGGATCTGGCACACGCTGCGCCACAGCTTTGCGGCGGGGGCGCCGGCCGACGTCGGGATCTTCCGTTCCGAACTTGGCTGGCGGGAATTCTGCTGGCAGCTGCTGTACGAGAATCCGGATCTGGCGACACAGAACTACCGGCCGGAGTTCGACCGCTTTCAATGGCAGCCGGCGTCGGGCGACGAGCTCCAGGCCTGGCAGCAGGGCCGTACGGGCTACCCGATGGTGGACGCGGGCATGCGCCAGCTCTGGCAGACGGGCTGGATGCACAACCGCGTGCGGATGGCGGCCGCGTCCTTCCTGGTAAAGAACCTGCTGGCCGACTGGCGGCTGGGCGAGGCCTGGTTCTGGGACACGCTGGTGGACGCCGATGCCGCGAGCAATCCGGCCAACTGGCAGTGGGTGGCGGGCTCGGGTGCCGACGCGTCACCGTACTTCCGGATCTTCAACCCGGTCACGCAGAGCAAGAAGTTCGACGCCGCCGGTCGTTACCTGCGCGGGTACATTCCCGAGCTCGCCGCGCTGGATGACAAAACCGTCCACGAGCCCTGGAAAGCCGACAGCGCCGCCCCCGGCTACCCCGCACCGATCGTGGACCTTGCCGAGTCCCGGGCGCGGGCGCTGGCAACCTATCAGCGGCTCAAGGACGGCTGAGAGCCGGCACGGGGGCGGCTCAGGGCAGACGCAGCGCAGGCCGCCGCCGCGGACTTAAAACGAAAGGTCCGGAACACTGTTTCCAGTGTTCCGGACCTTTTCTCCAGTTGCGGGGACAGGATTTGAACCTGTGACCTCTGGGTTATGAGCCCAGCGAGCTACCGAACTGCTCCACCCCGCGTCGCTTGATCAACTCTACCCTAGTTTCCGGACCGCCTTGACCACGTGCCCGGCCGCCGTCCAGTCCGGCACATCCAGATCGATGGACTGCGAGGCGATGGTCTGCGGGGCGAGCCGCTCGAGCGGTCGCCCCTTTGTCCTATGACCGGTTTCCCGGTTCCCGGCTTCCGGACCGCCCCCCAGCGGCTTAAAGCAAAAGGTCCGGAACACTGTTTCCAGTGTTCCGGACCTTTTCTCAAGTTGCGGGGACAGGATTTGAACCTGTGACCTCTGGGTTATGAGCCCAGCGAGCTACCGAACTGCTCCACCCCGCGTCGCAAGATCAACTCTACCTGCCGGTGAACTTGAGGCCAAATCGAGGCGACGTGATGTGCATCTCGCCGCCGACCCGGAGCGTCCGCCCCGGTCTCCCGGGCCCGGCCGGCCATGGCCGCACAGGGATCGAATCCGCTCCGTCTACGCCACAGGCCGGGTTTGCCCCTCCGTAGGGGCAAACCCGGCCTGTCGCACCGTTCACAGCCTGCGCCTGGCCCTCTCGCAGCGCGCAAGGACCTGCCAGGGTCAGCTGCGCAGCGTTAGCCGCCCGCCGTCGCCGACGGTGTGGGCGACGGTGTGGCGGTGCCCGCCGGCGCGGCCGGGGTTTCCAGCTTTGCTTCGGCCTCAAGTGCCTTTTGCAAGGCAGCGTTCAGCTTCTTTTGCTGCTCACCGTAGGTCGCGAAGTCGCCCTTCGCGAGGGCGTCCTGGCCGGCCTTGATCGCGGCATTGGCCTCGTCCAGCGCGGCCTTCAGGTCTGCCTTCGCGTCGGTAGTGCCGGGCGGCGGAGTGGCACCACCTGGCGTGGTGGGCGTGGCCGGTGTTTGTCCCTTGTTGGCCGAGTCACCTGCTGCGGCACCCGAATTTCCGCCGAAGAGCTGGTTCAGGGCCTCGTCCAGTGTGGGCGCGAACCCGATCTTGTCGCCGAACGCCACCAGGACCCGCTGCAGCGTCGGGTAGGAGGTCTCCCCCGTGGAGCGAAGATAGACGGGTTGGACGTACGCCATGCCGCCACCGACCGGCAGGGTCAGGAGGTTGCCGTTGAGCACCGCCGACGCACCCTGGCGCAACAGGTTAAGGGCCTGCGAAACGGTGGGGTCGGAGTTGAACTTGTTCTGCGCCTGGCCCGGTCCGGGGACCTGGGTCTCCGGCGGGATCTGCAAGAGCCTCAGCTGGCCGTAGCTGTCCGCTTTGACGCCCTTCTGGTTGCCGGCGTCGGAGTCCGCGGCCAGGAAGCCGTAGAGCACGTTGCGGGCGTTGCCGTTGACCACCTGCGGGATGAACGACGAGGTCAGCTGGAACGCCGGCTTGTCCTGGTCGGGCATCTTCAGCGACATGTAGTACGGCGGCTGTTTGACTTCGTCCTTGACGGTGGGGTCGTTGGGAACGGACCAGGCGTCAATGTTGGTGTAGAAGCTGTCCGGGTTGGTCACGTGGTAGCGGCCCAGAAGCTCGCGCTGGACCTTGAACAGGTCCTCCGGGTAGCGCACGTGGCTCATGAGCGCACCGGACATCTCCGAATACGGCTTCACCGACGTCGGGAAGATCTTCTGCCAGGCTTTCAGGACCGGATCCTGGTCGTCCCAGGCGTACAGCGTCACGGAACCGTCATAGGCGTCCACGGTGGCCTTGACCGAGTTGCGGATGTAGTTCACCGAGCTGTTTGGCAGGGCTACTGTCCGGTTCGCGGCGGTCTGTGAGTCGGCCGTGGCGGCCGAGAGCTGCTCCTGCTGGGAGTACGGGAAGTACGGGCTGGTGGTGTATCCGTCCACGATCCATTTCACCCTGCCGTCGACGACGGCGGGGTACGGATTGCCGTCAACAGTCAGGTAGGGCGCCACCTTTTCGACGCGGTCCCGC
Source organism: Arthrobacter sp. 01T425 (assembly GCF_056398725.1). NCBI lineage: Bacteria > Bacillati > Actinomycetota > Actinomycetes > Micrococcales > Micrococcaceae > Arthrobacter > Arthrobacter sp. 01T425. Next base: position 39,949 of record NZ_JBFTPY010000009.1, on the reverse strand, counting down.
GGGTTGCGGTCGTAGAGGATCTGGGACTCGGCGTTCACGCCGTCGGAAAGCAGCAGGTCCGAGGACTGGAACTTGATCGCGTAAAGGATCTTGTTGAAGAAGCTGCCCACGTTCGGGCCGCCGTTGCCGGTGAAGGTGTACTGTGTCTCGCCGTCGCCTTCCTTGGCCGCGGGCCGGTCCTGCTCACGGTGCGGTGCACCGTCCGGGGCGCCCACGATCGAGTAGTCGGGCGAGTCCTGGCCGAAGTAGACGCGGGGCTGGTAGGTCGAATCGTTGCCGAGCGCGCCGGTGGACGGGATGCCCGCCTGCAGGAAGTCCGGCTTGCCGTCCACGGTGAACTTGTTGCCCTTGGCGGCGACGACGCCGTAGCCGTGGGTGTAGACCACGTGCCGGTTCAGCCAGGACTGCTGGTTCGTGGCGAGCCCGTCCGGGTTGAGTTCGCGGACGGCGATGACCGTGTCCTGGATCTTGCCGTCGATCTCGTAGCGGTCCACGTTCAGGGCGCTGGGGAACTGGTAGTAGGGCCGGTACTGTTCGAGCTGCGAGAACGCATCCGAGATCAGGTTCGGATCCAGCAGCCGGATGTTGGCGGTGGTCTGCGCATCGGGGGCCAGCGCGCCGGTGGTGGCGTTGGTGGTGGCGTTGTACCGCTTTTCCTGGACCTTATCCAGGCCGTAGGCGGCACGGGTCATCGCGATGTTCCGCTTGATGTATTCGTTCTCCAGCGTCTGCTCCGAGGGCCGGACCTGGAACTGCTGGATGACCCACGGGTAGACGCCGCCGGCCAGGATGGCCGTGATGATGAGCATGGCGGTGCCGATCACCGGCAGCCGCCACTTGCCGATGACCGCGGCGACGATGAACAGCACGGCGACGATGGCCGCGGCCACGGCCAGGATGGCCTTGGTCGGAATGACGGCGTTCACGTCCGTGTACAGCGCACCGGCCCAGCGCCCGCCGTTATTCTGCACCGTGGAGTAGCGGTCCAGCCAGAAGTTGAGGCCCATCAGCACCAGGAAGGCGGCGCCCGTGACAGCCAGGTGGATCTGTGCGGCGCGGCTGGTGAAGATCCCGCGTTCCATGATCCGGATGCTGCCGTAGAGGTAGTGGGTGAGGATGCCGGCAAGGCCAGCGATCACCGTGACGCTGATGAGGAACCCGGTGACGAAGCCGAGGAAGGGAAGAGTCATGAGGTAGAAGCTGATGTCGAGCCCGAACTGCGGATCGTTCTGGCCGAATGCCTCCTGGTTCAGGAACAGGAGGACTTTCTGCCACTGGCTGGCCGCGGCGCTGCCGGCGAACAGGCCAAAGAGGATGGGAAGCCCCACCATCACGACGCGGCGGATCGGTTCTAGCTGCGCCTGGTAGCGGTTGAGGTTGTCCCGGATTTCCGAATCGGGGGCGTACACCGGCCGCGCATGGTAGGCAATCCTGATGGCGAAGAAGACGGCCAGGAACATGACAGCGAAACCTGTCAGGAAGATCACGATCCTGGCCAGGTTCTCGGTCAGGAACACTTCGAAGTAGCCGAGCTGCTGGTACCAGAGGACATCCGTCCAGACATTGGCGAAGAAGATGAATCCGACCACGATCAGGGCCACGATGATCAGCGTCGGCGTCAGGGCGCCGCGTCGTGTCTGGGGTCTTCCGGGCGGGACAGTGCTGGCGGGACGGGACAAACTCGGTACCTCATAGCTGGTCGTCTACTGCTGGTTTTTAGTTATCAGTCGCTGCTGTGGCTCAGTCTGGCGACCAAGTGCCGGTGTTGCAGGTTGATGCATTCTAACGGCCGTCACCGCCGTTCCGTCAGGGCCCTGCAGCAGGGTCCCGGCGGGACGGCGCGGCCGTCAATTAGTGCCACGAGTGGGGACGGCGCTTAGTTCCGCGGCCAGTCTAGTTGTTGGTGCAGACGGGCAGTCCCGATGTGTCGCCGCCTGACGCGGCCAGTTCAACTGCCTTGCGGGCCTCGGTGAGGTTCTCGACCCGGACCACCTGCAGGCCGTCGGGGATGTGGCCCAGAACGTCTTCGCAGTTGGCCGCCGGGGCCAGGAACAGCGTGGCCCCGCCGGACCGCGCCCCCTGCATCTTCTGGGCGATCCCGCCGATGGGTCCTACGGCGCCGTCCGGGGTGATGGTTCCGGTTCCGGCGATGTGCTTGCCGCCGGTCAGGTCCCCGGGAGTGACGGTGTCAATGATGCCAAGCGCGAACATCATGCCCGCACTGGGGCCACCGACCTTGTCGAGCGAGATGGTGACATCAAACGGGAAGGTGAACTTGTACTGCAGCAAGACGCCCAGGATGTAGCGGCCCGCACTGTTTTTGGCCGGCGTGATGGTGACTGGCACCCGGGCGCCGGCGCGTTCGACAATAACCTTGGCGGGCTTGCCGTTGCCGGCGGCCAGTTCCGCCTGGACCACGCCGAGCGCAGTGATGGGCTTGTCATTGATGGAGACAAGTTCGTCCCCTGCCTGCAGCAGTCCTTTCGAGGCGGAGTCGTCCGGGAGCCCGGCCACCTGCATTTTCTGCCCGAACGGAATCTTCAGTTCCTTCAGTGCCGAGGCGATGGCGTTCTCCTGGGAGGTGGTCATCGCGGTGGCGCTCTCCTGCTGGGACTGTTCCTTGGTGACGCCGGTGGGGAAGAGCAGTTCCTGGGGGTAGACGGCCTTGGTCCCGTTCAGCCATGCCGAGAACGCCTCGAAGACGCTGACCGGACCGTTGGGACCGCCGTCGACATAGACAGTGGTCAGGTCCAGGCTGCCCTTGGCGGGAAACGACTCATGGCCGCTGACGCTGATCACCGGTTTGCCGTTGTCCTGGCCGATGGTGTTGAAGGTGGGGCCGGGAGACTCGATCACGTAGGGCACGGGCAGGCTCACCGCGGTGATGCCCAGTGCGGCGGCAAGCAGCCCCGAGACAAGCATGGCTGAAGACCGGTTGTTGCGCGGGCGCCGCACGCCGGCGCCAGCCAGTCGCGCCCACCTGCCCCGGGCAGGGCCGGCCGCTGGGTCGCTGGCGGGCTGCTCACCGTGGGTGATTGTCATTGAACGACCTCTCCGTGCCGGCACGAGGGCTGCGGCCCTGCCAGGACAAGCCCGAAAGGACACCGCGACCACGCACCAGGGCCGCAGCCTAACCCGAGGCTGCCGCGTGCAAATATTCCAACTTCCAAGCCTACGCGCTTGGGACCCCGGACCGCTCTTTGCCTACAGCGAACGTGGCGCGGTTTCGGCAGACAGCCACTCTTGCACAGGGGTACCGTGAAGTTGAGAAGCAGCCACACCGACGATCGGCGGGATCATGACCTCCAACCCACTCAATCCGTCCAATGGCGACGAGGAGCCCAAGGATCCTTTGGCCGAAATGCTCAAAAACTTGATGGGCGGGCAGGGCATGGGCAATATCGACCCCGCCGAGCTCGCCAAGGCAGCAGGCCTCCCGGACGATCCAAACCTCCTGGCCCAGATGTTCTCCCAGGTGCAGGCGATGATGAGTGCCCCCTCGGAGGGGCCCGTCAATTGGCAGCTGGCACATGACAACGCCCGGCGCGTCGCCGCCAGCGGAACTGACCCCTCGGTCACGGCGCATCAGTCGCGGGAGGTCGATGAGGCCCTTCGGCTGGCCGAACTGTGGCTCGACCAGGTCACCGGGCTTCCGGCCACGGGACTGATCGGCCGGGCGTGGTCCCGCGCCGAATGGGTCGAGGAAACCCTTGGGACGTGGAAGCGGCTGACCGAGCCCGTGGCCAACAGCATTGCCAATGCGCTCTCGGCCGCCATGACCGAGCAGATGCCCGAGGAAATGAAGTCCATGATGGGCGGCGCCTCCTCGATGATCCAGAACATGGGCGGGGCGATCTTCGGCATGCAGCTCGGCCAGGCGATCGGCGCGCTGTCGGCCGAAGTGGTCAGCTCGACGGACATTGGCGTGCCCCTCGCAGACCTCGAAATGGCGCTCCTGCCGGCCAACGTGGCGAAATTCGGTGAGGGCCTCAGCCTGCCGGAAAACGACATCCGCCTGTTCCTGGCCGTGCGCGAAGCGGCACACGCCCGTCTCTTCGTCCAGGTCCCCTGGCTGCGCGGGCACCTGCTCGGCGCGATCGAGGCCTACGCCCGCGGCATCCACATCGACACGTCCAAGATCGAAGAACTGGCACGCGAGATCGATCCCAGCAACCCCGAGGCCATCCAGGAGGCGCTGTCGCAGGGAGTCTTCATGCCGCAACGCACTCCCGCCCAGGAGCAGGCCCTCGAAAAGCTGGAGACCGCGCTGGCCCTGGTGGAAGGCTGGGTGGACGAACTCACCTGGGGTGCAACCGAGAAGATGTTGCCGTCCGCGGCCGCGTTGCGCGAAACCGTCCGGCGGCGCCGGGCCACTGGGGGCCCCGCGGAGCACGCGTTCTCCTCCCTCGTGGGACTCGAACTGCGGCCGCGCCGGCTCCGCGAGGCCGCCACGCTGTGGGCCTTGCTCAAGGAAGAGCGTGGGGTCGACGGCCGCGACGCCGTTTGGCAGCATCCCGACCTGCTTCCCACGGCAGAGGACCTGGAAGATCCGCAAGGCTTCAGCGAACGCCGTAAACTCGCCGAAGCCAGCGACAGCGAAGTGGACGACGCCCTGCAGAAACTGCTTAGCGGAGGGTTCGACGAGCCGGCCGGCGCCGACGCCACGGACACCGAAGGCACGGCGGATTCAGAGGGCACTCCGGATTCAGAGGGCACCACGGACACCGAGGGCACCGCGGATTCAGAAGGCACGGCGGATTCAGAGGGCACGGACGAACCGGCGGCCAAGGACGACGACCGTCAGGACGGCGGACCGGACGACGGCGGCACGCCCAAGGCCTAGCCGAACGCTAGTAGGCCCCGGCCGGGATTTCGGTTCCGTCCGGGGCTTCGTCGTATCCGCCGTCGGGCGCCAGGCCGCGTGAGGTCGCGAACGAGACCCCTTCCAGGAAGGCCTTGGCACGCTCAGTCTCCGGGTACGCCGTCAGCAACCGCCAGAAGGCGGCATCGTGGCCGGCCACCAGGAGGTGGGCCAGTTCGTGAAGCAGCACGTAGTCGATCACCCACTGCGGCATGGGCTGCAGCTTCGCCGAGAGCCGGATGGTCCCTTCGGACGGCGTCGCGGAACCCCAGCGCGAATTCTGGTTGGTGACCCAGCGGACCGAGGAGGGCACCGCCCTGCCGCCCAGGTACTTCGCCGACAGATCCGCGGCGTGGGCGGCAAGGTCGGCATCGCTGCGGGGGCGGCGCCGGCCGGAACCCCGCGCCGCCCGGTCCCCCTGGCGCCGGAGTTTCTCCAGCATGCGATGGACCCACTCCCGTTCCTGCGCCCTGCTGAAGGACGCGGGGATGGCGACGACGGCGGTGCCGTCCTCCCAGAACGCGGCGACCGTGCGGCGTCGGCGCGCAGAGCGGCGGACCACTACCGGGGCGCCGTCGGCGGTGGTCAGCGGTGTGGCCGCCGGAACTGAACCGGACATCACTGAACTGGGCATCACTGAACCGTGCTTTCGGCCAGGACTGTCAGAACGGCCTCGCCGTACTTCTCCAGTTTGGATGGACCCACGCCGGCGAGTTTGGCCAACTGCTCCAGCGACTCGGGGCGCGCCTCGGCGATGGCGGTCAGGGTGGCATCGGTGAACACCACGAATGCCGGGACGTCCGCCTCAAGGGCCACGTCCTTCCGCCACTGCCTGAGCGCGTCGAACGTCTGTTCCTCGTAACTGGGCGGGCACTGGTTGCAGCGGCCCACCTTGCGCTCCGCGCCGCTGGAGAGCATGCTGCCGCAGACCCGGCACGACGCCGGAACGGCCGCCTTCCGGCGCGGCGCCGGGCCCTTGCCCCGCAGGTGGGAGCTGGCCACCGAGTCGGGGCGAAGGCCGTCCAGGAAGCGCGAGGGCTTGCGGTTGGCGCGTCCGCCGGGTGTCCGGGCAGTGGACCAGGACAGGGACAGGTGTTCGCGGGCGCGGGTGATCCCGACGTACAGGAGCCGGCGTTCCTCGTCCACCGCTTCAGGAGTGTCCGCGAACGAGATCGGCACGAGGCCCTCACTCAGCCCGACCAGGAACACGGCGTCCCATTCCAGGCCCTTGGCGGCGTGCAGGGATGCCAGGGTAACGCCCTGCACAGTCGGAGCGTGCTGGGCCAGGGACCGTTCCTGGAGCTCGTTGACAAAGTCCGGGAGCGAGAACTGCGGGCCCCTGCTGATCACGAGTTCGTCGGCCAGCGCCACGAGGGCGGCCAGCGATTCCCAGCGCTCCCGGAGAGCGCCGCCGCTGTGCGGCGCCGCGTCCGTGTAGCCCAGGGAGGCGACGATGTCCCGGACCAGCTGCCCGAGCGGCTCGGGCGTGGCAGTTTCAGCCACCGCCCGGGTCGCGGCCCGGAGCTGCAGGATGGCGTCCCGGACCTCCTTCCGCGCGAAGAACCGCTCACCGCCGCGCAGCTGGTAGCCGATCCCCGCCGAGGCCAGCGCCTGTTCGTAGGCTTCGGACTGCCCGTTGGTGCGGAAGAGCACGGCGACCTGGCTCGCCGGTGTTCCGGCGTCGAGGAGTTCACGGATCCGCGCGGCGACAGTGGCGGCCTCCGCCTCGTCATCCGAGCATTCGGTGAACCGCGGCACCGGGCCCGCCGGCCGCTGCGCCACGAGCTGCAAAGGCGTGGCCCAGGCGGCGTCCGCCACCGGGCCGCCGCTGCGCCGGCCGGCGAGGAGGTCGTTGGCGAGCCTGACGACCTGGGGCGTGGACCGGTAGTCCCGGATCAGCTTAACGACGTGGGCCTCGGGATACATCGCTTTGAACCCGAGCAGGTGCTTCGGGGAGGCGCCGGTGAAGGAGTAGATGGTCTGGCTGGCGTCGCCCACGACGCAGAGCTCGTCGCGTCCGCCGAGCCACAGCTCCAGGAGCCGCTGCTGCAGCGGCGAGACGTCCTGGTACTCGTCGACGACGAAGTGCCGGTACTGTTCCCGGACGGTCGCTGCCACCTTTGGGTCCTCCTGCAGGATCCCCACGGTGATCAGCAGCACGTCCTCGAAGTCGATGACGTTGCGGTCGGTCTTGACGTCCTCATAGGACTGGAAGACCCGTGCCACGGCCGTCAGGTCGAAGCCGCCCGGATTGCCCCGGCCCTGGGCGTTCTCCAGATAGTTCGCCGGGGTCAGCATGGATACCTTGGCCCACTCGATTTCGGAGGCGAGGTCCCGGATGGAGGCGCGGTCCGTGCTGAGCCGGAGCCGCCGCGCGGCCTCGGCAATCATCTGTGCCTTGTGGTCCAGCAGATTGGGCAGGGTGCCGCCGACAGCCTGCGGCCAGAAGAACTGCAACTGGCGCAGCGCCGCGGCGTGGAAGGTACGGGCCTGAACGTTGCCGACGCCGAGGTCACGGAGCCGGCTGCGCATCTCGGCGGCAGCCCGGGCCGTGAAGGTGACAGCGAGGAGCCGTTGCGGGCTGTACACCCCTGAGTGCACGCCGTAGGCGATCCGGTGCGTGATGGCGCGGGTCTTGCCGGTCCCGGCACCGGCCAGGACACACATGGGCCCCTGGAGGGTGCTGGCAACCTCGCGTTGCTCAGCGTCGAGGCCGCCGAGGATCCGTTCCTCCAGCGAACGGCCGTCAGGTTCCGGGGCATCGGCAGGCGGGGCATCGCCCGACGTCGTGCCGCCCGACGGTTCCCCGCCGGGGATGGTGCTGAAGTTCAATTTCTCTGTGGTCACTTTTGCTGCTCAGTCGGTAGTCGGTGTCCTGCGGATAGGGGCAGGCGGTGTCAGCCTGTATGGGGCAGTGTCAGGCGCTGTCCGCGGCGTCCTGAATGATGCCGCCGTACCAGTGTTCAATAAGGGACCGGGCGATGGAGAGCCTGCTGGAAATGACGATCTCGCCGCTGAGGACGGCGTCCTGCAGTTCGCTCCGGCTGAACCACCGTGCCCTGGTGACCTCGACGCCGTCGGGCCGGGCTTCGGTGTCCGGCGTGGTGGCCGTGAAGCCGAGCATCAGGGAGGCGGGAAACGGCCAGGACTGCGATCCAAGGTACTGGGACGCGGTGACGCGGACCCCGACTTCCTCGCTGATTTCGCGCTGCACGGCCTGTTCGAGCGACTCCCCCGGTTCGACGAAGCCGGCGAGGGTCGAATAGTTCCGGGCGTCGAGTGGGCCGCCTCCGCCCAACAGCAGTCTCCCGTCGGGGCCCACCACGGTGACGATGATGGCCGGATCCGTCCGGGGGAAGTGCTCGGAGTTATCGGCCGGGCAGCGCCGGACCCAGCCACCGGCTTCCGGCTGCGTGGGAGTGCCGCAGCGCGGGCAGTGAGTGTGGGTGGAATGCCAGTTGGCGATGGCGCTGGCTTCGATGAACAGCGCAGTGTCCGTGGCGTTCAGGCGTGCCGCGACTTCGCGGAAACCCACCCACTGCGCATCGCTCGGAACGCCGGCCACGTGAGCCTCGAATTCCTCGGCCTGGACTTCGAACTGAAGCGGGAGGACAAAGAGGACAAGCTCGGTGCCGGCGTCGAGGTCCGAACCGGCCAGGGCGGAACCGAGGTAAATCACGTGTTCGGGAGCGTACGGGGTGTTGGCCAGGTGCCCGGAGAGCTCGGCCGCGTTGAGGAGCACGAGGCTGTTGCCGCTGACGAGGGCCTGCCTGCCGGAGAGCACCACGGCCTGCGCCGCGCCTGAACCGACCAGCTCCGCGAGCATTCCGGGTTTCACCCGCGCGGCGGATCCGCGGTCGATCAGGGCCGGGCGCACGGGAAGGACCGTCTCCATGAGGTGGTTTGCCGGCAGGAGATGCAGCGGCGGCGCCGCACCGTCGGATGCCGGGGATTCGGAGGGTGTTTGCTGTGATGCCGATGAAGATGCCGCTGACTCCGCAAGACTCATACACCCACCGTACTGACTCGGGCAGACAATTGACATTTGCCGACCATGCCGCCGGGCGCTCCACAGCATGTGCGGGACAGGCCGCCTGCCCCGGATTCAGCGCCTATTTCCCTCCGATTTGTCCCCGATCTCAAGACTCGCCGGAGTGCATCGCCGACTTGGGCGCCGCTCAATCTACCGTGGAAGGGTGAGAAGGAAACCAATCGAACTGGCAGCTGTAGCAACGGCGGCGGTACCCGGCCTGACCCCGACCGCCGTCAGCTCTGCGCCCGACGATCCGGCGGACTTCGACGCGGCCCTCCTGCTGGATTCTGAGGGCAAGCGTTGGCGCGTCCGCTCCCCCCGGCATGCCGAAGCGAGCGCCCGGCTGGAAACCGAATTCCTGGTGCTGCGTGCGTTCGCTCCCGGCATCCGGGCCGAGCTCCCGTTCCTCATGCCCACAGTGGCGGGAACGGTCCGGCAAGGCCAGCTCAGCACGTTTGTCTATTCGCACCTGGCCGGCGCCACCCGCTCCCTGGACGAGCTCAGCAACGGCTCTCCCGCGCTGGCCCGCGAAATCGGGGCGGCCCTGGCCGCGATCCATGACCTCCCACGGTCAATCGTGAGCAACGCCGATCTGCCCAGCTACACGCCCAACGAATTCCGCCAGCGGCGCCTCAATGAACTGGACCAGGCGGCCACGACCGGAAAAATCCCGCCGCTGCTGCTGCGGCGCTGGGAACACGCCATGGAAGACGTCTCGCTCTGGCGCTTCAATCCCTGCGTCGTTCACGGCGACCTCCACGAGGACAACCTGCTGGTCGAGGGTGAGCGTGTGACCGCAGTGACGGGCTGGACCGACCTGCGCATCGGTGACCCGGCGGACGACATGGCCTGGCTGGTCGCCTCCAACGAACAGGACTTTGTGAATGCGGTCCTGGATCACTACACCTCCAGCCGGCGCGACGCGCCCGATGTGCACCTGTTGCGGCGGGCCGCGCTCTCCGCCGAATTCGCCCTGGCGCAGTATCTGGTCAAGGGCATGGCCGCCGGCAACCAGGAAATGATCGACGAGGCGGAATCCATGCTCGCCACACTGGCCGAGGACGTGGCCGAACACGGCGGCCAGCCGATCAGCGTGGAACCGCTGCCGCAGCCGGTCGCGGCACCCGAACCCGGCACCGAACAAGCCATTGCCGACGCCGGTGCTCATGTCGATGCGCCGACGGTCCCGGCCGCGCCGGCCCCAGCGGCCAACGGGACGGCGCCCGCCGTCAGCAAGGTCACGCTGCTGCCTATGGAGCCGGTCACGGGCAGCGCTCCGGCTGATGATGCCACTGCCGGCATCAGTGCCAGGCCCGCTGTGCACGTCACGCCTATCCCCCGCGAAACGGGGGCTGACGAACCGGCGGCTGTCCCCCAGCCCATCGCAGACACAACCGCAGCCGCAGCCGCAGCCGCTGAAGCAGGCGACCAGGCAAGCGCCGAGCCGGGCGCCGGTAAGGCCGCAGGTGCGTCCGCCGACATCACCGCAATCCCCGGCGCCGCCAAGTCCTCCGAGCCCTCCAGCGCTGATGCCGCGCTGGACGGCGCCCCGCAGGCGGCGGCCCCCGACCCGGACTCCGGGAAGGTCAGTGAGGCCGGTGACAGCGACGCCGGGGCCGCGGTTCCAGCCGGTACCGACACATCGACGCAATCGATCGCCGTCGTCCAGCCCGGGTCCGGTGACAACACGTCAACCGCCGCGATCACGGTGGTCGACTCCGCGTCCCGCTAGCGCCGGCTGCCGGCCGGTTCAGGTGTACTGCCCCGCCCGGATCGTTCGGCGGGCTTTCTCCGGCCGGCTGACATCCGCTAGGCGCCGCTGTGCGTCGCTGTCCTCCCTAGCGCCGCCGACACGATTTCCTCAAGCTTTTCCGCTGATCCGAGGTCATGGGGGCGGACCACCTGGTTGTCGGCCACGTAGTAGAAAGCGGCCCGGACGTCCTCCAACGGGACCCCCTTGAGCCGGGCCCAGGCCAGCCGGTAGACGGCGAGCTGGACTGCCTTGACCTTCAGTTGGGCCGCCGAGGGGCGGCGGCCGGTCTTCCAGTCCACAAGATCCCAGCGGCCGTCGGCGTCGCGGAACACGGCGTCGATCCTGCCCCGGACCACGACGTCGCCGATCCGTGTCTCGACCGGGACCTCGACGTGGGCGGGGGCGCGGTGGGCCCACTCGGACTGACGGAAAGTCTCCACCATGGAATCCAGGCCGTAGGCCTCGTCGATGTGGTCGTCAGCGCCGGCTGCCTCACCCAGGTCCAGCATCCCGGCGGCGCCGAAGTATTCCTCCACCCAGGCGTGGAAGGCCGTGCCCTTGCGCGCCGACATCCCCGGTTCGCGCGGGATCGGCCTGCGCAGGCGGGCCACAACGGAGCCTGGGTCATCTTCCAGGTCCACGAGAGTCGACGCCGAGATGTGCCCGGGCAGATGCACATCCTGGACCACCGAACGCCGGGAGCGGCGTTCCAGCAAAGTGGCCGCCTCCTGCGCCCACCCGGCGGCGGGACCGCGCAGGATGGGACGTTTTCCGGCGTCCGCGCCATCCGGGCCGGATGCCATTGCCTCCAGGACACGGGCCGCTGCGGATTCCATGGCCGCCCGCCGGCCCGGGACAAGCCGCAGCCGTTTTCCCGTCCGGGGGTCATGCGGGCCCTCCAGCGGATCATAGGGCCAGGCGGCGACTTCGAGTTCAGAGGTCAGGGGGCTTTCGGCCGGCAGCGCGTCCTCGCTGACGGACAGCGGATGGATTTCGGCCGCGCCGTCGGCGGTGAGGCCCTCGAGCCCGGCAAGGAAGGGAGACATCTCCGCCAAACCGGCCCGGGACCCCACCCACGCCGCACTCGATAGCCAGAGCACGTGTTTGGCACGGGTGTACGCCACGTAGGCCAGGCGCCGTTCCTCGGCCTCGCCGTGCGCCTGGACGGCAGACTTGAACTCCTTCTCGGCGTCAAGCCAGCCTTTTTGGTCCGGCTGGTCCAGGTCCCACTGGGGCAAATCGGTGCGATCGCCGCGCAACGGCCACGGCAGTGCCGCACTGCCGCTGCTCCACCGCGAGTCACGACTGCTGGGGAACGCCCCGGAATTGAGCCCGGGAACGAACACGACATCCCATTCCAGCCCCTTGGAGGCATGCACGGTCAGCAGCTGGACGGCTTCGTGGTTCACCTCCGGCGCTGCGGCATCCAGACCGTTTTCCTCGGCCGCCGCAGCTTCCAGCCATGCGAGAAACGCCATGACATCTACCCGCTGGGAGGTGTGCAGGAACCCGGCCGCCGCGTCCTGGAAGGCGTCCAGGTTGCGGCGGGCCTGATGGATGCTGATCCCGGGCCGGGCCGCAACTTCGATGTCCAGGAGCATCGCCCGTTCGACCTCCCCGAGCAAAGTGGTGAGGTCGTCCCCCATGTAGCTGCGCAACTGCCGGAGCTCGTCCGAGAGCCGCTGCAGACGGTCCCGGGCCTCCGGGCTCAGTCTGCGTCCGTGCGCCGAGGTCCAGCCGTCGCGGGGCAGCCAGTCCAGGGCCTCGACCAGACTGGCGGCGTCCGTGATGTCGCCTTCGATCACAGCGTCATCCAGCGCGTCCTCGGCGGCACGCCCGTCATCCTCGGCACCCTGTCCGGCGTCGCCGGCCTCCAGGCCGCCGGGGCGACCCCGACGGCGGGCCAGGAAACTCGACCAGTCCCGCAGGGCCATCAGGTCCGCCGGGCCGATCCGCCACCGCGCGCCGGCCAGCAGGCGCATGAGGGAGTCCGAGCGGCCCGGGTCGGCCAGGACCCGGAGCGTAGCGACAAGATCGATGATTTCCGGCGTGTCCAACAGCCCGCCGAGCCCAACGATTTCATAGGGAATGCCCCGGACTTCGAACTCGCGGCGAATGCATTCCATCTGTGCCCGGCGCCGGCACAGCACAGCCATGGCCGGCGGAACCGGGTCGGCGGAGTGCGCGGCGTCGAAGTCCGTCACGCGAAATTTCAGCACGTCGCCTGCGATCGCCGCGGCCTCGGCTTCGTCCGTGGCGAACCGTCCCATCACCACCCTGCCGTCCACCGCGGCCGGGCTGGGCTGCAGTGGCGGGACCTCGACGGCATCGGCGCTTTCCCGGGCCCCGGCGGCCCCGAGGTTCGCCGCCGCTTTGCTCAGCGGCGCCGAAATGAGGTTGGCCGTGGCCAGGATGTTGCGTCCGTTGCGCCACGCTGTAGTCAAGTAGGAGGTGGGCGCCACGGCAAAGCGCCGGGCCTGCCCGCTGCCCCGGTCCCCCTCGCCGCCGTGGGCGGTGCCGGTGCCTTCGCTGCTGACGAGGATCGGGAATTCGCGGACGAAATGGAAGAGTTGCCCGGCGGACGCTCCCCGGAATCCGTAGATGGACTGGTTCGGGTCCCCCACCGCGGTAACCGCATGGCCGTCGCCGAAGAGCCGGGAGAACAGCACCAACTGGGCGTGCGAGGTGTCCTGGAACTCATCGAGAAGCACCACCTTGTAACGCTGGCGCTCTGTTTGGGCGGCGACCGGAATCTCACTGGCCACCCGCGCCGCCAGGGCCACCAGGTCACCGAAGTCCAGGGCGCCGCGGGCGCGCTTCGCCTCGGAATAGCGGCCCACCATGTCCGCGACGCTGGCCCGCGTGCGAAGCATCGCGCTGAGCTCGCCCGCAGCCTGGGTGGGGTTCTTCTTGGCTTCTGCGACATACGGGAGCGACTCGAACGCGGCGACCCGCTCCAAGAGCCAGCCACGGACCTGGGCCGGGTCCTGCAAATGCTCGGAGCACTCTCCCGCCAGCTGGATCACGGCCTTGACGAGCGTTGATTTGGCGGACCGGAAGTGTTCGTAGTCCCCGTCAAAGGCTTCCACCACCTCGCTGGCGAGCTGGAACGACTGGGCGCCGCCGAGCAGCACGACGTCGCGTTCGACGCCGAGGCGGAGACCGTAGTCGGACACAATGCCGCTCGCATACGAGTGGTAGGTGGAGACCTTGGGTTCGAGCGCATCCGCGCTCAGCAGCCCGGCAGGGAAGAGCGTGTTCCCGGTGTCGGCCGCCGCGATGCGCGCCAGCGCGGCCAGCTTGGCCCGGATCCGCGAGGCGAGTTCACCGGCGGCCTTGCGGGTGAAGGTGACGCCGAGGACTTCCTCCGGCCGGACCCAGCCGTTGGCGACGAGCCACACTACCCGATCCGCCATGGTGGCGGTCTTCCCCGAGCCCGCCCCGGCGATCACGAGCCGCGGCGTGAGGGGCGAGGAAATGATCAGGGACTGTTCGGCCGTGGGGCTGTTCCCCTCCCCCAGCAGTGCCGACAGCTCTTCCGGGCTGAACCGCGGCTCAGGAAGGGGCTCGGGGAGGGGAGCCGGAGCCGGATGCGGGTCGGTCGGGCCGCTTGCCGGCGCCTCGGGGCTCATTCAGTAACCTGCTTTCCCCGCACGCACAGCGGGCACACTTCAGGGAGCCGGCAGCCGTGGCCGCCGTGGCCTCCCTTGGACGGATCGTGGCGGGCCTGGAAAACGCTGCCGGACATCACGCGGGCCGCGTCGCCGACCATCTCCAGTGCCCAGTTGTCCTGCGGATCCAGCGGTGCCTGGGCCTGGATGCCGGGGCTCTTGGTGGTGGTGCCCAGCTGGGCCAGGACGGCGCCGCCCGGCAGCGGCGGCGGACCGTCGTCGGGACCCGCGAAGCCGCCGGCCAGCACGGCGGCCTGGTAGGCACCGAGCTGCGGGTGCCGGTCCAGATCCGCTTTGCCGGGCTGGCGTTTGCCGGTTTTGAGGTCGATGATCACCAGCCGGCCCTCGGCGTCGATCTCCAGCCGGTCGACCTGGCCCCTGAGCACGGCGGGCCGCGCCGGACCGGCGCTTCCGCCCTCGCCCGGATCGGATCCGGCCTGTGTGGAAGCGGCCTCCGCCGGAACGTCCGGCAGCTTCACCTCAAAGTCCTGTTCGACGCCGATCAGGCTCCGGCCCTCGCTGCGCATCACGAGGACATACTGGGCGAGCTTGCGGACCATGGACTCGGCTCGCTGGAAGTCCAGTTTGCCTTCCCAGTTGTCCTTCATCCCCAGCGTGGGCCAGCGCCGGACGAGTTCGGCGACATACTCGCTTCCCGAGGCGTCCGGGAGGTCCTGCGCAATGGCGTGGACCAGCGTTCCGAGGCTGCGGGCAAAATCGGTGGCGGCTTCACCGCCGGCGGCTTGGACAAACCAGTCCAGCGGAGATTTCTGCACGGTTTCGACCTTCGAGGGCGACACGAACACGGTACCGCCCGGCGGAACCACCGCCTCCTCCGAGGACAACTCCGCCAGCCCCCACCAGCTCGCGGGGTGCGCGCCCGGAACCGGCGGCTGGGCCGTGGCCAGGCCCCCCAGGACGGCCGCGGCTTCCGCCGATTCGGCCGCCCTCGGGTCGAGCTGGGCGTACTGCCGCAGCTCCGCTACCAGCGCCCGGAGCGTCAGCGGACGCTCGACCGGGGTAAAGCCCCGGCGGTCCTGCCCGGACCGCAACGGCGCCACATAGTCCAGGAACGAGGACGGCTGCTCATCCTCCGAGGACACCGCCGTGCAGATCAGCACCTCCCGGGCGCGGGAGACTGCCGTGGAAAAGCTCCGGAGCTCGTCATAGCGTATTTCGCGCAGCCGGCTCTGCGGATCCAGTCGCAGGGCATACTCCACGCCGTGCTCGACGGCGTCGGCGAACAACGTGCTGCCGAGCAGTTCGCCGCGCAACCGGGTGTTGGGCCACACGCCTTCCTGAAGTCCGGGCACAATGACCACCGGCCATTCGCGGCCGGCCGCGCTGGCAGGGGTCATGAGCTCCACCGCGTCTTCCAGCTGCGCCCGGGCGGCCAGGGTATCCATGGGAAGTTCCTGGCTGAGCAGGTATTCAAGGAACTGCTCCGGGCCGGAACCCGGCAGCTGGTCCACAAAGCGTTCCGCGGTATGGAACAGCGCCATCATGGCATCAAGGTCACGGTCGGCCCGGGCACCGGCTGAGCCTCCGGCGAGGGCGGCGTCGGTCCAGCGGGAGGCCAGGCCGGTGGAATGCCAGAGCGCCCAGAGCACCGTCTCTGCGTTGCCTCCGGCGGCACCGGCGGCGTCCCGGCCCGCTGCGATCATCCGGGCAATCCGGCGGGCCGAGTGACCCTCGATGCCCAGCGTTGCGAGCGCTCCCGGCTCCAGCAGGGCTTCGACCAGGAGCGCGTCGCTGGTGCGCCCGCCGCCGCCCAGGAGTTCCTCCCGGCGCAGCGACTGCCGCAGCCTCCGCAGTTCAATCGCGGTGGCGCCGCCTATCCGGGACGTCAGCAAGGACACCGCTGACTCGGGTGTGAGCACGGCAGGGTCCAGGGCCACCGCATAGGCATCGAGCAGCGGACGGACCGCGACCTCGTCCCGGACGGCGGATTCGGCGACGGGAATCCGGACCGGGATCCCCTGGCCGGCCAGGTACCGCTGCAACTGGCTGAGCTGGCCGCCGTTGCGCACGATCACGGCGATGTCCCCGAGTTCCCGGGCGTCGTTCAGCTGGGCTTCGAGGATCCGCTGGGCCACATACCGCAGCTCGTGGACCGGGGACGGCAGCAGGTGGGCCTCGACCGTCCCCGCGCGGGCGCCGGCGGCTCTGTCCGGTGTCGGGACTGGTTGCCCGTCCGGTGCCGGCACCGGTCCGGGCTGTTCGAGCCGGCGGGCGGACTGCCCGCCGGACCTGCGGGAGATGCGCCCGGCCACTGACAGCCATGCCTCCGCCACTGCCGGGTCCTGCCGATGCGCCGTCCACAGGGGTCGTTCCAGGATCGTCCCGTCAGGTGCCAGGAGGCCGGGAAGCTCCGCCACGAGATCGGGGCGTGCCCCGCGGAAGCCCTGAACCACGGTGTCGGGCGAGGCAGTGATGATGGCATCCTTGCCGGCGGCGATGTCGGCGAGCAATTCGAAGACCGCCGGGTTCGCCTCCTGGATGTCATCCACGAGAATCAGCTGCAGGCGGTCGCGTTCGGCGGCGAGGAAATCGGGTGAGTCCTGGAAGATCTGGCGCGCGGCAGTGATGATGCCGGCGGGGTCGAAGGCCTCGGGCATGCGCAGGTCCAGGACATCGCGGTATTCGGAGTACAGGGCGGCCGCCGGAATCCAGTCCGGCCGGTTGCACTGCCGGGCCAAGGCCACAAGGTCCTCGGCGGTCCGCCCGGATTCGATGATCCGGTCAAAGAGCTGGCGCACTTCCTGCCGGAAACCGCGGGTCTGCAGGGCGGCGCCCAGGTCCTCGGGCCAGGGCAGCTCGAGGCCGGGCAGCGCATGGCCCTCCAGCAGTTCCTTGATGATCAGGTCCTGTTCCGGGCCGGAGAGCAGCTTCGGCTGGCGCGGAAGCGGCAGGAGGCCTTCGGCCTTGGCACGGCGGATCAGATCGAAGGCATATGACGCCCAGGTCCGTGCCGGCGTCGTGCTCAGGCTCCGGTCCAGGCGGGCCGTGAACCGGTCGCGGAGCGTATCCGCGGCGAGCCGCCCGGGAGCCAGGATGAGCATCCGCTCCGGATCCAGACCATCGCGCAGGGTGCGGCGGACGGCAGCCTCGACAAGGACCGTCGACTTGCCGGTGCCGGGCGCGCCGGGCACCAGGACGGGGCCGGAGCCGGGCGGGACCTCGACGGCGGCAAGCTGGTCCGGTGACAGCACCGGCACCGCGCTGTGCTGGGTCCGGGGCGGCAACAGGCGCAGCCCCGCTCCCGTTGCGCGCCCCGCCCCGGGAAGGGGACGGGACCCGGACCGCTGCAGGCTTGGTTCAAGGTGGCTGGGGGTACTCACACAGTCATTTCATCATCGGGTACCGACAATTTATGCGACTCCCGCTCGAGCCGCTCCGCGATGGCATCGATCCGGTCGAAATCGGCGTCGGTGGGCGTCCACCGGCCGGAGGCCAGGTCAACACGCCAGCGCCCCTCGCCGGTCCGGCGGAAGTCCTCGTAACGGCCCAGCAGCGGCGTCCCCTCCTGCAGATAAAGGCCCAATGCCTCGTGCTCCAGGCCGGGCGGGGCGTCTCCGCTGGATTTCAGGACGCGCCACCAGGGCACGCTGCTGCCATAGTGGCTCATGACCGATCCGACCTGGCGCGGGCCGCCGGCGCCGAGGAGTTCCGCAACGTCGCCATAGGCCACCGCCGTGCCGGCCGGGATCAATGCCACGAGCTCCAGCACCGCCTCCACATACTCCGTCCGCATCGGTCCAGCCTAGCCGTTCCGGACTCCGGAACAGCGCCGGGACGGCAGGCGGAGACGGCACGCCGCCACCCCGGTCAGGAACTGTCAGTGGCAGCAGGTAGCGTTGAAGCATGAGCACTTGGAACACCCTCCCCCGCGCAGCCTTCGACCTCGAAACCACCGGGCGGAACTCCCGCGCGGCGCGGATTGTCACAGCATCCATCACCGTGGTGGACTCCGACGGCGGGATTGTCCAGGAACACGAGTGGCTCGCGGACCCCGGGGTTGAGATTCCCACCGAGGCCAGCGACATCCACGGCGTCACCACCGAGAAGGCCCGCAGCGAAGGCCGCCCCGCCGCGGAAGTGACGCGGGAGGTCGCCGCCGTGCTCCAGGAGCTTTTCGACACGGGTGTGCCGGTCATCGCCTTCAACGCCAGCTACGACTTCACGGTGCTCGCCGCCGAGTCTGCCCGCTACGGCGTCCCTCAGTTGAGCCGCTTCCCCGTGCTGGATCCGTACGTCATGAACAAACAGGTGGACCGCTACCGCAAGGGCAAGCGCACGCTCACCGCCTTGTGCGAGGAGTACGGCGTCAATCTGGACAACGCGCATACCTCCGCGGCCGATGCCCTGGCAACCCTTCGGATGCTCGATGCCATGGCCGGAAAATTCCCCAAGCTCAGGATGCCGGCGGGCAACCTGCACCAACTCCAGGTCGAATGGGCCTCTGCCCAGGCCGCGGACTTCCAAAGCTACCTGCGCAAGACGAAGCCGGCCGCCGTGATCGAAGGCGACTGGCCCGTCCTGCCTCCCGAGGACGCCAGCCGGGGCGACTTCTAGGATTTCCGGACGCCGGGATTCCGGACGCTGGGCCCCGGCGCGGGAGCACTTCTTAAAACGAAACGTTCGCCGGCGGAACGGCTTAACTAGTCCCCCGCTGCGCGCAAATCCAGTGATTGCGACGGAGGTCACACGGCCCGGGGCTTCCACTTGCCGCCCGCTCCGGCGCCGATGATTCCGCGCCACCCCGCCAGCACTATCAGGATCAGCGCCGATCGCACGCGATCCTGAAGATAGTTCGCAGAACGCACACATCATCTCTGATTTGTTCGGATTGAATGGGCGCCCACGTCGGATGACACAATTATCTTTCGCGGCGTGTCTGCTCCACCCGGCGCCCAAGCCAGCGGCCGGGGGCCCGATGAGCCTCCCGCGACCCACTGAATTTCAGACGAAAGTGATTGCGTGATGAAAAGCAAAGCCTTGAAGTGGCTGACCACCGTTCCCGTGGCCATCGCCGTGGCGGTTTCCCTTGCAGCCTGCGGCGGCGGTTCGGCCCAGTCAACGGCGTCACCGACGGATGCCCTCCAGGGCAGCGACCAGAAGTCCCTGGACAAATACACGACCAAGGACGTCACTCCCCTGGACCAGATTGACAAGTCCAAGCTCGGCCTGATCAGCGACGGAACCCTGACTGTGGGCACCCTTTCGGACGCCCCGCCGAACATCTACATCGACAAGTCGGGCAAGTTCACCGGCTACGACAACGAGCTCCTGCGCGCCATTGCGGACAAGCTGGGCCTCAAGGTGGAGTTCAAGGCGACCGGCTTCGCCTCGCTGCTCGCCCAGGTTCAGAACAAGCAGTTCGACCTCGGGTCCTCCTCGATCTCCACCACTGACGCGCGCCGCAAGACCGTGGGTTTCACCAACGGTTACGACTTCGGCTACATGGCCGTGGTCGCCAAGAAGGACTCCAACATCAAGGGGTTCAAGGACCTGACCAAGGACACCCGCATCGCCGTGGTCCAGGGCACGGTGCAGGATGACTACGTCACCAACACCCTCCAGATCGAGCCCGTCCGCTTCGAGGACTACAACACCGCGTACGCCAACTTGAAGAACGGCCAGGTCGACGCCTGGGTCGCTCCGTCCCAGCAGGCTACCGGCCAGGTCAAGGAAGGCGACGGCACGGTCATCGCCGAGTCGGTTGTAAACACCCAGAACTTCACCGCGTACGCCGTGAACAAGGAAAACCAGCCGCTCATCGACGCGCTGAACTCCGGCCTCGACGCCGTGATTGCCGACGGCACCTGGTCCAAGCTGACCAAGGAATGGTACCCGGACCGCGAGACCCCGGCCACGTGGTCCCCGGGCTCCAAGGCTGTCACCGTTCCGAAGTCCTAGTCCATGGATGCACTCGATCAACTCGTAAAGACCTTCTTTGACTGGGAGGCGATGGCAGCCGTCCTGCCGAACATGATTATGTTCGGCCTGCCCAACACCCTGATCCTGGCGGTTTCCTCGGGCGTGCTCGGGTGCATCCTGGGCATGGTCCTGGCCGTCATGGGCACGTCCCGCCTGACGCCGCTGCGGTGGCTCTCCCGGATCTACACGGACATCTTCCGCGGCGTTCCGGCTATTGTCATCATCCTCCTCATCGGCCTCGGGCTCGGACCCATAGTCCGGGTAGCGACCGGATCCACGAACCCGTTCCCGCTGGCCATCTTCGCCCTGACGCTCATGGCGGCGGCCTACATCGGCGAGATCTTCCGCTCGGGCATCCAGAGCGTGGAAAAGGGCCAGCTGGAGGCGTCCCGGGCCCTGGGCTTCAGCTATGGCTCGTCTATGCGCCTCGTGGTGATTCCACAGGGCGTCCGGCGCGTGCTCCCGGCCCTGGTCAACCAGTTCATCGCGCTGATCAAGGACTCGTCCCTGATCTATCTGCTGGGCCTGATCGCCAGCCAGCGCGAGATCTTCCGGATCGGTAACGACGCCGCCGCCAATACGGGAAACCTCTCGCCACTGGTTGCCGCCGCGTTCATGTACCTCATCCTGACCGTTCCGCTCACCCACTTGGTCAACTACATCGACAAGCGTCTGCGCACCGGCCGTCCGGAGAAGCGTCAGCCTGACGACGCCGCGGCCTTGATCGGGAAGGGAGCACAGCCATGAGCGAATTCGCCTCCGGCTCGCTGACCGGCAAGAACCTGCACTTGTCCTTCGGCACGAACCATGTCCTCCGCGGCATCGACCTTCATGTCGAGAAGGGCACCACTGCCTCGGTGATCGGGCCCTCCGGCTCAGGAAAATCGACGCTGCTGCGTGTCATGAACCGTCTGATCGAACCGGACCAGGGCGACATCCTGCTCGATGGCCGCTCGGTCCTGAAGGACAACCCGGACGAGCTGCGCCAGCGGATCGGCATGGTGTTCCAGCAGTTCAACCTGTTCCCGCACAAGACCGTGGTGGACAACGTCTCGCTGGCGCTGCGGAAGCTGCGCAAGCTGCCGGCGGAGCAGGCCCGGGCCGAGGCACTCGAGCAGCTCGACCTGGTGGGGCTCAAACACAAGGCCGACGCGCGTCCCGCCAACCTCTCCGGCGGCCAGCAGCAGCGTGTCGCCATTGCCCGCGCCCTGGCCATGAAGCCGGAGGTGATGTTCTTCGATGAGGCCACCTCCGCCCTCGACCCCGAGCTCGTCAAGGGTGTGCTGGCGCTGATGGCCGACCTCGCCAAGGGCGGCATGACCATGGTGGTGGTGACCCACGAGATGGGCTTCTCCCGCAATGTCTCGGACACCGTGACGTTCATGGACGCCGGCGTCGTCGTCGAGTCCGGTCCCCCGGAACAGATCTTTACCAGCCCGCGGACCGAGCGGCTGCAGGGGTTCCTCGCGGACGTTCTGTAGTTCGCTCCAGCGTCACGGCAGCTTAAATGACTGATGGCACCCGCAGCGGCGGGTGCCATCAGTCATTTAAGGGCTGAGGCTACGGCTTGGCGCCGGCCGCCGCCTTAGCCGCTGCCGGCAGGGCGTCGAAGATCCGGTTCATCGCGGCGTCGTCGTGCGCGGCGGAGAGGAACCAGGCCTCGAAGACCGACGGCGGCAGGTAAACGCCGGAGTCCAGCATGGAGTGGAAGAACGGGGCGTAGCGGAACACTTCCTGGCCCTGGGCGTCCTCGTAGTTGTGGACACCCCGGGCGCCCGTGCCGAAGGCCACGGAGAACAGGTTGCCTGCGCGCTGGATGGAGTGGTCCACGCCGGCCGCATCGAGTGCGGAGGACAGCGCCGCGGAGAGTTCCAGCGAGCGGGCATCCACGAACGAATAGACCTCGGGGGTGGCGTGCGTGAGGGTCGCGACCCCGGCGGCCATGGCCACCGGGTTACCGCTCAGAGTCCCGGCCTGGTAGACGGGGCCCAGCGGCGCCAGGTAGTCCATGACCTCCGCGCGTCCGGCGAGAGCCGCCGTCGGCATGCCGCCGCCAATCACCTTCCCAAATGTCAGCAGGTCCGGGGTCCACGGCTGGGCGGCACCGGCGGCGCCGCCGGTGAGGCCCCAGTAGCCGGAGTAGCCGGTGCGGAAGCCGGTCAGGACCTCGTCGAGGATCAGCAGGGCACCGTGTTCGCGGGTAATCCGGGAGAGGCCGGCGTTGAAGCCGTCGCCGGGGGCGACCACGCCCATGTTGGCGGGAGCGGCTTCGGTGATGACGGCGGCAATGCTGTCACCGTGCTTGGCGAAGGCGGCTTCGACGGCGCCGAGGTCGTTGTAGGGCAGCACGAGCGTCTCGGCGGCGGTCGCGGCGGTGACCCCGGCCGAGCCGGGCAGCGCGAGGGTCGCCAGGCCGGAGCCTGCGGCGGCGAGGAGGCCGTCGAGGTGGCCGTGGTAGCAGCCGGCGAACTTGATGATCAGGTTGCGGCCGGTGAAGCCGCGGGCGAGCCGGACGGCCGTCATGGTCGCCTCGGTGCCGGTGGAGACCATCCGGACGCGCTCGGCGGCCGGGACGCGCTCCTTGACGATTGCGGCAAGGTTGGCCTCGTCCGGCGTGGAGGCGCCGAAGGAGAGACCGCGGTCGACGGCGGCGTGCACGGCCGCCAGGACCTCCGGGTGGGCGTGCCCCAGCAGCGCCGGGCCCCAGGAGCAGACGAGGTCGACGTAGTCGGCACCATCGGCGTCGGTCAGGTAGGCACCCTTGGCGGACACCATGAACCGCGGCGTCCCGCCCACGGAGCCGAAGGCGCGCACGGGCGAGTTCACGCCGCCCGGCATCAGCTGGCGGGCACGGTCAAAGAGTTCCTCGTTGCGAGGCATGCTGGAAGTCATGGTTCCTATTCTTTCAGTTCGCGGCGAGGTCTGTTCGCGGCCAGTTCAGTTGGCGCCAAGCAACGCGGCCACGCGGGGCGCCACTTCGGTGCCGAACAGCTCAATGGAGCGCATCATGGCCGTGTGCGGCAGGGTGCCGTTGCTGTACTTGAGGTCAAAGCGGTCCACGCCCAGGTTCTTTTTGAGCAGGGCAATCTTCGCGGCCACGGTTTCCGGCGACCCGACATAGAGGGCTCCCTCGGGCGTACACATCGCGTCGAACTCGCCCCGGCTGGCGGGGCCCCAGCCGCGTTCGGCCCCGATCCGGTTCCGCTGCTGTAGCCAGTGCGGGAAGAACTCCTCGCGGGCGTCCTCATCCGTGGCGGCAACGTGGCCGGGCGAATGCGTGGCCATCTGCTGCATCGGGTGCCCGTACTTGGCCATGGCCTCACGGTAGAGGTTGGCGAGGGGCGCGAACGACCGCGGCTGGCCGCCGATGATCGCGAAGATGATCGGGTAGCCGTACTCGGCACAGCGCAGCACCGACTCGGGCGTGCCGCCGACGCCGATCCACGTCGGCAGAAGGTGGTGTTCCAGCGGCGGATAGACGCTCAGGCCGCTGATGGCCGGCCGGGTGCGTCCCTCCCAGTGGACCGGTTTCTGCGCCCGGACCTTGTCGAAGAGCTCGAGCTTTTCCTCGAAGAGGACCTCGTAGTCCGCCAGGTCCAGGCCGAACAGCGGGAAAGACTCGATGAAGGACCCGCGGCCCAGCATGACCTCTGCCCGGCCGCCGGAGATGGCGTCCACGGTGGCGAAGCGCTGGAACACCCGTATCGGGTCATCGGAGCTGAGCACTGTCACGGCGGAGCCGAGCCGGATGTTCTTGGTCCGGGCAGCCGCCGCGGCCAGGAATACCTCCGGGGCGGAGACAGCGAAGTCGCGGCGGTGGTGCTCCCCCACCGCGAAGGCGTGCAGGCCGACCTGGTCCGCGAGTTCGGCCTGTTCCAGGAGCTGGCGCAGCACCTGGGCGTGCGGGACGGGATGGCCGTCCGGGAAGACCCCGACATCGCCGAACGTGTTCAGGCCCAGGAGGATGCGGTTGGGCCCCACCGGCGCGGTGGGTGTGGACTTGAGCGGGGCGTCCGCGGATTCGGGGGCCGTGTTCATCGGGTTTCCTTCAGCCAGCCGGCGAGCTCGCTCGCCCAGTAGGTCAGCACCATGTTGGCGCCGGCACGTTTGATGCCCAGGACGGACTCGGTGATGGCGGCCCGGCGGTCGATCCAGCCGTTTGCGGCGGCGGCCTCGATCATCGAGTACTCGCCGGAAATCTGGTAGGCAGCCACGGGGACCGGGCTCATGGCGGCGACGTCGGCGAGGATGTCGAGGTAGCTCATGGCAGGCTTCACCATGACCACGTCGGCGCCTTCGGCCAGGTCCAGGTCCACCTCGAGGATGGCCTCCCGGCGGTTGGCGGCGTCCATCTGGTAGGTGCGGCGGTCGCCGGTCAGCTGTGAGTCGACGGCCTCGCGGAACGGGCCGTAGAACGCGGAGGCATATTTCGCGGCGTAGGCCACGATCGCGGTGTTGGCGTGCCCGGCGTCCTCGAGGGCCTGCCGGATCACGGCGACCTGGCCGTCCATCATGCCCGACGGGCCCAGGACGTGGGCGCCGGCGTCGGCCTGGGCAACCGCCATCTGGCCGTAGATTTCCAGGGTGGCATCGTTGTCGACGTAGCCGTTGGCGTCCAGGACACCGCAGTGGCCGTGGTCGGTGAATTCGTCGAGGCACACGTCGCTCATGACCACGAGGTCGTCGCCGACCTCGGCGCGGACGTCCCGGATGGCCTTGTTCAGCACGCCGTCGGGGTCCAGCGACGCCGTCCCGCGCGCGTCCCGGACGGCGGGGACGCCGAACAGCATGATGCCGCCGACGCCCAGCTGGACAGCCTCGGCCGCGGCACGCCTGAGCGAATCGGTGGTGTGCTGCTGCACGCCGGGCATCGAGGCGATCGGGTTGGGCTCACTCAGGCCTTCGCGGATGAAGGCCGGCAGGATGAGCTCCGAGGCTGAGAGCCGGTGTTCGGCCGTCAGCCGGCGCATGGCCGGGGTGGTGCGGAGCCGGCGGGGGCGGTGGGTCGGGAAGCTCATATGGTGTCCTTTGCTGAGGGCTCTACGGCTGACGGAGGCGGTGGGGGCTGCTGGTGGTCAAGGGACCGCACGACGGCGGCAACCAGGCCGGACGCCGTCGGCTCTTCGGCGACGGCGTCGACGCTGAGTCCGAGGGAGGCCGCCTCGGCCGCCGTCGAGCGTCCGATGGCGACGAAACGGCAGGTGCCCAGCGGGCCGAGGTCCGCGTGGATGCGGCGGGCGGCGCTCGGGGAGGCGGCGACGACGGCGTGCAGCCGGCCGGCCCCGATTTCGGCTTTCGCCTCGGCCGTGGTGAGCACGGTGGGCGGCGGCGCGTCCTGCCCGGCCGGACTGATCCCCTGCGACAAGGTCGCCTGCGGCGGGGCCGGCGGGAATGCGGGCAGGGCCCGGCGCGGATCGGCAGGATAGTCGACGGTGTTGTACGCGGTGACGGCCTGGACGGCCGCACCGCGGGCCTCGAGGCCCTTGCGGAGCCGCGGGTCCGCTATGTCCGCCTGGGGCAGGAGCACGCTGCCCTGGTTCGCGGGCCAGATGTCGAGCAGGCCCGTGCCGGATTGCTGGCCCGTGGGCGCAAGGTCGACGCTGATGCCCCGGGACTCCAGCTCACGGCGGGTCGCCGGGCCGATCGTGGCCACGAGGATGCTGCCGGGCAGCCAGCTGCTGAGGGAGGCGCCGCGTTCCGCGGCTTTCGCCTCAAGTGCCTGGACTGTGGTCACGCTGCTGATCACGAGCCACGTGTAGGCCCCGGCGCCGAGGGCGTCGAAGGCGACGTCGAGGGAGTGCTGGTCGCTGGCCTGCTCAAAGTCAATCAGCGGGAGCAGCAACGGCTCGGCGCCGACACGGCGGAGGGCCGTGACGAGTTCCCCCGCGCGGTCCGGGCTGCGGGCAACCAGCACGCGGGCGCCCTCCGGCACCCTCATGCCGGTTGGGCCGCCCGTGTGGTTGCGGTCGCTGTGCCGTGCCATGAAGTGGTGGATCCGCAGTTCAGGAAGCTGCCAGGTCCGCGATGTCCGCGGCGCCGCGGGCCAGCAGGACTTCCGCCAGCTCGATCCCGAGCAGCGTTGCCCCGACTTCGGTGAGGCCGTCGGTGGCTTTCTTGTCGCGGACGGTTGCCGTGCCGTCGACGGCGCAGACCACCGCCTCGAGGTGCAGCATGCTGCCCTTGCGGTAGGCGTAGGCGCCCACCGGGGCGGCGCATCCGGCCTCCAGCCGGGCCAGCAAAGCCCGTTCGGCCGTGACGGCGAGCCGGGTGTCCGGATCATCGAGGGCCGCGAGGGCCTGCGCCAGCACGCCCTGGGAGCCTTCCGTGGACCCGGCCCGGCGGGGAGCGTCGGCGGTGCGGCATTCGATCGCCAGGGCACCCTGCCCGGCGGCTGGCAGCATGATGTCCGTCTCGAGGTATTCGCTGACCGCGTCGAGCCGGCCGATCCGGTGCAGTCCGGCGGCTGCGAGCACGACGGCGTCGAGGTCGTTTGACTTGCCGTCAACGACGGCGTCGTTCGTGTTGCCCGACAGCCCGGGGACGCGTCCCAGCCGGGTGTCCACGTTCCCGCGGATGTCGCGGATGTCCAGGTCCGGACGCACGGCGCGGAGCTGGGCCGCGCGGCGCGGGGAGCCGGTGCCGACGCTCGCGCCGCTCGGCAGGTCGGCGAGCTTCAGCCCGTCGCGGGCGC
Source organism: Arthrobacter sp. 01T425 (assembly GCF_056398725.1). Lineage (NCBI taxonomy): Bacteria > Bacillati > Actinomycetota > Actinomycetes > Micrococcales > Micrococcaceae > Arthrobacter > Arthrobacter sp. 01T425. Next base: position 13,000 of record NZ_JBFTPY010000009.1, on the reverse strand, counting down.
ACAGCACGTCCCGGACGTCGACGCGTTGGGGTGTGGCCGCGAGGCTCAGGCCGAGGGCCGGACCGGTCGGGAGGTCCTTGAGCGAATGCACGGCGATATCGCAGATGTCCTGCAACAGGGCGTCGCGGAGCGCGGCGACGAAGACGCCGGTACCGCCCATCTGGGACAGCGAGCCTTTGAGGACGTCGCCGTCGGTCCGGATATGGACCAGCTCCACGGGGAACCCGCCGACGGCGGCCAGCTGGTCCGCGGTCTGCTGGGTCTGGGTCAGGGCGAGTTTGCTGGCGCGCGTGCCGATCCGGACGCTCATGCGGTTCCCTGGCCCGCCGCCGCAACAGCCGTGCCCGAAGCCACAGGGGCGGCCGGGTAGGGATCGTGTCCGGTCCCGACGGTGGTGTCGGCTCCGGCGATGGTGGGCTTTTCGCCGCGGAAGTTAGCGCAGCAGCCGGGGCGGCAGACGTCGTACCAGGGGCCGAGCTTGGTCAGGTGCGGCCGCTCGGCAATGTTGTTCGCGACGGTCCGCTCGCAGATGAGGTCCACAAGTCCGGCGACAAACTTGCGGTGCGTTCCGGGTGTGGGGACGCGCGTTGCGGCCAGTTCCAGCCGGGCGCAGGTCTCAAGCGCCTCGGTGTCCAGATCCCAGACCACTTCCATGTGGTCGCTGACAAAGCCCAGCGGCACAATCACGATGCCCTTGACGCCCTGGCCTGCGAGCTCCTCGATGGCGTCGTTGATGTCCGGTTCGAGCCACGGCACGTGCGGGGCGCCGGAGCGGGACTGGTAGACGAGGGACCAGGGTGCGGTCAGGCCGGTCGCGTCTTCCACCCGGCGGATGATCTCGGTGCCGGAGGCCAGGTGCTGTGCGGCGTAGGCGGAGTCTTCCTCAAAAGTGCGCGGCTCGCCCTCGGACCGGCCGGCGGCCTCGGCATCGCGGGTCGGGATGGAGTGCGTCGCGAACAGGATGTGCACGGGGGCGTCCGGGGTGCCGGCGGCGGCCAGCTGGGCACGGACGTCGGCGAGGCCGGCGGCGGTGCCCTCGATGAAGGGCTCCACGAACCCGGGGTGGTCGAAGTACTGGCGCACCTTGTCGACCTCGAGCTTGCCGTCGAGCCCGGTTTCGGTCAGCGCCATGCCGATGTCCTCGCGGTACTGGCGGCAGCTGGAGTAACAGGAGTAGGCGCTCGTGGTGAGCATGAGCACCTTGCGGTGGCCGGCGTCGTACATCTCCTGCAGGGTCTGCGGGATGTACGGATCCCAGTTGCGGTTGCCCCAGAACACCGGCAGCGCGATGCCCCGGGCTGCAAGCTCGGCCTCGATGCCGGCCTTGAGCTGACGGTTCTGTCCGTTGATGGGGCTGATGCCGCCGTTGGCGCGGTAGTGGTGCGAGACCTCTTCGAGCCGTTCGTCGGGGATGCCGCGGCCGCGGGTGACGTTGCGGAGGAACGGGATGACGTCCTCCTGGCCTTCGGGTCCGCCGAACGAGGCGAGGAGCACGGCGTCGTACTCCTTGGGGGCCATCCGGCCGGCCTCGGTGACGGTGTTCACGGCGGTTACCGGGGCGGCGGATTCCTGCGGATCGAGCGGGCTCATGCCAGGACCTCGGCAATCTCGGCGGCGGTGACGCGGCGGCCGGTGTAGAAGGGGATTTCCTCGCGGACGTGGTGCCGGGCTTCGGTGGCGCGCAGGTGGCGCATCAGGTCCACGAGGTCCACGAGCTCGGGGGCTTCCAGCCCGAGGATCCATTCCCAGTCGCCGAGGGCGAAGGAAGAGACGGTGTTGGAGATGACCTGGGGGAAGTCGCGGCCCAGCATGCCGTGGTCGCGGAGCATGGCGCCGCGCTCGGCGTCCGGGAGCAGGTACCACTCGTAGGAGCGGACGAAGGGGTAGACGCAGAGCCATTCCGCCGGTTCCACGCCGCGGGAAAACGCCGGGGTGTGGCTCTTGGCGAACTCGGCCTCCCGGTGCACGCCCATGGCGGACCAGACGATCTCGGTGCCGGCGAAAAGTTTGCTGCGCCGGATGTCCCGCACTGCCCGCTGCAGCGCTTCCGGCCGGGGACCGTGCAACCAGACCATAATGTCCGCGTCGGCCCGCATCGCCGAGACGTCGTAGCTGCCGCGGTGGACAACTCCGGCGTCGGCGAGGCTTTTCATCAGGGCCTCGAAGTCCTCAGCGGCATCGGCGCCGCGCAGGATGTCCGCTGACCGCTTGAATACGGTCCAAAGGGTGAAGAACTGCTCAGTTGAATCTTCGGGCGCCGATGCCCCGGCGACTGATTCTCCGGGGGCTGACATTCCGGTTTTAGTGACAGATTCGGCAGAAGTGTGGCTCATGCATACCAGTCTGCCTCCTCTCCCCAGCTAAGTCGAAAAAAGGCACTTCTACAGCGCGTAGAAGTGCTTTATTTCACATGCGGGGCGCGGGAGGTGGGGGCGCATCCGCCGGAGGCGGGTCTGCGGGAGGGGGTGCGTCCGCGGGAGGCGGGTCTGCGGGAGGGGGTGCGTCCGCGGGAGGCGGGTCCTCTCAGCTCCGGCGCATCCGGAGGACCGCGGCGCCGGCGCCGAGCGAGAGCGCCACCAGGCCAATGCCCCAGCCGACCAGCGGGGACAGGCCGGCCGGTTCCAACGTCGAGGTTGCCTCGAGGGAGGAGTTGCCGGAGTGGCCCTTGGCCGGAGCCGGCGCCTGGGTCCAGCCGGCTGTGTTTGAACCCGCTGGGGACGGGTGCGGTGTGGCCGACTTCGAGGCCGACGCCTGCGCGCCGGCACTGTTGCCCGCGGCCGCCACCGCGGTGCCGGACTGTGGGTCGGCGGCCAGGTCGGCGGCCGCGCTGCCCGGTGCCGGCCGGCCGGGGGCCTGTCCGGTGGGGGCAGACCCGGCGGATCCGCCTGCGGCGGGAGCTCCCGGAGCCGGGGCGGCGGGCGGCGCGGCGGGGTCCTGCGGCCCGGCGGGCGGCGCAACCTTCGCGGGCGGGGTGCTCGACGCCGGTGGGGTACTGGTGCGCGGGGCCGTGGGTTCGGGATTGCTGGGCTCGGGGTCGCTGGGTTCCGGGTCGCTGGGTTCCGGGTCGCTGGGCTCGGGGTCGCTGGGCACCGGGCTGCTGCCGTGCGACGGCGACGGGGAGGACTCGCCCGAGCCGGCGGACGGCGAGGGGCTCGGCGTCGTCGAGGAACCCAGCAGGCTGTCCAGCACGTCGCCGAGGCCGAGGGTCAGCGAACCCTGCGCGGACGGTGCGGTGGACGCCGCCGCGGACAACCCTGCGGCCGCCTGCGAGGCAGGAGCCCCGGCGGTGCCAGCCAGTACGGCCCCGAGCGCGACCGCCGCCGCGCCGCTTCGAAGGCCCCGATGGCGGCCGGTCTTCGTTGTTGACACCTTGGACCTGAAAATAAACATGGTCATCGAGCCTAGCCGGAATCGACCAGCAGGAAAAACTTGCAAAAACCGCGAATTTCCGGCACGAAACCGCCGTGACCGGAGGGGTTCAGGGTGCCTTTGGAACCGCTGTGATTCCTGTGACTGAAGGTGTGCTTGGGACTCGTAAACCTCGTTCGGAACAGCCAGATTCAGGGTCACCGAATTCAGCGCAGCCACATTCAGGCAACCACATTCAGGCAACCGCGCTGAGGACAACGTTCAGGACAACAGGGTGCGGACCTGCTGCGGGGTGTCGGCCACGATCGCTGCCAGGCCATTGCCGGACAGCCAGCCACCCACCACGGCAAGCGTGCCGTCCGCGGCACAGACGCTCCGGACGGCCGCGACGCGCTGCCTGTGGCCCAGGGACGCAAACGGCAGCGCGCCGGCCCAGCGGACCACGTCCCAATCGGCCACGTCCCCGGCGCCGACTGGCACCGCCAGCAGGGCCGACGCATCAGCCAGGGCTGCGCGGAAAAGTTCATCGTCGGAGCGCGGCGCCGCGGCCAGTCCGCCGCCGCGGGGCTCGGGCAACGCCCCGGGAGTAACAGCCCCTGGAGCTGCACTCCGCCCGTAGGAGAGCCGGAGCACATGCCGTCCCGGGCCTGCATGCTCCGCCAGCCACGCCCATTTGGCGGTGGCGTGCGTCAGCGCCTTGGCCTGCACACCCGGGCTCTGCGGCGCAACAAGCACGCCGGTGCCGCGTGGCGCCGCGTCAAGGGCCGGGAGGTCCACCACGAGCGTGACAAGGCTGACGTCGGGTCCGGCATCGGGGCGGTGGCCGGCAAGTTCCGGCAGGGACTCCTCAAGCAGCCCGACGGCGGCGGGACCCTCGACCGCAACCGCGAGGAGCCCGGCGTCGAAAGTGGCCTCGTCCGTGGCCACGCGCCAGCCGTCGGCTGTGCGCCGCACTGACCGGGCCGCGGTGCCGGGCAGCAGGGTGACTCCGCGCTGACGCAGATCGGCCAGCAGGGCGGCGACGAGGGTGTGCATGCCGCCGCGCAGCCCGGCGACGGCGGAACCGGCCTTCTGGAGCCCGCCGGCCTGGCCTGTTCCGGACGGTCCGGCTGTTCCGGCTGGTCCGGGGGGTCTGCCCGTGGCGGCCGCCGCTCCCCTGCGCTGGGCCGCGACGGCGGCGGCGAGGGAACCGTGCTGGCGGATGCCGGCCCGCAGACCGGGGGCCACCATGTCGACGTCGAGCACTGAAGGGTCGGCCGAGTGGACGCCGCCGACCACCGGTGCGACGAGCCGGTCCAGGACCCGCCTGCCCATCCGCCGGCGGACCAGGGCTGACACGCTCGTTGCCCCGGCAGCGGTGCCCAGCGAGGCCGGCAGCACGGCGTCGACGGAGGCGCGGAGCGATCCCAGCAGGCCCAACGACCGGCGGACTTCCGGGTCCCACGGGCTCGCCGGGATGCCCAGCACACCGGTCTTAGGCAGTTCCCTGGGGCCGTCAGGCAACTGGACCCAGGCCCCGCCGGGGTTCGGCGCAACGACCTCGCCGGCCAGCCCCAGCTCCGCGGCGAGATCAGCTACGGCGGCGGTGCGGGTGGCGAAAGACTCCGCGCCGCTGTCCAGGGTCAGTCCGGCCACGACATGGCTGCCGACGCAGCCGCCCCAGGCCTCGCCGGTTTCCAGGACGGTGGTGCGGACCCCGGCCCGGGCGAATTCCCGTGCCGCAAGCAGTCCCGAAATCCCGCCCCCGATCACGACGGCGGTGCCTTCCACGCGAGTCCCGGCGGCGCCTGCGTCCACGCCCCTACTCCGGAGCGATGGAGTGGATGAGTTCGACGACGCGCGTGAGCACCTCAGGGTCCGTCTCCGGCGGCACGCCGTGGCCGAGGTTCAGGACGTGCCCGGGCGCCGCGGAGCCGGCCGCGATCACCTCTCGGACGTGGGCTTCGAGGACTTCCCACGGTGCCGAAAGCAGTGCCGGGTCGATGTTGCCCTGCAGCGGGACGGTGCCGCCGAGGCGGCGGTTGGCTTCGTCCAGCGGCAGCCGGTAGTCGACCCCCACGACGTCAACGCCGACGTCGCGCATCGCGACGAGCAGTTCCGAGGTGCCGGTGCCGAAGTGGATCAGGGGTGCACCCAGGTGCCGGACATGGTCCAGGGCACGGGACGACGCCGGCGCAACGAAGCGCTGATAGTCGGCAAGTCCCAGCGAACCGGCCCAGGAGTCGAAGAGCTGGCCGGCGGAGGCGCCGGCTTCCAGCTGTGCGCGGAGGAACATCCCCGAGGCATCGGCGGCCCAGTTGGCCAGGGCAGTCCAGGTTTCGGGGTCGGCGTGCATCATCGTGCGCGGGCCGAGGTGGTCGCGGGAAGGCTTTCCTTCCACCATGTACGCGGCGAGGGTAAAGGGCGCACCGGCGAAGCCGATCAGCGGGGTGCTGCCGAGCTCGGCCACCGTGAGCCGGACGGCTTCGCGGATGGGCTCCAAGGCCTCCCAGGTCAGCTGCGGCAGGGCGGCAACGTCCGCGGCCGTGCGGACCGGTTTGTCCAGGACGGGTCCGACGCCGGGCACGATGTCCACTCCGACGCCGGCCAGCTTGAGCGGGATGACAATGTCCGAGAAGAAGATGGCGGCATCGACGTCGTGGCGGCGGACCGGCTGCAGGGTGATCTCGGAAGCGAGCTCGGGGCGCAGGCACGAGTCCAGCATCGCGACGCCCTCACGGACCTTGAGATATTCGGGCAGTGAGCGGCCGGCCTGGCGCATGAACCAGACGGGACGGCGGGAGGGCTTGCCGCCGCGGTAGGCGGTGATCAGCGGCGAATCCGCGGTGCGGCCGTCCATCAGCGGGTGGCCGGCATCGAGGCCGCGGGCGGCGACGTCTGTGGCGGCGCCGTCAATGGCTGCATTGCCGGCTGTGCCGTTGTCGGACGTACTGAATGTGGTCGTGCCGGCACGTGCCGCAGCGCTTGGAGTCATGACTTCGATTGTGCCCAAATTTGTGCCCAAAAGATAACGACAGCCTGTCACGCCGGCTCTGACACCGGCCCCGAGTGCCACGTCGTGGCGGGAATCACAGGCCAGGGTGCCTGAGCCCACGCCCGGGCAGTTGTTCTACACGGGCGCGAAAAAGCTATGATGGTGATGCTGTGGTTCTTTTTTCATTGGTGGCTACACACGCCGACATCGACCTCGAAACCGTTGCTCAGTTGAGCACCGGTGCTTCAGGGATCGCCACATCCGCCCTCGCCGGATCGCCGGCCGTGGCGGGTGCCGTTGTCCTTGCCACCTGCAACCGCCTTGAAATCTACGGCGAAGCCCCCCATCCGGACGCCGTCGCCGCCGCCCGGGCGGCCCTCATCACCCACATCAGCGGCGCCAGCGGACTCAACGATCAGCTCGTCTCCCGCGCCTTCAGCACCCGCACCGGCGCCGAGGTCAGCCAGCACCTCTTCTCGGTCAGTTCCGGTCTGGACTCCGCTGTGGTGGGCGAACGGGAAATTGCCGGGCAGGTCCGCCGCGCCTTGATCACGGCCCAGCACGAGGGCACCGCCAGCTCCGGCCTGGTCAGGCTGTTCCAGGCCGCGTCCAAGACCGCGAAGGACGTCGGCGCCCAGACGGCGTTGGGTTCGCGCGGGCTCTCCATCGTTTCCGTGGCCCTGGACCTCGCCACTGACCTGTCGGAAAACCCGGACTGGTCCGCCAAGAAAGCCGTCGTCTTCGGGACCGGCGCCTATGCCGGTGCCACCATGTCCCTGCTGCGTGAACGTGGCTGCACCGATGTCTCTGTTTATTCCTCCTCCGGCCGCGCCGCCAGCTTCGTCGCCACCCGGGGCGGCACGGCACTGAACGAGGACACGCTTCCGGGCGCAGTTGCCGGGGCCGACGTCATGATCGGCTGCAGCGGCTCCGACAGCCGGGTCGAAGCGGACGAACTCGCCCGGATCCGGGCGAACTCGCCCCAGCCGCTGATCGCGATCGATCTCGCTTTGACCCATGACTTCGACCCCGCCGTCGGCGACCTCGACGGCGTCGAACTGCTGACGCTGGAATCGGTCCGGCTGGCCGCACCGCAGGAACAGGCCGAGTCGCTCGAACAGGCCAGCAGCATCGTGGCCGGGGCGGCCAGCGCCTTCGAGCAGGAGCGCGAGGCCAGGAGCGTCGACTCGGCGATCGTCGCCTTGCGCCGCCACACGATGAACGTCCTGGATGCGGAAATGGAAAAGGTCCGGGCCCGGCATGGCTGCACGGCCGCCGCCGAAGAAGTCGAATTTGCCCTGCGCCGCATGGTGAAACAGCTTCTCCACGTCCCCACCGTCCGGGCCCGCGAACTGGCCTCCAACGGACAGCAGGACGCCTACATTGCCGGTCTTGAGGCGCTGTACGGCATCACGGTGGAGCCCACCGCCGGCGCAACGGTTGCAGGTGCCGCCGGTTCCGGGGCCGCGTGCCCCGTGGACCACTACGCCGCTGTCCACAACCCCGGTGCCCACAACCCCGGCGACCCCGGCCCTGCCGCGGGCGACATCCGCGAAACCGCGTAGCTGCCCCGCGCGTTCCCGCGCCGCGGTTTATCCCTGGATTATCCGGGGAAAGCGTTGATCCCGGTCATTTCGGCCGACACCTGCCACAGCCTAGTGGCCGCCTCCCGGTCCACCGCGTGGGCATCCACTCCCCTGATCCTGGCTTCGGGCGATCCCGGCACCGTGGCTTCGGCGATGTCGCAGTCCTCGCAGTAGACGCCGCCCATTCCTTCGAGCGCCGGCGCGGTTGCGGCCCAGACCGAGGTGGCGGCGCCCTGCGCGGGTGTCTTGAAGCGCGGGTCGAGTTTGCCGTGCTCGTCCATCCAGCCCGCGGCGATCATCTCCTCCCGCGGCAGGTGCCGTTGCAGCTCCGTCATGATCCCGCCGGGATGTACTGCGAAGGCGCGCACGCCAAAGTTCCGGCCCAGGGCATCGAGCTGGACGGCGAAGAGCGCGTTCGCCGTCTTGGCCTGGCCGTAGGCACGCCATTTGTCGTAGCCGGCGTCGAAATTGATGTCATCGAAGCGAATGGCCGAGAGCTTGTGGCCGGTCGAGGACAGCGAGACCACGCGGGCTCCCTGCGCCGCGGCAAGCGCCGGCCACAGCAGGTTGGTCAAGGCAAAATGGCCGAGGTGGTTCGTGGCGAACTGTGATTCCCAGCCGGGTCCCACCCTTTGCTCCGGACTTGCCATGATGGCGGCGTTGTTGATGAGGATGTCCAGGCTGCGGCCTGAGCCCGGCGCCGCGCCAAGTGCCGGACCGGCCAGGAAGCCGGCGGCGAACTCCTTCACACTGTCCTGGTCCGCCAGGTCCAATTCGGCAACTTCCAGTTCGGCAACGCTGACGCCGCCGCCAGCCGTTGCCGGCGTCAGCCCCGCCGCGGCCAGGACGTCGCGGGCATGCTCGGGCCGCCGGGCCGGCACCACGACGGTGGCGCCGGCGGAGGCCAGCGCCCGCACGGTCTCCAGGCCCAGCCCCGAGTAGCCGCCCGTGACAATAGCGGTCTTCCCGGTCAGGTCGATGCCGGCAATGACGTCGGCCGCCGTCGAATCCCGGCCGAACCCGGAGCCAATCTTGCGCTGGGACGTCACTGTATTTTCCTGGCTCACGGCGTCTTCCTCTCTCACGACATTTTCCTCGCTCATGACCAGGCCTTTCGTTTTAGGGCGCCGCTCGGCGGAGCATGTTGTGCGGTATCGCGGCCTTGCTGGCCATATGGGCCGCCGCGGCTCAATACACCGGTTTCCCGGGCTCCACGTCCCGTACCCAGGCGAGAATGCCGCCTTCGAGGTGGCTGACGCGCTCGTACCCGGCGGCGCGGGCTGCGGACAGGACGGCGGCGGATCGTGTTCCGGCCTTGCAGTGGAAGACAATTTCGGCATCCTGGGGCAGTTCCTGCCACGCCTCGCCGGCAAGGATGCGGCCTTGCGGGATCAGCTCCGACCCCTCAATGCGGACGATTTCGTATTCTCCCTGCTCCCGCACGTCCACGAGGTGGAAGTCTTTGAGGCCGGCCTTGCGGGAGGCCAGCATGGTGGCGAGCTGGGTCGCCGTCACGGTGTGCTCGGTACCGGCATCCGCCGTTGGAGTGATCCCGCAGAAGGCCTCGTAATCGGTGAGTTCGGTGATTCGTGCTGCCGCCGGGTCCTTGGTCACCTTGATCTCGCGCCAGGTGCCGCCCAGAGCGTCATAGAGCGCCAGCCGGCCCAGCAGGGACCGGCCGACGCCGGTGATCAGTTTGACCGCTTCGGTCACCATCAGCGCTCCGACGGCGGCGCACAGCATGCCGAACACGCCGCCTTCGCCGCAGGACGGCACGGATCCGGGCGGGGGTGCCTCCGGGTAGAGGTCCCGGTAGGTGGGCCCGAACTGTTCCCAAAAGACGCTGACCTGGCCGTCGAAACGGAAAATCGATCCCCAAATGTAGGGCTTGCCGAGGATGGCGGCGGCGTCGTTGACGAGGTAGCGCGTGGCAAAGTTGTCGGCGCCGTCGAGGATCAGGTCGTAGCCGGCAAAGAGCTCCAGTACGTTGGACGCGTCGAGCCGGACGTTGTGCAGCCGGACGTCCACGAGCGGGTTCAGGGCCTTAATGGCGTCGCGGGCGGACTCGATTTTCGGCCGGCCCACATCCTCGACACCATGGATGATCTGGCGTTGGAGGTTGCTGAGGTCGACGTCGTCGTCATCGACGATGCCAAGGGTGCCGACCCCCGCGGCGGCGAGATAGAGCAGGGCCGGGGAGCCGAGGCCACCGGCACCGATCACCAGGACTTTTGCGTTCTTGAGGCGTCGCTGGCCGATCGCGCCGATCTCCGGAATGATCAGGTGCCGCGAGTAGCGTTCCACCTCGTCCGGCCTGAGGTCCGCAGCCGGGTCGACCAGCGGTCCGGGCTGCGGATCCAGCTTCGTCTGGGGGGTTGCGGGGGCACCGGCGGCGGTGAACTTGGAAGCCATACTTCAATCTATGCCCGAAGATACCACCAGGTCATATTACCCGCGCGTAAGGTGTAATTGAGTGCAAGGTAGTTCAGTACAAAATGCAAATGATTGCCATTGCGCGCAATGGGGTGGATAAGGGAAAGAAGGCCGACAGTGGTTCATCAGGCACCGTTGGAGCGGGACGAGTCCGGCAAGCCGACGGCAGGGCAGCCCCGGAGCGGACAACGCTCGGCCCGCCTCCCCCGCGACGAACGCCGGGCTCAGCTGCTGGCGGCCGCGCAGGAAGTTTTCGTGGCGAACGGCTACCACGGTGCCGCCATGGACGAGATCGCCGAGACCGCCCACGTCAGCAAGCCGGTGTTGTACCAGCACTTCCCCTCCAAGCGGGACCTCTACCTGGCTCTGCTGGACAGCCACCTCAGCAAGCTGACCGACCTCCTGCTTGGCGCCCTGAACTCCACCACCGACAATGACGAGCGCGTCCAGGCCGTCATGCGCGCCTACTTCCGCTTCATCGCGCACGACGACCAGGCCCACCGGCTCGTCTTCGAGTCGGACCTGATTAACGATCCCGACGTCAGCGCGCGGCTGGAAACGTTCAACAAGACCTTCGCCGACGCCGTCGCTCACGTCATCGCCGAGGACACCAAACTGCCTGAGCTGGAGGCCCAGCTGCTGGGCCGCGGACTCGCCGGCATGGCCCACGTGAGCGCACGGTATTGGCTGGAAACGGACGGGAACCTGGATCTCGATGTAGCCAGTGACCTCATCTACCGTTTAGCTTGGCGCGGAATCTCCCGCTTCCCCAAAGAGACCTAGACTACAACTAGAGATTGACCTTAGACATTTTTTGGACGTTGATTGGCTGGGAGGCCTTGCTGTGGAAGTAAAGATTGGTATTCAAAACATTGGCCGCGAAATTGTCCTCGAATCGGCGCAGGATGCCGAAGCCGTCGCCAAGGTAGTTGGCGACGCGATCGCCAAGGGCAGCGAACTGCGGCTGACGGACGACAAAGGCCGCCTGGTGATCGTCCCCGCCAATGTTCTGGGCTACGTGGAAATCGGCGCAGAAGAGGCCCGCCGCGTCGGCTTCGGTGCCCTCTAGCCCCGTTCTTCCCACCACCGTCCTTCATCGCAGTTCTACATCGTGAGGTGTCCTGAATGCTTTCCCTGATTGTGGTCGCCATGGTGACCGTGGCTGCGGGTTTCGTGGTGTGGGCCAACGACAAGCGGCACCAGAAGTACGGCGTCGCCGTCCCCGCGGGAGTCGCTGCATCCGTCGGTATGCTCAGCTGGATCATCTTCATAGCGGCCGGATTCGGCTACCAGCCGGGCCTGACCTGGATCCCATGGATCCTGCCGATGGTCCTGGGCACTGCGGCCTCGATCGCGGCCGTGGTGTACCTCGGCAGGGCCCGGACGCGGCAGGACACCGAGCGACTCACGGGCATCCTGAAGCTCTAGTTCGTTAGCCCCGCGCAGCTGTTTTCGGCGCGCAACTGTGACCACGCACCCAACGGGGTGCGTGGTCACAGTTCATTTGGGGTTCGGCCGAGTGCGCCGTACCGGAGTCATTCCGAGGCGGAACTGTGCCCATCACTTTTGTCGGAGCCCTCAAATAGACTCGAGCCATGGAAGCCGTCAGGGATTTCATCAGGGATTTCACCGCCTGCGGGGACGAGGCGCAGGGCACGGAGCGGGGTGCAGCCCCGGTCGGGCAATCCGGTATGGACGCCGCCCTGGCCGCGCTGCGGGCGGTGGGTTCGACGGCCGCGGAGGATGCGGGGTCGTGGGGCTTCCGGGCCGCGTCGGACTTCGCCGGCAGCGTGGAGGAAGTCTCCCGCGCGGTGGAGTATCTGCAGCTCGTCGCGGCGGCCGCCGTGGACCGGACCAGGAAGCAGCCCGCAGCCGCGGCCGCGGGGGCTGTAACGGGGGCGGTCACCGGGTGGACCACCGGCTGGCGTGAGAGCGGCGGCGGGTGGCAGACGGGCACACCCGGAACCGCGGAGCCTGCCGGCGCCTCCTTGGCCTCGGCTCCCGCCGGCGGGCCCCGTTCCTCGGCTCCCGCCGGCAGGTCTGTTGGGGCGGTTCCCGCCGGCACGTCCTTGTCCTTGGCTCCCGCCGGAAGCCCCGGAACGGGTGAGCCGGCCGCGCCGGAATTGGTGCTGGATGACGGGTACCGGAACACGGTGGAGTTCCTGCGGGCGCGGTTGCGGATCGGCGCCGCGGAGGCCAGGCGCCGGCTGACGCTGGCCGCCGAACTGCTGCCCCGGCAGGGACTCGCCGGCCGGCCCATCGCGCCCGTGCACCCGGAGCTCGGAGCCGCCGTCGCGGCCGGCGAGGTCGCGTCCCGGGCCGCGACCGTCATCACGCTCGCCCTGGACCGGGTCCGGCACAGCTGCCTCCCGGAGGCAGCGGCGGCGATGGAGCACGCCCTGACCCGCACCGCGGCCGAGAACGACGCCGACTTCCTGGCCCGGTTCGCCCGCCGGTGGACGGAGGCGCTGGACCAGGACGGCGCCGAGCCCTCCGAGGAACTGCTCCGCCAGCTCCAGGGCGCCTTCCTCCGCAAACCCCGGCACGGCCTGCAGCACCTGGAAATCTTCGCCACCACGGACCAGTTCGAACACCTGATCACCGTGATGAACACCGCCACCAACCCCCGCACCGGCCC
>NZ_JBFTPY010000008.1:0-178234 GCF_056398725.1 Arthrobacter sp. 01T425 | reverse complement strand
ACGCCCGGTCCCATCCCGAACCCGGAAGCTAAGACCCACAGCGCCGATGGTACTGCACCCGGGAGGGTGTGGGAGAGTAGGTCACCGCCGGAACACCATTAACGGTCGAGGACCCCCACCACCAGGTGGGGGTCCTCCCGCATTTAACCGCCCAAAACACCCAACTGACTGGCAGCAGGGGCCGTTTTGGCGGCTCAGAACGGCCCCTGCTGCGAGTCAGTTGGGAAGAGGCCCCTGATGAAACAGGCGGGCAGTTCTGGCCATGCGCAAGAACCATGGAAAAACCTTGGGCATTTCCTTAATCGATGGAGACCTTGGGAATACCTTTAAACGGCCAGCTATTTTGGTCATGCGCATTGAGGGGCCGGATTTGACCGGCTAGGGTTTGGATTCCTACGGACCACTAAGGCGCAGGGTGCGTCGACCGGACCTTATAGGAGTCCCGCGATGCGCGTAGATCCTGGATTCGCTTTGGGCACGAAGGCAACTAAGGGGCATCGGTTTGCCCGGTCCTTTGTGGGGCGCCGAGGGATTTCCCTGGCGTCAGTTGTCTTCCTGGTGGCTGCCACAATTTCCCTTATTGCCGGCCCCGCAGAAGCCGCCACTTTGACCTTTTCTACCACGGCCGATGCCGTCGTGAAGCGTGACAGTCCCACTATCAATTTCCGCACGGCGACGGGCCTCAAGGCTGATAATTCGCCGGTCGAAATGATCTTCCTCAAGCTCACGGTCACCGGCACCGCCGGCAGTACCGTGACTGGCGCCAAGCTCCGGCTGTTCGCTACGGATCCATCCAACTCGGGCGGCCAAGTCCGACGTGTCCTCAACAACTCCTGGAGTGAGAACACGATCACCTTCAACAACGCGCCCGTTGCGGAAACGCCGATTGTGGCTTCGCGCGGCGCTGTTGCCGACAACACCTATGTGGAGTTCGATCTCTTCAGCGCGATTAAGGGTGACGGGACGTATTCGTTCCGCATCAGCAACACATCCTCTGACGGCGTCATTTACAGTTCCAAGGAAACTTCCGTCACCACGCAACGGCCCCGATTGACCGTCACCACGAACGCGACGCCGCCGCCACCTCCTCCGCCGCCCCCGCCGCCGCCTCCGCCCCCCGGCGACAACCCGTGTGGCACGGCGACCGTCCCTCCGGCAAAGTACGACCACGTCATGTGGGTGCTTTTTGAGAACAAGACCTATTCACAGGTCATCGGGAACGCCAGCGCGCCGTACATGAGCACGAAGGCGAACCAGTGCGCCTCGGTTTCCACCTGGGCTGACGCCGGCCTGGGTTTGCCCTCGTTGCCGAGCTATCTGGCCATGACCTCCGGCAGCACGCAGGGCGTCACGTCCGATTCGAGCCCGAGCGGCCTGCCGCCTATTACGGCCGACAATATCTTCCGGCAGGTGCGCACGTCCGGCCAGTCCTACAAGAGCTATATGGAGGACATGCCGTCGAATTGCCGACTGAGCGCGTCCGGCCTGTATGCCGAGCGGCACAACCCCGAAATCTACTACCAAGGGACGGGGGACAGGGCGGCATGCGCGGTCAACAATGTGCCCCTGGGCACGGTGAGCGCCGGGCAGCTGGCGGGCGACCTCGCCAACAACACTCTGCCGAATTTCTCCGTGGTGGTGCCGAATGTTTGCAATGACATGCATGACTGCAGCGTCGCGACGGGCGACACCTGGCTCTCGCAATGGCTGCCGGTCATCCTAAACAGCCAAAGCTACCGGGCGGGACGCACGGCGATATTCGTGCTTTTTGACGAAGATACTCCGGTACCCAATTTCGTGGTGGCACCATCCGTGGTCCCGGGCACCGTTATCCAGGGCAACTACAGCCACTACTCCCTGCTCCGGACCACCGAAGAAATGCTGGCCATCAGCCTCAAGTTGCAGAACGCCAGCACGGCCCTGAGTTTCCGGTCGCCGCTGCGCATCTAGGCGCCGCGGGGGATTCCCAGCAGAGTCTCGGAAAGCTCCCGGCTCCGGCGGAACGAACTCTCAGTTGCACTCGTTAGAATTCGACGGGGCTGGATTCCAAAAAACCAGCCCATCGCTTCGTTCTAAGGACACCTCAATGCCCGAGCGCACTATCGTCATCACCGGAGCCAGCGACGGCATCGGCGCGTCCGCCGCGCGGACCTTCGCCCGGCAGGGGGAACGTGTGGTCGTCGTCGGGCGTTCCGCGCAAAAGACCGAAGCGATCGCAAACGAAATCGGCGCCGATTTCTTTGTCAGCGACTTCGCCGACCTTGCCCAGGTACGGACCCTGGCCACGCAGCTCAAGGAAAAGTACCCGCGGATCGACGTCCTGGCGAACAACGCCGGCGGCATCATGGGGCCCCGTGAGCTCACCGTGGACGGCCACGAGAGAACCTTCCAGGTCAACCACCTGGCCCCGTTCCTGCTCACCACCGAGCTGATCGAGGTGCTGACCGCCAGCCAGGCCACCGTCATCAACACCTCAAGCGTCGCGAATTCGCTCTTCGCCAAGTTCGACATCGACGACCTCGACGCGGCCAAGAGCTACTCCACCAACCGCGCCTACGGCAACGCCAAACTCGCCAACATCCTCTTCACCGCCGAACTCCACAACCGCTACAACACCGAGGGGATCTCGACGGCGGCGTTCCACCCCGGCGGCGTGGCCACCAACTTTGCGGCCGACTCCACGAGCCCCATGCGCCTGGCCTACAAGTCCTTCCTCAAGCGCTTCATGCTGACCCCTGACCAGGGCGCGGACACCCTTGTGTGGCTCGCCAACGCCACCCCTGGCCACGACTGGATCTCCGGCGCTTACTACGCCAAGCGGACGCTCTCCAAGGCCAACAGGCAGGCGTACGACGCGGGTCTGGCCAAGGCGCTGTGGCAGCGCAGCGAGGCGATGGTGGCCCCGGACCTCGACAAGCTGGACCAGGGCTCGGATCACGGCGCCTGAGCCTGACCGGAAACGCCGAATTCGTGGGTTAGCATTTTCCTGCCCCTCGCCGAACCGCGGCCGAGGGCTTCTACCTGGGGGAGTGCTCTTAAACGTGCGCCTGAAGAAATTGCTTATCGCGTCCCTGGCGGCATCCGCCGTCGTCCTGAGCGCTACGGCCGTGCCGGCATCCGCCGCGCCCGCGCCGAAGTCGTACAAGAACTGCACGGAGCTGAACAAGGTCTATCCGCACGGCGTCGGCAAGAAGGGCGCCCGCGACAAGACCAGCGGAAAGCCGGTCACCACGTTCCGCGTCGACAACACCCTTTACAGCCTCAACGACGGCGGTTTCCGCCAGTACGATCTCGACCGTGACAACGACGGCATCGCCTGCGAAAAGCGCTAGGGCAGGGAGCCTGCCGGGACTCTAACTTCTGGGGCCGGCCCGGACCATCCAACGAAGTGCCACGAACGGCCGCTAAGCCATGATGCTTAGCGGCCGTTTGCGTCCAATGGCAGAGTGTGGCGGCGTCAACGCGCTCCGCCCGGACGGCCAGCGGCCGGCCTAACGTCAGCCAGCCCGCCCGCCTACTGCGCGGCGTCGACCTTGTCCAAGGCGTTCAGGGCACTCTCCATGGTCCCGGCCAGGTGGCTGGCGGGGGCCGGCTTGGCGAACAGGTAGCCCTGCAGGGAGTCGCAGCCGCGGTCCATCAGGTATTTGGCCTGCGCGGGCGTCTCGATGCCTTCCGCCGTAACTTTCAGGCCGAGGGCATGCGCTGCGCTGATCATGGTGGCGAAGAACGGGAGCTGTTCCTGGCCGGTCTTGATCATGGCCACGAAGGAGCGGTCGATCTTGACCTTGTCCAGGGGCAGTTCCTGGAGCCGGCCGAGCGTGGAATACCCGGTGCCGAAGTCGTCCATGGCAATCCGGACGCCGGCGCCGCGCAGCTGCCGCAGCTGGCCCAGCACGTCCGAGGAGGCGTCGAAGAACACGCTCTCCGTCAGCTCAAGGGTGAGCTGGCGCGGGTCTACGCCCGTGGACGCGGCAATCGCCAGCACGTCCGCGGCGAAGTCCCGGTGCTGGAACTGCAGGCCCGAGACGTTCACGGCGACGCTGTAGGCAGGATCGCCGGCCAGCCACGGCCGGATCTCGGCGCAGGCGCGGCGCAGGACCTCGTCGCCGATCTCGCGGATCAGCCCGCTCTGCTCCGCGACGGGCAGGAACTGGTTCGGCGGCACCAGCCGCCCGTGCCGTTCCCACCGCGCGAACGCCTCGAACTGCACCACCGAACCGATGCCGGGCGAGACCACGGGCTGGTAGTGCACCGAGATCTGGCCCAGTTCGACGGCGCGCCGCAGCCCGGAATCGCCGTCGGCCTTGTGGGCCGCGGTGTTCAGCATCTCCGGCCGGAACCGCATCCAGGTGTTCTTCCCGGCAGCCTTCGCGGCGGTCATGGCGGCGTCGGCTTGCCGCAGCAGTTCCGCGCCGTCCAGCGTCTGCCCCGACTTCGACGCCAGGCCCATGCTGACGCCGGGCCGGACCATGGAGCCGCCCACGCGCAGGGGGGCGTAGAGGGACTCGGCGATCCGCTTGGCCACCGCGTCCGCGTTGAGGCATTCGGTAAGCAGCACCGCGAACTCGTCGCCGCCGAGCCGGGCCACCGTGTCATGCGGGCGGACGCAGTTGCGCAGCCTGGATGCCACCTCCACCAGCAGTTCATCGGCCGCGGAGCGTCCCAGCACGTCATTGAGGTGCTTGAAGTCATCGAGGTTCAGCAGCAGGATGTCCACCGGATCCGGCCGGCGCAGGGCCGCGGCGAGCCGCTCGTTGAAGAGGGGGCCGTTGGGCAGCGCCGTCAAGGGGTCGCGGAGCGAGCCCGCCTTGAGTTCGTCGTCGTGCTCGGCAAACGCCGCAGGAGCGGCAGCCGCTGGACCTCCGGAAAGAGAAGCTCCCGCTGCACCGGAAGTACGACGGCGGGCAAAGTCGCCGCTGAGGGTGCGCCCGGCGCTGCCGGCGCCCGGGTTCCGCCCTGCGGCGCCGCGGATGGAGAGGGCAACGGACGTTCCGGCGTCGGCCGCTCCGGCCGCGGCGGGGACCAGCGAGCAGGTGATTTCAACGGGGAGTTCCGTGCCGTCGGCGCGGCGGCCCGAGCCGGCGAACGGGGAGCCGGGGCGTGCGGCCTTGGCCAGCCCGGCCAGGACGCCGTGGAATTCCTCCCGCGAGGCCTCGGCCAGGAGCATGCTGTGGTCCGCGCCGAGCAGCTGCGCCCGGGGGTAGCCGAAGAGCCGTTCCGCGGCCGCATTGAGGAAGGAAATGGCTCCGTCCTCGGCGACCAGCAAAAGTGCGTCCGGGCTGTACTCCAGCAGTTGTTGTGCGAAACCAGCTTCCACGATGTCTAACAGCCCCCCGGCGATGAATACGGATAGCGGGCACCTTGCGGAGAGCAGGCGCACTGCGCTGACTGAATCATATGCGGTGCGGGCTCCCCGGACGGGATGGCCATCATGCCGCAATCAAATGTGTCGAACGGCCCCTGCTACCCGGGCAGCGGCACGCCCTCGAGGTCGGCGATGGCCGCCGCGGAGTTCCGGACCGCGCGGTGCCTGGCCGCCCCGGGTTCCGGGCGGGAGAAGAGGAAGCCCTGCAGGGCATCGCAGCCGTGGTCCATGAGATAGCGTGCCTGGGCCGGTGTCTCGATGCCCTCGGCCGTGACCTTCAGCCCCAGGCTCCGGGCCATGTGGATCATGGAGGTGAGGATGGGCAGCTTTTCGACGCCGGTCTGCAGCATGGACACGAAGGACTTGTCGATCTTCACCACATCCACCGGCAGGTCCTGCAGGCGGCCCAGCGAGGAATAGCCGGTCCCGAAGTCGTCCAGGGCCACCCGGATGCCGGCCTCGCGAAGGGTCTCGAGCTGGCCGATCACGTGGGAATGGGCGTCGAAGAACACGCTCTCGGTCACCTCCAGGACCAGCTGGCGCGGGTCCACGCCGCTCCACGCCGCAATGTCCAGGACGCGCTCGGCGAAGTCCCGGTGCTGCAGCTGCACGCCGGAGACGTTGACGGCCACGCTCCGGAACGGGTCCTCCCCGAGCCACGGGGCGAGCTCGGTGCAGCTGCGCCTGAGCACCTCGGCCCCGATTTCCCGGATCAGGCCGCTGCGTTCGGCGGTCTCGATGAACTCGTCCGGCGGAATCAGCTCGCCGTCCCACTCCCAGCGGGCCAGGGCCTCGAACTGCACCACCTCGAGCCTGTCACTGGAGATGACGGGCTGGTAGTGCACGGTGATCTGCCCCAGTTCCACCGCCCGCCGCAGCCCGGCCGTGAGCTGGGTGCGCTCCAGCAGCGCGGCCAGCATCTCGGGCCGGAAGTGCACATAGCAGTTCTTCCCGGCCTCTTTGGCTGCGTACATGGCCAGGTCTGCCTGCCGGAGCAGCTCCGACGACGTCTCGGTGCCGGCGTCGCGCGATGCCACGCCCAGGCTCAGGCCCGGCCGCATCAGCGTTCCCTCGATGGAGACGGGGGCGTTCAGGGTGCTGACCACGCGCTGGGCCACGGTGTCGGCGTCCCGGCAGCCGACCAGCAGGACCACGAACTCGTCCCCGCCCAGCCGGGCGACGGTGCCGTGCGGACCCACACAGTTCTGGAGCCGGCGGGAAATCTCGACCAGCATCTCGTCGCCGGCATGATGGCCCAGGACGTCGTTGACTTCCTTGAAGTCGTCCAGGTCCAGGAGCAGCACGTGTACCGGTTCCGGGGTCAGCAGTGCCGCGGCGGCCCGTTCGTTGAAGAGCATCCGGTTGGCCAGCCCGGTGAGCGGGTCCTGAAACGCGAGTTCCTTGAGCTTGCCCGCCTGCTCGGCCAGTTCGTCCATGGCGCGGCGGGCCTGGTCCTGGGCGCGCCGGCGTGAGGTGATGTCCCGGAAGTTCCAG
This sequence comes from Arthrobacter sp. 01T425, assembly GCF_056398725.1. Taxonomy (NCBI): domain Bacteria; kingdom Bacillati; phylum Actinomycetota; class Actinomycetes; order Micrococcales; family Micrococcaceae; genus Arthrobacter; species Arthrobacter sp. 01T425. The sequence continues at coordinate 171,375 of NZ_JBFTPY010000008.1, read as the reverse complement.
ATCCGTCCCACGATCGCGTCCGCCACCTTCTGCGGGCGCGAGTACAGCTCCACGGTGCGGCCGTCGGCGAACTCGAGGATGTCATGGCTCTGCATCAGGTTGTCCGCGTAGAGCGCTGCAACCTTTTGCAGGAAGGAGTCGGAATCCACCAGCTGGTCCGCGATGAACCGCACCAGCGCATCGGGGTCCTCGGCCGCGATCAGTTCCGGCGGCATGCCCCACAGCAACAGAAACTGGTCGTTGATCCCGGTGATTTGGCCTTCGCTGGAGAGCACGACGATACCGTCCGACGTCGATTCCAGCGTGGCGTCCACGAGGGAGAGGGCCAGCCGGCGGCCGGAATCGGGGTCGTTGCGGTGCTCGGCGTCGCGGACGGCTACCGCCATGGCCGTGCCGCCGTCGACGCTCACCAGCGAGCACGTGATCTCCAGGGCGAGGTCCGAACCGTCGCGGTGCAGTCCGGCGGCCGCGAACGGGCGGCTTCCGGCCGGGCTTTTGCGTCCCAGCCGGCCGAAGACCCGCAGGAAGCCGCTGTGGGCTTCCTCCGAGAGCAGGATGGTGTGCTGAACGCCGAGGAGTTCCTCGCGGGGGTAGCCGAACAGCCGTTCCGCGGCCGAATTCATGAAGGCGATGGTCCCGTCCGCGGTCAGCAGCAGGAACGCATCAGGACCCTGCTCCAGCAGGTCTTCACCAAATCCAGTTCCCACGACGATACCGGCCCCCAAGCGACGGAAGTTCATAGAGCGATGATGTTCCCGGCCGAGGGCCCGGAGCAATGCGTTTCACTGAATCATAGGGTCCTTCGGCCCCGTGTCCAGCACATCGGCCACGGAACTTTGCGGGTCACCGGTTGCCGGGCACCCGATCGCCCCGCAGCGCGGCGATGGCCAGAGCCGCCCGGTCCAGCGCGGGCTGGAGCGTGGCCTCCGGCTGGGGGCCTGAAAACAGGAAACCCTGCAGCGAATCGCAGTGCAGACTCATCAGGTAGCGGGCCTGGGCGGCCGTTTCCACGCCCTCCGCGGTGACGGTCAGCCCCAGTCCGTGGGCCATCCCAATCATGGCGTTCAGGATGGGCAACTGCTCGGTGCCGGTGTTGATCATGGACACAAACGACTGGTCGATCTTCAGCGTGTCCACGGGCAGGCCCTGCAGGCGTCCCAGGGAGGAGAAGCCGGTGCCGAAGTCGTCCAGCGCCACTTGGGCACCGGCCGCACGCAGGGTCATGAGCTGCTGGATGACGTGGCAGTCGTCTTCGAAGAAGACGCTCTCCGTGACCTCCAGGATCAGCTGGCGCGGGTCCACGCCACAGGATTCCGTCACGGCCATGACCAGCTCGGCGAAGTCCCCGTGCTGCAGCTGGACACCGGAGACGTTCACGGCCAGGGACCGGGTGGAGTCCTCGTCCAGCCAGGGCTTGAGCTCCGTGCAGCCGCGTAGCAGCACCTCGGTGCCGATCTCGACAATGAGGCCGCTGCGTTCCGCCGCCGGAATGAATTGCTTGGGCGGAACGAGCGCGCCGTCGCGCACCCAGCGGGCCAGGGCCTCGACCTTAGTCACGGTCCCGCTGCCGGCGGAGACGATCGGCTGGTAGTGGACGGCGATCTGTCCGCTGTCCACGGCGCGCCGCAGGCCGGCCTCGAGGTCGTTGCGGTCCACGAGGGCCTTCATCATCTCCGGCTTGAAGCGCATGTACCGGTTCTTCCCGGCAGTCTTCGCGGCGTACATCGCGACGTCGGCACGGCGCAGGAGCTCGGAGGCGTCCACGGCGGCCTCGCCGATCGAGGCGAGCCCCAGGCTGAGGCTGGGCCGCAGCATGGTGCCGTCGATCCACACCGGGACGCGCAGCGAGTCGACGATCCGGGCGGCGACCGCCTCGGGCTCCAGCGAGTCGAGTAGGAGCACCACGAACTCGTCGCCGCCCAGCCGGGCCACGATGTCGCTCGGGCGCACGCACGCGCGCAGGCGCCGGCCGACCTCAATGAGCATCTGGTCCCCGGCGTGGTGGCCCAGGATGTCGTTGACTTCCTTGAAGTCGTCCAGGTCCAGGAGCAGGACGTCGACGGCGCCGCCGTGCTGGTCCGCCAGGGCGCTTGCGAGGCGGTCGTTGAACAGTTGGCGGTTGGACAGTCCGGTCAATCCGTCCCGGAACGCCAGCGCCGTCAGCTGCGCGGACTGTGCGGCGAGGTCGGCCATGGCCCGGGTGATCCGGTCCTGGGCCACCTTGGCCGCGGTCACATCCCGGAAGCTCCACACGCGTCCGACCACCTGGTCCGCGACTTTCTGCGGGCGGGAATAGCGTTCAAAAGTCCGGCCGTCGCGGAATTCCAGGATGTCGTGGCTTTCCGCCGCGGGTTCGGCGTAGAGGGCCTCGACCTTCTCGACGAACTGGGCCGGATCCTGCAACTGGTCCAGGACGAAGGCCATGACCGCCTCGTCCTCCCCGGTGGCCAGCATCTCCCGAGGGATGCCCCACATGGTGACGAACTGATTGTTGACACCGGCGATCTCGCCGTCGCTGCTGACCACCAGGATGCCGTCGGCGGTGGATTCGAGCGTCGCGCTCAGCAGCGACATGGCCTCGCGGAGGCTGTCATCGTTCTCCGGCCGGTGCGAGGTGTCCCGGACCGCGGCGATCATGCTCGCGGTCCCTTTACCCGTCCCGTCCCGGGCGCCTGTACCGGTGAAGAAAATAGATCCGGCCACCTCGGCCTGGAACTCCGTACCGTCCCGCCGCACCCCGTAAGCCTCCACGGGGGCAGTGTCAGTGTCAGTTTCGGCGGCAGCGGCAGCGGCGTCGGGGTGGGCGCCGCGGCGGAGGTTGAAGAACAGCCGCTCGAGGCCGTTCCGGAACCCCTCGGCCAGGAGCATGCGGTGGTCCGAGCCCACGAGTTCCTCGCGAACGTACCCGAACATGCGCTCCGCGGCGGTGTTGACCATCCTGATGGTCCCGTCCTCGGCCACCACCAGCAGGGCGTCGGGGCTGGATTCCACCAGGTCCCCGTAGCCCGGGACCGCGGCGGATACTTCCTGGGGGACTGTCGTTGGGACTGTCGTTGGGACTGTCGTTGGGACTGTCTTGGGGACTGTGCCGGGGGCTTCCTCCTCCGGGTACGACGACGCCGTCACCCGGCTACCGCCGTGCGAACCTGAGACCACCAACGAGACATTTAGAACCCTCCCATCGGGAAATCATAGGCGCCGGAAGCCTCCCTTGGGTGTCAAGAGGGTGTCAACACGTGGGCGGGGCCGAATCCGTGCCCGCGGCGGAGGACTTACCGCCCAGTTGCGCTATCACCTAGGGTGCTTAAAACCCCGGTTTGGCAGCCCTAAGTGACAGGGCAACGTGGGGGGAGCGGCCCACTTGGGACTCTCGAATCACGGCCTTGTAGTGGCCAACGAGTTCGGCGCCGAGCACGGACCACGTCCGGCCCTGGACCGAGGCGTGCGCGGCCGCGGCGAACGCTCGGCGCTTGGCGTCGTCGCCCATCAGGTCCATCACCCGGGCACGGAACCCGGCGAGGTCGCCGGGCTCGTACAGCCAGCCGGTCCGCGAGTTCTCCACGAGGTCCAGCGGGCCGCCGCGGCCCGTGGCCACCACCGGCACCCCGGACGCCATGGCCTCCTGGATGGTCTGGCAAAATGTCTCGAACTCGCCGGGATGGACGAAGAGATCAAAGGAGGCCACGGCCCGGGCGAGGTGGTCGCCGCCGAGGAAACCGGTGAATACCGCCTGCGGCAGGGCAGCTTCCAGGGCGGGCCGCTGGGGCCCGTCGCCGATGATCACCAGCCGGGTCCCGGGAACATCCGCCAGCACCGCCAGATCCTCCACCTGCTTCTCGGCCGCCAGCCGGCCCACGTAGCCGATGAGGCGCTCGCCGCCGGGCGCCACGGCAGCCCGCCAGCCGGCGTCGCGCTTCCCGGGGTTGAACCGCTGCGTGTCCACGCCGCGCCGCCACATGTCCACGCGCGGAATGCCGCGGCCGCGGAGCTGGTTGAGCGCGAACGTGGAAGGGACCAGGGTGCGCGAGGCCAGCAGATGGATCTGGTCCACCCGGTTCCAGGCCCAGTTCTCCAGGAAGGGGACGCCGTAGCGGCGCGCATAGCCGGGCACCTCGGTCTGGTAGATGGCGACCGTGGGGATGCCGAGCTGGTGGGCGGCCTGCGCTGCCCGCCAGCCGAGCACGAACGGGGACGCGAGGTGCACGACGTCGGGCGCGTAGTCGGCAAGGATTCGCTTGACCCGATACACACCGCCCATGGCCACCCGCAGATTCGCGTAGCCGGCCAGCGGGACCGAGGGGAGCCGGAGGACGTGGGCGCCATAGACCTCGTCCGGTACATCCGTGTCCTGCGTGGACGGCGCGATCACCAGCACCTCGTCCCCGCGCTCGTGCAGATGCTCCAGCACGCGCAGGATGGAGTGGGTGACCCCGTTCATGAGTGGCAGGAATGATTCGGCGACGATTGCGATCCTCACCCCTCCACGGTGCGGGCGGCGGTTTGCGGCGCGGGGGAGCAGGCGTGGCCGGGAGGGGAAGAGTGGGTTAACAGGTGGGCGAACTCAGGAGGGAACGCCACAGGGCGCGCGGATAGGCGGACGGTTGCCGGGAACTAGTCAGGCACCCTCTCGTGGGCGCAGTTCATCGCGGCCATGCGTCCACGGCGCAAACCCTACGAAGCAGCGGTGCCGGATGGCATGACGAAAGTCGAGCTACAGCGGGTCGGGCCAGTTGCCGACCGGGAAGCGGGCACGGATGCCGGAAACCGGACCGCAACGCGCACGCTTGTTGCCTTCCATCAGAAATACCTCCAGAGGCTACGGAACTTCAGAATACGCCCGTCGCCTCCTACCGTCCAGAGGGTCAATCGGCCTTGAGGACATCCGGAAGTTCGTCCACAAACACCGTCTGCGGCGGTTCAAAATAGATGACCAGGACCTGCTCGCCCACGGCGAAAACGCTGGTCTTATCGAAGGGGTGCGCGTGGAACGCACTGGTTCCGCCGCGGACCGGCAGCATGACCTCGCCGATGGTGCCCGGGCCGATCCGTCCGGTGACGCGGCCGATCTTTCCGGTCAGGCTCCGGTCAACATCCTTATGCATCAGAACCCCAGTACATCAGAATCCCAGTACATCAGATCCTCCGGTTCCCCGCGCGCATTCCCGCCCCTACGCCTCAGGCGCCTTCGCCGGCCGTTTGCCGCCATCCCGGGTGTTTTTGAGGGCCGTGGAGAGCGCCGGGAGGTAGTCGCCCACCTGTGCCAAAATCCCGCCGATCATCCGGTTGACCCCTTCGCCGCCGTTGAGAACGGTCATCTGGCCGACGTGCGCGAACGGCTCGGCCGCCGCCGCCACGATCGCCGGCATGTTCTCGGCGAGCTGCTGGGAGATGACGGCGTCCTGGTTGGTGCCCAATGCTTCGGCGCGGGCCTTGATGCCATCTGCCTCTGCCAGTGCTTTGGCTTTGATGGCGGAGGCGGCGGCATCGCCGCGGGCCTTCGTGGCGGCGGCCTCGGCCTCGCCGGTGACCTTGGTGGCCCCGGCCGCTGCTGCTGCCGCCGTCGCGTTCGCCTGCGCCTGCACCTCGGTCCGCCGGGCGTTGGCCTGGGCCTCCAGCTCGGTGCGCCGGGCCAGCGCCTCGGCAGCGCTGATGTCCGCGGATTTCTGGCCTTCCGCGTCGGTGCGCTTGGCGTAGGCCCTCGCATCGGCGGGCTTGCGGACGGTGGTCTGCAGTTTTTGTTCCTCCCGGTCGGCCTCGAGCTTGGCCACCTCGGTTTCCTGGACCACCACCTGCTGGCGCGCCGTGGCGTCGGCCAGTGGCCCGGCCTGGGCCGCGTTCGCCTTGGCGCGCTCGGCATTGGCCTGCGCCTCGGACTGCCGGATGGCGGACAAGCTCCGGGCATCGGCAATCAAGGCCTCGGCCTCCGCTTCCTTTTCCGCCGCCTCGCGGTTCCGGGTGGCCTCCGCGATGCGGGCCTCCATTTTGACCATGGCAATGTGCGGCTTGGCGATGTTCTGGATGTAGCCCGTGGGGTCCTGGAGGTCCTTGATCTGCAGCGAGTCGACGACGAGGCCCAGCTTCTCCATTTCCACGCCGCTGGCGCTGCGGACCTGGGAGGCCAGCTTGTCGCGCTCGCGGATGATTTCCTCGACCGTCATGCTGCCGATGATCGAACGCAGGTGGCCTTCGAAGACGTTGTACACCTGGCTTTCCATCTTGGGCTGCTGGCCCAGGAACCGGCGCGCGGCGTTGGCAATGAACGGCGGGGCATCGCCGATCTTGTAGATGACCACGCCGTCGACAATCACCTGGATGCCCTGGGAGGTGACGCAGGAGACCTTGAGTTCGGTTTCGTTCAGCGTCAGGGACAGCGGCCGCACCGTCTGCAGGCCCGGCAGCACGAGGGCCCCCTTGCCGGTGACGATCTTAAAGTCCATCCCCTCACGGGTTTCCAGCGTGCCGCGCGTCAACCCGGAGATGATGAGGGCCTCGTTCGGTTCCGCCACTTTCCACATCAGTTTTGTCGCCACCCAGATGACGCCGACGACGGCGACCGCCCCCAGGATGATCGAAATGAGCGGATACAAAAATGACAAGTCCGGCATAACCAGGTCCTTTCACGGCGGTGGAAAAGAAATTAAGCAAAGCCCCAAACGATGCTGCTGGTAGTCCCCGGCCGGCCTGGAGGCAGGAATTCCCACGCCGCCCAGCCAGCTGTTGTACACAGTCTGTGGTGCTTCCGGCCGGGAAGTCCAGCAATTCGACGGTGTCCGGGCATATGCCCAGGTCCCGCCGGTGCCTAAAGCCCCTGTTGGGAGCCTTCGCCGCCGTGCCAGCGTGGGAGAGGGTGCGGGCGTGGAAGGGCGGACGAGCGTGCCTGCCTGAGTGAGCGGGGAACGGCGGAGGCCATGAGTGCCTGCCCGTGAAAGGGGTGATGGGTGATGCTCGGCTCTCCTCTCGGGATGACACGGACGGCCGGAATCGCGTGGGACATCTGGCGGGCCGGTCGGGCAAGCCAGGATGAGATCGACCGCCGGCAGCGCAACCGGCTCGCTGCGCTGGTTGAGTGCGCACGGTCCTCTTCGCCCTTCTTCCGCGGGCTGTACCGGGACGTCCCGGACGTGGTCCCGGACTCAGCCACGGACCGGGCCAAGGATTTGGGCAGGTATTTAGGGGAGCTGCCTCCGGTGGGCAAGCGCGAGCTCATGGAGAACTTCGATGACTGGGTGACCGATCCCCACATCACGCTCGCCGGGCTGAAGCAAGACCTGCTCGATGACCCGTCGCGGATCGGCGGCCTCTACCGCGGACAGTACCTCGTGGTGACGACGTCGGGGTCCACCGGTGAACCCGCGGTCCTGGTCCATGACCGGACCTCGCAGCTGGTGGCCAGTCTCCTGGGCCCGATCCGCGAACGTCGGATCCTGATGGCGGCCAAGGAGGCGCGGGCTTTCCTGCACCGGGGACTGCGGGCCGCGGCGCTGATCGCGGACGGGGACCACTTTGCCGGCGTCGTGCTGACCGAATCCGCGCGGCGGCGCAGCCCCCGCATCGCCCGCCGGGTGCGCGTATTCTCCGTGCTCCGGCCGCTCCCGGACCTCGTGGCGGACCTCAACGACTTCCAGCCGACAGTGCTTTACGGGTATCCGAGCGCCATGGTGCAACTGGCCGCCGAACAGAAAGCGGGACGGCTACGGATTCATCCGCTCCTGGCGGTCGCATCCGGAGAGAGCCTGGCAGCCCACGCAGCGGCCGAGATCGAGGCGGCCCTCGGCTGCCGGGTCACTGAACGATACCTTGCCTCGGAGGCGCTCGCCCTGACCAGCCGCTGCCGGCAAGGGCTGCTGCACGTCAACGCGGACTGGAACATCGTGGAACCGGTGGACGACGCCTTCCGGCCCGTCCCGCCCGGCGAACTCTCCCACACGGTGCTGGTCACCAACCTGGCCAACCGGGTCCAGCCGCTCATCCGGTACAACCTGGGCGACCGGGTGCAGCTGGCTGCCGGCCCGTGCGCCTGCGGCAGCCCGTTTCCCACGCTGCGGGTCGAGGGCCGCAGCGGCGGCGTGCTGAGCTTCGCTGCCGCCGACAAGGCAACGTTGGACGGCACAAGATTGGACGGTCCAGGGTTGGACGGTGCAGTGCCGGACGGGACAGGGTTGGACGGCAAAGTGGTCACCGTGCTGCCGTTGGCGCTGGGCACGGTGATCGAGGAGACCGCCGGCGTCCGCCGGTTCCAGGCGATCCGCACCGGGCCGCGCTCGCTCACCGTGCGGCTCGAGCTCTGGCCGGATGCCGCGACGACGGCCGTGCGGACGGCGGTGGGGGAGCGCCTGGGTGCGTTCTTCGCGGCCCAGGGCGCCGCCGGCGTCGACGTCCGCTTTAGCGATGAGCCGCCCCGGCCGGACCGGAGCGGCAAGTTCCGCGAGGTGTGGTCCGCCTGAGCCGGCTGCTGCTGCCCCTGCTGTTAGGGCTGTTAGGGCTGTTAGTGCTGTTCCAGGATCCGCCGGGCGTCCTGCTGGGCCTGGAGCTGCTCCGGGGTCACGGACTGTCCGGTCAGGAACCCGGCGGCTGCCATGATCCGGCGCAGCTCCGCGACGCTGCGCGGGGTCCGTACCCCGTGGTGCGCCATGGCGTGGCAGTTGGCGCAGAGCGGGACGAGGTCTGTGATGGGGTCCAGTTCATACCCGCTGCCCAGCTGTGACACCGGGACCAGGTGGTGGACCGGGATGAAGTCTTTGCCGATCTCGCCGTAGGCGATTTCAAACGAGAATCCGCACGCGGCGCAGCTGGTCCCGTGGTGGGCGACGCAGACCCGTCGGGCGTCCGGACTGTGTTCGTACTTGTTTACTTCGACCCGGGTGACCGCCGCCGCCGGGATGGTGCCGGGCACGGGCTGGGTGGGGTCCGCCGGTACCGGGCCAAACTCACCCCAGAGGCCGCGGAGCAGGGGCTCGACGGCGGGGTCGACGGCCAGCGCGGGACCATGAAGGGCTTCCCAGTCGATGCCGGGCACGGCCTCGGCGAGGACCCCGGTCGGGATCTGGTCGCCGGCGGGCAGGAGGGCGTCGAAGTCCACCTGGACGTAGAGCGGGGACGGGGCCAGGGCGTCGGCCTGCGCGTCGGCCTGTGCGCCGGGCGGTACGCCGGTCTGGGCGGCGCTCGCGGAGTCCGGTGCCTGGACGCGGGGAACCGGCCGTTCCGAGACGATGATGCCGTGGCCGATCAGGCCGCGTCCGTGGCGGCCCTGGAGCACCAGCCACGCGTCCGTGCCGACCGCGTTGCCGGCCGCGTTGCCGGCCGCGTTGCCGGCGTCGCTGTCGAGAGACGTCTCGACGTCCCAGCTGGCCAGGTGCCGGCCGGTTTCGGCGACCTCCTCCAGCACGGCCGGGTAGGTCCAATCGTTCCATTCGTCGGGGTTCCAGACGAGGATGATTGCTGTCATCTGCCCATTGTCGCAGTGCCCGGACTGCCTGCGGCATTGTTGAGCGGCCCGGTCGGCCCGGTCATGCACGTGGCGTTGAGGGTGTCCTCCGCGATGGACTCCATTTGGTGCAGAATGTGGGTGTCCCCGCGTGGGAGCGGTTCCGGCGGGTAGGCCACGGCCATGGTGAGTTGCCGGGTTCCGTCCGCGCTGGTCATGGTGATGGTGCCGTAGCCGGGCACGTCGCCGGGATGGCCGTAGTAGAAGTCGTTGGTGCACAGATCGTTCCAGCGGACCACGCCGAGTCCGTACCTGGCGTAGAGCGGGCTCTCCATTTGCGTGATCGTGGCCGGCTTGAGCAGCTTGTTCTGCAGCAGCGCGCGGTAGAACGTATTCACGTCCGCCACGGAGGACACCATGCCGCCCGCGGCGTTGTCGATCTGGGCGGCCGGATAGGTGACGTCCAGTTGTTTGCGGTCCAGCGCGATGTAGCCGTGGATCATGGACGACGGCGCCGGTCCGGCCGCCGTCATCAAGGTTTCACTCAAGCCCAGCGGCTCGATGATGTCGGTGCTGATCACCTCGCCGATCCGCCGGCCGCTGAGGCGCTCGACGATCAGCGCCAGGGCAATGTAATTCGAGTTGGAGTATTCAAATCCCTGGGCCAGCTTCGCCTGCCAGGAGATCCGCCCCGCCATGGCCAGCAGATCCGCCAGGCTCACCTTGGTGGTCAGGGCTTCGCGCACTGTGGCCGGATCGAACAACGGCCCGTCCACCGACGGCATGCCGGAGCGGTGCTGCAGCAGCTGGCGGACCGTGACCGGTCCCGGCGGGTGCATCACCTTGTTGAACTCCGGCAGGTAGGTGCTGACCGGCGCGTCCAGTTCCAGCCGGCCCTCCTCGGCCAGTTTGAGCACGCAGACGGCCACCATGGACTTGGTGACCCCGCCGATGTGCACCGGGTCCGTTATCTCGGCCCGGGACGGGCTGTTCAGGTTTCTGACCCCGTAGGCCGCGGACCACTCGTCCCCGCCCACGCGGACCTGGATGAGGACGGCCGGGGCGCCCTCGTCGAGCAATCTCCTGCCGAACTGTTCGAGCACGGACCGGTAGCCGGAATCGGGCGACGCCGGCGCCGGCGGTTTCGGCCCGGGGACGCAGCCGCCGAGGGCGGCCGTAAGCACGACGGCGAGGATTGCGGCCGTGAACCGGCGGGATTTTTCGCGGATCCAGACCATCGGCATGAGGGTCCTTCTTGCAGGTCGGGAGTGCAGTCAGGGCAGGAAAACGCCCCCAGCCAGGCACAGTCCTAATGCTTGTGATGGTCCTCAGGCAGACATCAGTCGACCAGAGCCATAAGTCACGGGTATGGATTCGACCGACATTCCGAGATCGCGGGCAACCGGCGCAGCGGGCTCAAAGCCTTCGATCATCCATAATTATCGCTGTGGACCACGCGCGAGTACCTCGGATCGAGGTCGTCTTCGAAACGGATCGGCTGCTGCTGCGGCCATGGCGGGTGTCTGATGCCGCCGTCCTGCGCGAGCTGTGGACCGAGCGCGATCCTCGCGTCCCTCCGCATCGTCGCATCAGTCCCGATGGTCACCCCACGCTGGAAGATATCGAGGACCGGATCCGTCGTGATAGCCGACACCCCTTCCCTGGGTTGCTGGCCGCAGAGCAAAAGAGTTCGGGGCAGGTCATCGGCTACTGCGGGCTGATTCCCAACGAGCACGGACGGGCTGGAGAGCCAGAACTCGCGTTCGAGTTCCTCCGCGAAGTCTGGCGCCAGGGGTTTGCGACCGAGGCCTCGTGGACCGTCCTCCAGCGGGCGCAGGCGTCGGGCTACCGACGCCTGTGGGCTACAGTCCGTGACTGGAACACCGCGTCACGCCGTGTGCTGGCCAAACTCGGATTTGTCGAAACCGGGCAAGTAGAACCTGACGAAATCCACGGCGATTCTCTCTTCACTACGAAGACACTCTGACCATAATCCGGCCCGGCACTGGAGCTAGTCGGTCCGTCTTGGTAGCTTCAACGCATGGCCATCAAACTTGAAAACGTCGGTATTGCGGTTCGTGACCTCGAAGCAACAATCGCCTTTTTCACCGACCTCGGTCTCACCGTCGTCGGCCGTGATACCGTCAGCGGCGAGTGGACCGACACTGCCGTCGGACTTGATGGCAACCATGCCAAGATTGCGATGCTCCAGACCCCGGACGGTCATGGTCGACTTGAGCTCTTCGAGTACATCCACCCTAAAGCGATCGAGTCGAACCCAACCCGTCCCAACGACATCGGCATGCACCGCGTGGCCTTCTCGGTTGACGACATCGACGAGGCCCTTGAGGTAGCTGCGAAGCACGGATGCCGTCCGCTACGCGGTGTGGCGACCTACGGTGACGTCTACAAACTCACCTACCTCCGAGGTCCCAGCGGAATCCTCGTGATGCTCGCCGAGAAACTGAAAAAAGACTGACACCCGGATCGGCCCGATTAGCCCGTGAATCGCGGCCATGCGATCGAGCTGATTGGCGGCCCATCCGGGTCAGTTTTCACCAGAGTCAAACCGGCAGCTCACAGTTATCTGCGCAAGGCTGGGGTCGCCCGATGATGGATGGCGAGCAGCGGCGTGATGGGACATGATCAGAAGATGCGCCGATCCGGAAGGACTGCATTCTGGGCGGTCCCGCCGGCCCTGCGTGGCTACAGGATCGAGTGGCTGCGACACGACTTGGTGGCGGGCGCCGCGCTCTTCGCGATCTTGGTCCCAGCTGGCATGGCGTACGCCCAGGCCGCCGGCCTTCCACCGGTGACCGGCCTGTACGCCACGGTAGTTCCCCTGCTTGTCTACGCGGCAGTCGGGCCATCGCGTGTGCTGGTGCTGGGCCCGGATTCCGCGCTCGCTCCGATGATCGTGGCAGCCTTGATTCCCTTGGCCGCGGATAACGAGCAGAAATCCGTGGCCCTGGCCGGTCTCCTCGCCATACTGATTGGCGGCATCTTGCTGCTCGGCTCAGTGCTGAGGTTGGGAATCGTCACTGGACTGCTGTCGAAGCCCATCCGGCTCGGCTATCTCAACGGCATCGCCTTGCTGGTGGCCGTGTCCCAGCTTCCCACCCTCCTGGGGATCTCCGTGGAAGGCGGTACACCCTGGGAAAGACTCATCGCCGCCGTGCCGAAGGTGCTTGCCGGCGAGACCAATTTGACGGCACTACTGCTCGGCTTGGTCTCGCTGGCGCTCATCTGGGTTCCCCGCCGGCTGAAATGGAAGGTTCCGGGCGTGCTCATTGCGGTGGTTGTGTCCTGCATCGCCGTGGCCGTGCTGGGACTCCAAGAGCGTTTGAAGGTCACTGGTGCCCTCCCGCAAGGGCTCCCTGCACCGGCCCTGGGTGGAATTGGCTGGGCCGACGTCCTGACACTGTTGCCCGCCGCCGCCGCGATCGCCCTCATCGTCTTCGTTGATACCGGTACCCTGGCACAATCCCTGGCGGCCGCAGAGGACGGCAGGGTATCCGGCAACCACGAAATGGCAGCCTTGGGCGCGGCGAACGCTGCCACCGGGCTGCTCGGTGGCTTCCCGGTGTCGGCCAGCACGTCCCGCACGCCGGTGGCAGTCGAGTCCGGGGCGAAATCCCAGCTCACGGGGGCCGTAGGCGCCGTCCTGGTGCTCGGCTTCATGCTTGTGGCGCCTGGCGTCACCGAGTTCCTGCCGGCCACAACCCTTGCAGCCATTGTCATCGCCGCAGCCGCCGCAATAGCCGACCCGGCCGGTGTGCGACGGCTCATCGGCATGAGCCGCAGTGAATCGTTGGTGATGCTCGCGGCCTTCCTGGGGGTGACCATACTGGGCGTCCTCCCGGGCATCGCCGTTGCCATCGGCTTGGCAATTCTGGACTTCCTACGGCAGGCCTGGGACCCCTACCGTGCTGAACTGGTGGACGTGCCCGGGGTTCCGGGGTACCACGACGTGAGCCGTCATCCGGAAGGGGAACGCATCCCCGGCCTGTTGATCCTGCGCTTCGACGCACCGCTGTTCTTCGGCAACGGCGCCTTGTTGGGGTCCTTCGTGCGCACCGAACTGGACCAGGCAGGGGACGGCATAGAACGCGTGGTGCTGGCGGCAGAACCAGTGACGGGAATCGACACGACTGCACTGGACGAGTTGGTGCAGCTTGACGAATGGCTGGACCGGCACGGCGTGGACCTGGTGTTCGCCGAGCTCAAAGACCCGGTCAAAGACAGATTGTTGCAGTACGGCATGGGCGCCCGCTTCTCTCCCGAACATTTCTACCCAACAGTGAGCGAAGCAGTGAGGGCGTTCCAACGGGAGAAAAGGGAGGGGTAGGGAACGGTTGTCCCCGGTCATCAGCCAGTTCCGTCACGGGCTCAGCCGACGGCGCGTGCGCCTAGAGGCGCACGCGCCACCACCGGGTGGTCGCGGTGCAGGTTTCCGAGGGCTGAGGCGCCCTGCGGCGACCCCAGTTCCTCGAAGAACTCCACGTTGGCGCGCACGTAGTCGTCCCACTCGTCCGGGACATCGTCCGAGTAGTAGATCGCCTCGACCGGGCAGACGGGATCGCAGGCGCCGCAGTCCACGCATTCGGACGGGTGGATGTAGAGCGAGCGTTCACCCTCATAGATGCAGTCCACCGGGCATTCGTCGATGCAGGCCTTGTCCTTGACATCCACACAGGGCTGGGCGATCACGTACGTCATGGCTGGCTACACACCCGTGTAGACGGTCTTGCCCCACGTGAAGAAGTCCAGTGCGGACTTCCCCTGTTCGCGGAACGTGTTGGTGGAGGAGTCCTTGACTCCGCCGAACGGCACGTTCAGGTCCAGGCCCGCCGTCGGACGGTTGACCTTGATGACGCCGGCCTGGGCGCGGGCGGCGAAGTCCGTGGAGAACGCCAGGGAGTCGGTGCAGATCCCGGCGGTCAGGCCGTAGCGGGAGCCGTTGATCGCGGCGAGCCCGGCCTCGTAGTCCGGGACCTCGAGGACGGCCACGACGGGTCCGAAGATCTCTTCGGTCACGGCGGCATCGTCGAAGGGCAGGTCCGTGAGGATGGCGGCCGGGAAGAGGAACCCGGCGTCCGTGCCGCCGTCGTACTCGCCGTGCAGCAGCGTGGCGCCGCGTTCGACGGCGGTGCGCACCGCGGCCTGGTTCTGTTCGAACTGCTGGCTGCTCACCACGGCGCCCATCTTTGCGGCCTCGAGGCCGTCGCCGGCCGTGTACTGCGCGGCTTCCTCGGTGAGGGCCGCCAGGAATTCCTCGCGGATGCCGGGCGTGACGTAGACGCGGGACGTGGCGGTGCAGGCCTGGCCGGTGAGGCCGAACGCGCCGGCCGCCACCACCTGGGCGGCCTTGCGGGGATCGGCGTCGTCCAGGACCAGCACGCCGTTCTTGCCGCCCATTTCCAGCTGGACCCGGGCGCGGCGGGCGTTGAGGATCTCCTGCAGCCCCAGCCCGACGTTGGTGGAGCCGGTGAAGGACAACCCGGCGATGCGGGGATCGCGGGCCAGGGCGTCGCCCACCACGCGGCCCTTGCCGTGGACCACGTTGAACACGCCGGCGGGCAGCCCGGCGTCCTGCAGGGCGCGGGCCAGGTGCGTGGCGGAGAGCGGGGTGAGCTCGGCCGGCTTGATGACCACGGCGTTGCCGCTGATCAATGCAGGGGCGGACTTCCAGGCCGGGATGGCGATGGGGAAGTTCCACGGCGTGATGAGCCCGACGACGCCGAGAGCCTCGCGGCGGGTGGTGATGGTGGTGTCCGGCAGGCCGCTGGGCAGCACCTCGCCGGTGGCGGCCCAGCCGAGGGAACCGAAGAAACGCAGCACGTCGGAGGCGCGCTTGACCTCGCCCTTGGCCTCGGCGAGGGTCTTGCCCTCTTCACGGACGAGGTCCTCGGCGATGGCGGTCTGGCGCTCCAGGAGCAGGTTGCCGGCGGCCATCAGGATGGCGCCGCGGGACGGGGCGGGCAGGGCTGCCCAGGCCGGCTGCGCGGCGGCGGCGGCGGTGATGGCGGCGTCGACGTCGGCTGCGGTGCCGCTGGGGGAGAGGGCGGCGAGCTCGCCCGGGCGGGCCGGGTTCATCCGCTCGGTGTCCGCCCCGCCGAGCCATTCGCCGTTGATCAGGTGCCGGGCGGTGAGGAGGTCCCGGGCTGTTGCGGTTGAGGTGTCTGTGTCGGTGGAAGTCATGGTGTTCCTTCGTGAGAGTCGGAGCTGGGTGTGTGCTGGGTGTTCAGCGCCTGTGGCTAGAGCCCGCGGATCAGGCCGCCGTCGCAGCGCAGTGCCACGCCGGTGATGTAGGAGGCCGGGGCGCTGCAGAGGAACGCCGCGGCGGCGCCGAATTCCTCCGGTTCGCCGTAGCGGCGGGCAGGGATGGTCTTGCGGGATTCGAGCTGGATTTCCTCGGGCGTGGTGCCGCGCCGTTTGGCGGCGGCCTGGTCCAGTTCCGCAACCCGGTCCGTGGCGATGCGTCCGGGAAGGAGCATGTTGACCGTGACGGCGTCCAGCGCCACCTCGGCGGCGAGGGTCTTGAGGTAGCCGGCCAGCGCCGCGCGGCCGGTGTTGGACACAGCCAGGTTCGGCAGTGGTGCCACGACGCCGCTCGACCCGACGGCCAGGATCCGGCCCCAGCGCCGTTCCCGCATGCCCGGCAGGATGTGCGAGACCAGGGCGTGGTGCGGTTTGACGAGTTGTTCGAACGCCGCGGCGATGTCGTCGGCGCCGAGCGTGGCGGCCGCGCCGGGCTTCGGCCCGGGACCGTTGAGGACCAGGATGTCGATGGGCCCGAGTTCCGCGACTGTCTGTTCGACGGCTGCGGCCACGCCTTCGGCGGTGCTGAGGTCCGCTTCGATGGCGACGGCGCCCGGTCCGTAGGCGTCCGTCAGTTCGGCCACGATCTCCTTGGCGCGGACTTCGCGCCGGCCGGTGATGGCCACCCGGACGCCTTCGGCGGCGAGGGCCCGGGCGATGGCGAGGCCCAGGCCGCCGGTCGAGGCGGCCACAAAGGCGGTCTTTCCGCTGATTCCGAAATCCATCAGTTCCTCCCCGCCGTGGTCAGCACGGCGGCCGGGTTCTGGCCGAGGGCCTCGGCGGCCTTGGCCAGGTGCGTGCGCAGCCCGGTCCGGAGAACCTCCGGGAACGGCGCGGCCGGTGCCCGGACGCCGGCGTCGGCGATGAGTCCGCGCTGGTGCAGGCATTCCTTGCGGATGGCCAGCGCGATTTTCGCCTGCTGCTCGAAGTTGATCAGCGGCAGGTAGGGCAGCAGGGCATCGCGGGCGGCCTCGTAGCCGTCTCTCTGCCAGGCCTGCACGCAGGCGATGAGCGCTTCCGGGTAGGAGAAACCGGTCATCGCCCCCGCGGCGCCGGCCATGAGCTCGTCCAGCAGCCCCTGGCCGCCGAGGCCGCCGAAGACCGAGACGTCGAGGGCTGCGGTGAGGTGCCCGATCGCCACGGACGTGGGCGGGGCCTCGGCCTTGACCGCGGTGACGAAGCCGCAGGCCTGCACCACCGAAATGAGCGCCTCGGTGCTGATGTGGACGCCGCTGGCCAGCGGGTAGTCCTGCAGCACCACGTTGGCGCCGGTGGAGTGGTGGATGGCGTTCAGGTGCGCGATGACCACCCCGGGGGTGGCGGAGTTGGCCTGGACCATGACGGCCGACAGCCGGTCCCCGGTGGCGGCCTGGATGGAACGGATTTCATCGACGGCCGTGCCGGTGAAGAGGGAAGTCACTCCCACCACGAGGGGCAGGCGCGTTTCCTCCATGACCACTTCCAGGAGCAGGCTGCGCTCGGCCGCCGTCAGGGCCGCGGCCTCGCCGAACACGCCCAGGACCGTGAGCCCCGTGGCGCCGATCGACTCGTAGTAGCTCACGAGCCCGGCCAGGCTGTCCGTGTCGACATCCAGGGCGCTGCCCTGGAACGGTGTGGCGACGACGCCCCACACGCCGGGTGTCAGTGACTCCCGCATTGGTTTCTCCTTCTAAGCTCTTGTTGTTCTTCGAGCGGCTGAATCTTCGGGCCGTGGAACGGCTAGCGTCCCGGCCAGTGCGGCGGGCGCTTCTCCTGGAAGGCGCGGACGCCCTCGGCGGAGTCTTCGCTGTCCAGCGCCGCCATGAGGGCGGGGAGCCGGAGGCCGCGGGCCTCGGCGGCGGTCAGGTGCGCGGTCTGCGTGACCATCTGCTTGACCGCCCGGACCGAGGTGGGGGCGCAGGCGAGGATCTGGTCCAGCCAGCGCTGTACCGCGGCGTCGAGCTGGTCCGCGGGGACCACCTCATTGACCAGGCCCATGGACTGCATCTCGGTGGCCTCGGCCTTCCGCCCGGTCAGGAGCATGCCCATTGCCTGGGTGTAGGGGATCCGGCGCACCAGCTGGTGGATGCCGCCGTCGAGCGCCAGGCGCCCGACGCGCGGTTCCGTCAGCCCGAAGCGGGCCGTGTCCGCGGCGATTACGATGTCCGCGCCGAGCACGATCTCCATGCCGCCGCCGAGCGCATAACCGTTGACCCGGGCGATCACCGGGATGTCCAGCGTGGTGCGCAGGCTGAGCCCGCCGAACCCGTTCGGGTCCAGACCGGCCCAGTATTCGAGCCCGGTCTTGTCCACGGCGGAGGCGGACATGTCCGCCCCGACGCAGAAGGCCCGGGTCCCGGCGCCGGTGATGACCACGGCGCGGACGTCCGGATCGGCTTCGAGCTGGTCCCAGATCTCGTTGAGCCGGGCCTGCGCGCCGCCGTCGACGGCGTTGAGCACGTGCTGGCGGTCGATGACCACGGTAGCGACGTGGTTCTCGATGGTCAGGGTGACCTGGTCAACGGCGGTGGGAACCGAGGCGGTCGTCCCGGCCTCTGAAACGGCGGTCACCGAAGGACCCCCAGCTGCTGCAGGCGCTCGATGGTCTCGGCGTCGAACCCGTTCTCCAACAGCACCTCGACGTTGTGTTCGCCGAGGCGCGGGGCCACCCGGCGGATGGTGGGCGGGGTGGCGGAGAGCCGGATGGGTGCGTTGAGCATCTTCACGGTGCCGACGCCGGGGTGTTCCGCCTCGACGATCATGTTGTTGGCGTGTGTCTGCGCATCGGCCAGGGTCTGTTCCAGGGTGTGGACCGGGGCGTTGAGCAGCCCCTGGTCTTCGAGCCGGGTGGTCCAGTATTCGGTGGTGTTGGTGGCCATGCGCTCGCGGAAGATCGCCTGCAGTGCCGGCTTGTGCTTGAACTGCTGTTCGAGGTTGGCGAACTCGGGCCGCAGCGTGAGGTCCTCGTCCAGGCCCAGGGCCTCGGAAATGCGCAGCAGCGGGTCCGGGGTGAAGCCGCCCACCATGCAGACGGCGCCGTCGGTGGTTTCAAAGACGCCGCTGAGCGGCATGGCGCCCCAGTTGACCTCGTAGCCGCGGTTGAGCTGCATGCAGGCCTCCTGCATCTGCAGGTGCAGCATGGAGTCGTACATGGTCACCTCCACCTTCTGCCCGACGCCGGCGGACTCGCGGGTGCGCAGTGCCAGCAGGATGCCCTGCATGAGGTGCATGCCCGTGATGTAGTCGCACAGCGTGGTGGGGTAGATGGCCGGCTTCATGTCATCCGACTCGCGCCGCCACATGACGCCGGAGTAGGCCTGGGCGATCGCGTCCTGGCCGCCCTTGTGCGAGTAGGGGCCCTCGGGGCCGAAGCCGGTGCCGGAGGCCCAGATGATGCCCGGGTTCTGCTCCTTGAGGTCCTCGTAGCCGAAGCCCATCCGCTCCATCACGCCGGAGCGGAAGTTGCTGACCACGACGTCCGCGTCGGCGAGCAGCCGGCGGAGGACGGCTTTGCCCTCATCGGTGCGGGTGTCCACGGAGATGCTGCGCTTGTTCCGGTTGATGGACAGGAAGATCGGGTTGTCCTGGCCGTCCTTGTCCGGGAACGAGTTGCGGGAGATGTCTCCGGCGCCGGGGCGTTCCACCTTGATGATGTCCGCGCCGTAGTCGCCCAGCAGCTGGGTGCAGGACGGGCCCATGAACACCTGGGTGAAGTCCACGATCTTGATTCCGTCCAGCGGGAGCGGGGTGCCGGCCTCAGCGGCGGCGGTTGCCGCCGTCGTGCCTGACAGCAGGTCGTCGATGACGGTGCTCATGCCCCCACCACCGCGTCCACGTCAAGGGTGGCGTTCGACGACGGGACGTCGCCCGGGTCCGCGCCGTGCCGGCGCATGCCCTGCTGGATGTCCAGGGCGGAGACGTCGCGGACGAGGGTGCCGTTCTGGATCGCCAGCGCGGCGGCGACGCCGACTGCCTGGCCCATGGCCATGCAGGGCGGGATCTCGCGGGACATCTTCTGGGCCTCGGGGGTGGCGGAGTAGTGCCGGCCGGCGACGAGCAGCTGGTCCACTTCCTTGGGCAGCAGCGAGCGGAAGGGGTAGTAGTAGTCGCGGCCGCGGGCCACGGTGTCGGCGAAGTGGCGGCGGGAGGTGACATCTTCCTTGGTCATGACGTACTCGCCTTCGAGCAGGCGGGTCTGGCGCACGCCCATCTGGGACGCGACGTCGAGCATGTAGCAGTTCTCGAAGCCGGGCAGGTTGGCGCGGACGTAGTCCACGGCCTCGGTGATGCGGTCCCGCGCGGCGAACTCGGCGGCCGTCATGTCCGCCGGGTCGACGCCGTCGAACCCGGTCATGTGGGGTGCGTTGCACCAGACGACGCCGTCGATGGGGGTCTTGAGCCACCACAGTTCCCAGGCGCCGCCGAGGAGGCGCTTGATCTTGCGGTTGATGGCGCGGGCTTCCTTCGGGTTGGCCTGTTCGAAGGCCTCCGCGGCGTTGGTGTCGACGTTGCCCAGGCGGAAGACGAGCGTGGTGAGGTAGCTGTCCTTGACGTAGCTGGCGCCGGCCCGGGAGGCGACGTCGATGTCGCCGGTGGTGTCGATGACGATGTCGGCCATGAAGGCCTGCGGGCCGGACTTGGTCTCGCAGATCACGCCCTTCATGACGCCGTTGTCCACGATGGGGCGGGAGAACCAGGAGTGCAGGCGCAGGTTGACGCCGGCCTCGCGGACGAGGTCGTTGGAGACACGCTTCCAGCCGTCCGGGTCGAAGGCTGCGGCGTAGCAAACCGGCTTGGGGGTGGTGTGGGAGTGGAAGTCGAAGGTGCCGTAGCGGCCCCACTTGTTCCACAGTTCCTCGGAGGTCTTGCGGTCATCGGCCGGCGGGACGATCGCCAGGCCCAGTTTCTGCAGCCGCTCGACGTACTCGGAGACGATGCCGGTGACCGTGATTTCCTGGCCGTTGATCATGTCATCGAGCACCAGGACCATGCCGCCGGAGGCGAGGCCGCCCAGGGAGGAGTAGCGTTCCAGCAGCGTGACAGAGGCGCCCGAGCGGGCCGCGGTGACGGCTGCGGCCACACCTGCGGGGCCACCGCCGACGACGAGGACGTCGGAGCGGGAGATGACGGGGGCGGTGAGGTCCGCCGTGGTGGTGCTGAGTTCCAGCGACGACATGGCTGTGGACGGGTTCATGGGGGATCCTTACTGTTTCGGCCGAAGTGCCGTTAGAGGCGTGCCGTGGGAACGGTTGCCGTTGGAACGGTGCCGGTGACGTAGAAGACGGTGACGTAGAAGACGGTGCCCGGCAGTAACGCGGCAACGCTGACCGCGAAATCGACCCGGCAGAGGGTATGACGCATCGCGGCCCGTTGCGGGGCCGTGGTGCGGGCTGTTGGAGGGGTTCCGGCGGACACCGCGGTATAGAAGAGGCGTCCGGACCGGAGAAAGGTGACGGCGGCTAGGGCCGGCGGATCACCACGCGTGAGGTGCGTTAACCCAGATTGCTACGCAGACCTCTTCGTAGCTGTTCTTGTACCAGTGGGGCGTATCCGAGGAGAAGGTGATCGAATCGCCTTCTTCCAGGGTGTACTTCTCGCCGTCCAGGAAGATGTCCTTCCGGCCGGAGAGCACGATGCCGAATTCCTCGCCGCTGTGCCGGAAAGGAGTGGCGCTGGTGTCGTGGCCTGGCGGACTCACGATCCATTGGGCCTCCAGCGCACCGTTGAGGTCCGGGGTGAGCAGTTCATAGACTGCTTCACCCACGGACTTCTTGGTGACGCCCTTGAGGTTCCGCCGCTCGGCCTTGCGGACCACGGGGGACCTGGTTTCCTCCTGTCCGAGGAAGAACTTCCCCACCGGAATGTCCAGGCCGTGTGCCAGCTGCGCCAAGGTGGTGAAAGAGGGATTGGCCAGGCCGCGTTCGATCTGGCTGACGATCGCCGGGCTGAGGCCAGTGACTTCCGAGAGCTTCGCAAGGGTCATTCCTTTGTCCTTGCGCATGTTGCGGACCTTGTTGCCGACGGTGGCAAGAAGGACGCTTGTGCCGGCGGGGGAATGTCCCGTGACGATTTCGTTGGTCATGCTCCGACTCTCTCTTGGTGAGCTAACACACATAACTATAGTGAAAACTTTTAGCGAATCAAGGTTTTGCTGAATATTTTTGCGGTTCCGGGCCGAATCTGCGCCTGACGTGGGGCTTTGTAATCCGGCCCGGGCTCGGCCTGCTGCGGGCGGACGGGACTTCTCCGAAAACCATTGACTCTGTGAAGATCTTCAATATAGTTGTGTGAGCCGCAACACTTTTGGGAAGAACGCTTCAAACAGGTTAGGGCGCACAGCCTTCTGGCGGAAGGTGCATCCGACCCGCGAACACGTTCCTTTCCTTAAGCAAAGCTGCCGTGACATCTGCCAAGCCATCCGCAGAGCACGATGTTGGCCGGTCACCAGGGACCAGTTCCTTGTTGCCGAGCTGGATGGCCCGTTTGCATTCAAGCGCTACGAAGAGGCATGCGTAGCTATCTGGGCTAACTCGCCTCCCATGTGGTGAGCCGGTCCCGCCCCGCGGACCAAGCCAAACGATAGTTTCGATTGCCGGCGACCCCAACAGGGGTGCCCGCCGGCAATCCGTACCCTCACGCACCCCGAAAGTGCGGGGGAAGGAAAAAGGAATCATGACTGACACTGTCGTCAAGACTGACCTGGAGACCGGCCGCAAGTCCCGGCTATCTCCGGAAGTCCGCCGGGGACTGCTCGGCCTTGGACTTGGAAACACCCTGGAATGGTACGACTGGATGGTCTTCGGCCTGCTGTCGGCCTTCATCGGACCCAAGTTCTTCCCGTCGCAGGACCCCGTTGCCGCGACGCTGAGCGCGCTGGCAGTCTTTGCTGTCGGCTTCGCGTTCCGTCCGCTGGGCGGCATCCTGCTCGGCACCTTCGCCGACAGGATCGGACGACGGCGGGTAATGCTCTGGTCCATCATGATGATGGCGATCACCACCCTGATCATTGCCGTGTCGCCGACCTATGACCAGATTGGCCCCGCGGCCGGCGTCATCCTGCTGGTCTGCCGCATCGTTCAGGGCATCTCCACCGGTGTCGAAGCTCCGCTGTCCACCGCCCACGCCGTCGAACTCGTCCCCGAGGGACGCGAGGGCTTTGTCGCCGGCATCATCTCCTTCTACGTCAACGCAGGCATCCTGCTCGCCTCGCTGGTCAGCTACCTCTCGTCCCTGATGCTCGGTGGGGCCGTCATGGCCGACTGGGGATGGCGTGTGCCGTTCATCGTCGGCGCAGCCTTCGGCTTCGTCGTTGTCTACCTTCGCCGGACGCTTCCGGAAACCATGAAACCGGAAGAACTGGCGAACAACTCCGCCAAGACCGTCTGGGGTGGAGTGCGCAAGCACTGGCTCAGCGTCCTGGCCATCACCTTCGTCGTCGGCGCGGCGCAGGCCTACAACTACGCCTGGAACACCGGCCTTCCCACGGCGGCCCGCACCGGCTTCAAGGAGGACGCAACCGCCGTCTTCGCGCTCACCACCATCCTCGGCGTCGTGCTGGTTGTCGGCAGCCTCATCATCAGCAAGGTCGCTGACGGCAAGTCCATGTCCAAGTGGTTCCTGATCACCCGTGCGCTGGCCATTCCGTCCGTGTTCCTGATGCTGATGTACGTCAAGCCCGGCATCGCCGGCTTCGCGGCCGTCCTCCTCGGCGGCTCGGTTGTGCTGGTCCTGAACATGACCCTGTACAACGTGGTCACCAGCTCCCTGATGCCGAAGGGTTGCCGCGGCGCCGGCACCGCGCTCGGCTACGGCCTGGGCGTCGCCCTCTTCGGTGGTACGGCCTCCTACCTCCTGGTCTGGCTCCAGTCCATGAACGCCTCCTGGATCTTCCCCGTTTACGTCGCCGTCCTGTCGGCGCTCAGCATCGTCTTCTACCTGCTCGCCCGGAAGAAGAACGGCATCTTCATCGGCCGGTAGAGCACACAGCCGGCTACGACCACGGCCGGTTACGAACACGTCCGGTTACGAAGACAGCCAGGCCAGAACACAGGCACGCAGGAACAGCGGTAAGAAGGAACGGAAAGTGGGAACCCTCATGGACGCCAGTCGCCCGGACACAAACGGTTTGCAGGCAAACGTGATCTCCTTTGATCTCGACGCCTCCGACGTGGAGCTTTACGAGGCAGCGCGCGCCCTGTTGCTCACCGCCCACCACAGCGAGAACCACCGGGTGGCGGCCGCCATGCGCGGTGAGTCGGGGGCCATCTATCTCGGACTGCACATTGGCGCCAAGCGCATCAATGTGTGCGCCGAATCCAGCGCCCTCGCCAATGCCCGCATGGCCCAGGAGCCAGCAATCCACTCTGTGGTAGCCGTCAGCATGGACGGGCAGGGACACCCCCAGGTCACCAACCCGTGCGGCCTCTGCCGGGAGCTGCTGCGTTCTTACGGAACCGAGACGTCGGTACTGGTCGATGCCGGGGGCGAGGTGGGCAAGGTCCGGATCAAGGAACTGCTGCCCTTTCCCTGGATGCGTGCCACCGAAACGGAGTGGGACACTGTTCCGCCCCGCGTTCAGGAACACGCAAGCTAACGAGCCGCCGCGGCACCCGCATCATCACCGGCGGCAACGGCAGCGGCAGGGCATCACGGAAGGCCGGGACTCACAAAGTCCCGGCCTTCCGCCGTGCCGGGAGGTTCCGCCGTCGGGCGGCCCCAGACGCCACACAGAAAGCTGGTGCAGCCGCCGCGTTTCCGCTAAACCGCTGCACCAGCAGGTAGTACGAATTTTCTGAATACTATGAAACGTTACTCATTCGCGGCTCCCTATGTCCCGGGGGTTGATGACCGGGTCTTTACGTCTTCTTCCAGGTGCCTTGTCATCAGCCAGCCTGCGCCGGCCATTACTACGCCCATCACCATGAAGGCCCAATTGTCCATGGTGTTCAGCGACAGGAAGTTGGCCGCCGAATCCACGCCGACGATGAAACCGTAAATGCTAAGGACGATGTACAGCAGACCGGAGCCCATGAGGAAATTCCGGGCGCCCATGGCAGTCCGGGACATGGTCAGGCCGGTGGCGCCGATCGCGAGCTGAACGATGTTCAGCAACATCGACACCTGGAACAGGCCCAGGAACAGGGCCTTGGAATCGGGCCCGAAGAACCTCAGTTCGCTGTAATTCGTAGTGATGCCGGGGATGAACCCCAAGATGCCCACGACGATCAGGACGATACCTGCACCCATGCCGACGTTCTGTACATCTGTCCGACCAAAATGAACGCCGTGCGCATGAGGAGATGCGGTAGTCATTATCTGCCTCCAACCACTGATTGCGGACATTTACAATTTTACGACCGGGGTGCGCAAAAAGCGCCGGGGGCCCCCGACGGCAAATCCGGCGGATCCGGCCAATGTGCCTGTCGGAAACCGGCCGGGTGCCGGGCCCGTGGCACCATGGATCTCGATGAAACTGCGCGCTGATCAGACCGGACAACGTGGCCTTCCCATGCCCCTGTGGCTGCAGGGTGCCCTCGAGTCCGCCCAGGCCGCCGTGATTTCCGCCCTCGTGGTGGTGGCCCCGATTGTCATTGTCTGGGCCACTGCCGGATTCCAGCATGACGGATTCGATGTCCTGGCACGCCTGGCCGGCCAGGCCTGGCTGCTGATCCACGGCGTGCCCCTGCTGCTGGACACCGCCGGTGCCGGGTCCGCCGCGCAGCCGGAATCCGGGACGCTCTCGCTCATCCCGCTGGGCCTGGCCCTCATCCCGTTCCTGCTCGCCTGGCGCGCCGGTCGGCGCCTTGCCCGCGCCTCATATACGGACCAGCTCTGGCAGGCGCTGCTCGGCTCCTGGCTGGCGTATGCCGGATTCGGGATTGCAACGGGCTTCGTCTGCCGCACGGCCGACGTCGGCATCAGCCTGTGGGCCGCCGCGTTCATTCCCCTCGTCCCGTTCGGGCTCGGCATGGTGGTGGGCGCGCGCCGCGAGGCCGGGTCGTGGAGCCGGCTGATCGGCGTCGACGCGGTGGCCTGGCTGTCCCGTACCAGCCAGCACTCGCGTTGGGCCGGGTCCTACCTGGGTTCGGCCATCAAGGCAGGCTCGGTGGCGCTGATGGCGAGCCTGGCGATGTCCGCCGCGCTGCTGGCCATCGACCTCTTCATCCACTGGAACCTTGTGGTCGCCGTTTATGAAGGGCTCGACGCGGGCGCCATGGGCGGCGGTGTCCTCACCATCGTGCAGCTCGGCTTCCTGCCCAACCTCGTCGTCTTTGCCCTGGCCTGGATCTCCGGCGCGGGGTTCGCCCTGGGCGTCGGGTCGCTGGCCGGACCGCTCGGGACCGCCGTCGGGCCGCTGCCGTCCGTTCCGGTGTTCGCCGCGCTGCCGGCCGGTTCCCTCGACTTCGGCTTCGTGGCCCTGGTGGTGCCGGCGCTGGCCGGGGCGCTGGCCGGCTGGTGGTTCCTGCGCGAAGGCGAAAACCACTTCGACGAATGGCTGTCCATCAAGATCCGGGCCCGCTGGTTTACCGCCGCCGCCTCCACCCTGGTGCTGGGCGCGGTGATCGGCTCCGTCGCCGGGCTGCTCGCGGCGGGGCTCGCCTGGCTGGCCCGCGGTTCGGCCGGCATCGGTCGGCTGACGGAGATCGGGCCCGACCCGCTGCGCACGGCGCTGTTCGTGGCCGCGGAGGTCGGGATCGGCGTCGTGATCGGCTACGCGGCCGGACCGTGGCTGGAACGCCAGCAGAAGCTGCGCGAGGCAGACCTGGAGACGGTCAGCAGCCGCTAGGGCAGCGGCGTCGGTGCAGCTGTTAGCGCAGCTGCGTGGGCAGCTGGCCCGGCAGGGACTTCTCCAGCTGCGTCCTGCATTCCGAGGTTGCCTGCTGCGTCAGGGCGTAGCGGACGCACTGCTGGTAATCGCGGATCTGGTTGAAGAACAGCGTCGAGGCCAGGACCACCAGCAGCATCACCGCCGAAACCACCAGCCCGGATATCGCGCCGTACAGAACCAGCCGTGATTCCTTGTATTTCACCGCCCGGACCAGGACCACGATGCCCAGCACAATCCCCGCCACCGTGAGCAGCGCCGTCAGCCACACATAACCCACGTCGAGCTGGAAGACGAAGAACGAGCCCAGGACCGCGATGACGAACAGCCGGAACAGGGTGTGCGTCAGCCGTGCGGAATCTTGTGCTGCCTGGCCGGCCGGTTGCCGGTCCGACTGGCCGCTGCCGGATTCCGTGGGGGGATTCATGTTTTCCAGCCTACGCGAGCGGCCCCATAAGCTAGGACCATGCGCATAGTTGTCCTCGTTTCCGGCACCGGCTCCAACCTCCAGGCAGTAATCGATGCCGTGAAGTCCGGCGATCTCGACGTCGAGATCGCCGCCGTCGGCGCCGACCGGCCGGGGACGTTCGGGGTGGAACGCTCCGCCGCCGCCGGGATTCCCACGTTTGTGGTGGACTTCAAGGCCTACCCGGACAGGGCGGCCTGGAACGCGGCCCTGACCGAAGCCGTGGCCGGCTTCGCCCCGGATGTGGTGGTGTCCTCGGGCTTCATGCGGATTGTCAGCGCCGACTTCATCGACGCGTTTGGCGGCAAATACCTCAACACCCACCCGGCGCTGCTGCCGTCCTTCCCCGGCGCCCACGGTGTCCGCGACGCGCTGGCCTACGGCGTGAAGGTCACCGGCTGCACGGTGCACTGGGCCGACGCCGGGGTGGACACGGGCCCCATCATCGCGCAGGAAGCCGTGGCGGTCGGGGACGGCGAGAGCGAGGAATCCCTGCACGAGCGCATCAAGGTGGTGGAACGCCGGCTCCTGGTCTCCACTCTGGCTTCCCTCGCCGCGGCCCACACCCCCGCCTGATTTCCGCGCTGCCTGATTTCCCCGATGCGCTATCACTTGGGGTGGCTATCAGCGCCCAGAACAGCCTGGAGTGATAGAGCATCGAGTGGTGGGCGCGTAGCGGCCTTCGCGGCCAAACCAAGTGGTCGGACCCGCAAAAGTGAGTACTCGGTCCGAAAGTCAGGTACTGCAGGGCCAAAGACAGGTATTTCCGAGCCGATGCAAGTAGTGAAATGGGCAATAGTCTGACGCAGTCTCATTCATTCGTCGCATCTCCGGGGGTTCTTCATGTCTCGATTCAGCCTTGCCAAAACAAGTCCAAAAGTCCTGTGTCTCACTGCGGCGCTCGTTCTCGGAACGGGCGCCGTTTCTGCTGCCATCGCCGCCACTCCAACGTCGGGAACAGGCGAAATCAAGGGGTGCTTCAACAACAACAACGGCGGTGAGCTTCGGGTACTCCCCGCGGGCGCCTCGTGCGATTCCAAGAAGGAAACCGCAATCTCCTGGAACGCCCAAGGCATCCAGGGCATGCAGGGCATCGCCGGTGCCCAGGGGATCCAGGGACTGCCCGGGTTGAAGGGCGACACCGGCGCCACGGGCGGGACCGGTGCCACGGGGGCCACCGGTGAAACGGGCGCCACAGGCGAGACCGGTGCTACGGGCGAGACGGGTGCAACGGGCGCCACTGGTGAAACGGGTGCCCAGGGCGAGAAGGGTGACACCGGCGACACGGGCGATACCGGTGCCACAGGTGAGACGGGTGCCGTAGGTGCCACAGGCGAGACGGGTGCCCAAGGCGTCCAGGGTGAGAAGGGTGATACCGGTGACAAGGGGGACACCGGTGCCACGGGCGCTGCCGGGGCTCCCGGACTTCAGGGCGAGACGGGTGCCACCGGTGCAACCGGTGCTGCCGGACCCATGGGTGCCATCGGACCGGTCGGCCCTGCAGGGGCGAAGGGCGAGAGGGGCGCAACCGGCGCGACCGGTGCCGCAGCGTCCACCAGTGTGAGCGTCGCGTCGGCCAGCGACTCAAAGCTCACCGTCGTCGCCAGCTGCCCGGCCGGCAACGTCGCCACCGGCGGCGGGTTCGCGATCAACAGCGGCAACGGCAACCAGGTCGTGGCCAGCCAGCCGGTCGTGGGCGCATCGGGTCAGCCCACGGGCTGGTCTGTCACCCAGCTCAAGGCAAACGCGCTCTCGGTGTCCGTGACCTGCATCCAGTAGCCGGGGGATCGGACCACAGACGACGGCGCCCCTCACCTGTCGCAGGTGAGGGGCGCCGTCGTAATTTCCCCGATGCGCTATCACTTGGGGTGGCTATCAGCGCTCAGAACAGCCTGAAGTGATAGCGCATCGAGTGGTGGGCGCGTTACTCGAGCCGGCGCTGCTTCGTCTCGGGGGCGAAGAACGCCATCCACAGCACGGAGAGCAGCACGAGGCCGCCGGCCAGGGCGAACGACGTCGCGAGCCCCAGTTCCGGCCACAGGAAGGCCGCGAAGATCAGCGGACCGAACCCGGCGCCGAGCCGGGAGAACGTCGAGGCCCAGCCGAAGCCGGAGCCGCGCAGTTCCGTGGGGTAGAGCTCGGAGACGTAGGTGTAGAGCACCGGGATGGCCACCTGCACCACGAAGCCGAACACCAGGAGCCAGAACACGGCGGCGGTGGGAATGTCCACCACGATCGCCACGATCACCAGCGTCAGCGCGGACAGCGGTCCGGTGATCGCCAGGATCCACTTGCGGCCCACCCGCTCCACCAGCAGGGCGGCCACCACCACGCCCAGGAGTCCGACGGCGGCCATCGACGCCGTGGTCAGGAAGGCCTTGTACTCCTCGAAGCCGGCGCCGATCAGGATCCGCGGCATCCACGTCAGCGACAGGTAGTAGACGAGCAGGATGCTGAAGAACAGGGCCCATGCCGCCGTCGTGATCTTCCAGTTGAACTGCCAGAGGGCGCGCAACTGCGTCCACGCACTCCCCGCCGAGAGGCGTGGTGCATCCTGCGGTGCGGGCAGGCTGTAGACGCGGGCCTCGGCGCCGGTGGCCTGGACCAGGGCGTCGATCACCTTGGCGGCCTCGTCGCGGCGGCCCTTGCGGATCAGGAACAGCGGGGATTCCGGCACGCTGCGGCGGATCCAAAACACCAGCAGCGCCGGGAGCACCATGACCAGCATGGTCAGCCGCCAGTCCGCGAAGGCCGCGACCAGCCCGGCGGAGACGAAACCGCAGAGGGCAGCGCCGATCGGCCACCAGCCGTCCATCGCGGTGAGCACCCGGCCGCGCTGTTTGCGCGGGGTGAACTCGCCCACCAGCGCGTAGTCCACCGGGATGCAGCCGCCCAGGCCGAACCCGGCCAGGAACCGGAACACGACGAACCACATGAAGTCGGGGGAGAAGGCGCCGAGCACGGTGAAGATGGAGAAAATCAGCAGGGTCGCGGTGAAGGCCTTCTTGCGGCCGATGGTGTCCGCGATGGTGCCCCAGACAAAGGCGCCCAGGGCCATGCCAATGAGGTTCGCCGTGCCGATCCAGGCGGCATCGCCCGGGCTCAGCGACCAGTGCTTGGACAGCAACGGAATGAGGATGCCGTTGAGGGTGACGTCCCAGGCATCGAACATGAAGCCCAGTCCGCCGATCAGGAAGAGCCGGCCTTGGACCTTCCACCGCCACGGCAGTTCCTGGACCACCTGTTCGCCGCTGGGCACAGTGGTGTACGTGTTCATCTTGGCCTCCTGTGAAAACTCTACGTGGCCGGGCCGCGGCCTGCGCGTGCTTCACACTCCGGCGCGCGGGAGGGCCCGGCGGCGGGACGCGATAAACTGGCCGCATCCCCACCACCCGCGGCCCCGCCGCGATATAAGACGGAGACTTTTGTGAGCTTCACGCAGCTTGACCGTGTATCCATCGACCGAGTTCCCATCCACCGGGCACTGATTTCGGTCTACGACAAGACCGGTCTGGAGGAGCTCGCTCAAGGCCTGCACGCCGCCGGCGTCAAGATCGTCTCCACCGGCTCCACGGCCAAGAAGATCGCTGCCGCGGGCATCCCCGTGCAGGAAGTCGAGGAAGTCACCGGCTCCCCCGAAATGCTGGACGGCCGCGTCAAGACCCTGCACCCGCGCGTGCACGGCGGCATCCTCGCGGACCGCCGCGTCCCGGCCCACATGCAGACCCTGGCGGACATGGAGATCGAGCCGTTCGACCTCGTCGTCGTCAACCTCTACCCCTTCGTGGAGACCGTGAAGTCCGGTGCAGCGCCGGACGACGTCGTCGAACAGATCGACATCGGGGGCCCCGCGATGGTGCGCTCCGCCGCGAAGAACCACGCCGCCGTCGCGATCGTGGTGGACCCGGCGTCCTACGGTGCCGTGGTGGAGGCCGCCGCCTCGGGCGGTTTTGACCTGAAGACCCGCCGCCGGCTCGCCGCCAAGGCGTTCGCGCACACCGCGGCCTACGACACCGCCGTGGCCACCTGGACCGCCAGCCAGTTCCGTGACGAGGACGGCGACGGCGTGATCGACTGGCCCGCCTACGCAGGCCTTGCCCTGGAACGCTCCGAGGTGCTCCGCTACGGCGAAAACCCGCACCAGCAGGCCGCACTGTATGTGGACAAGGCCGCCCCGGCCGGCATCGCCCAGGCCGACCAGCTGCACGGCAAGGCCATGAGCTACAACAACTTCGTCGACGCCGACGCCGCCCTGCGCGCCGCCTTCGACTTCGCCGAACCCGCCGTCGCCATCATCAAGCACGCCAACCCGTGCGGCGTGGCCGTGGGGTCCGCGTCGGCGGCCGACCCGATCGCCGACGCCCACGCCAAGGCCCACGCCTGCGATCCCGTGTCCGCGTTCGGCGGCGTCATCGCCGCGAACCGCACCGTCACCGCCGGGATGGCACGGACCGTCGCCGGCATCTTCACGGAGGTCGTCATCGCGCCGGGCTTCGACGACGAGGCAGTGGAGATCCTGTCCAAGAAGAAGAACATCCGCCTCCTGGCCCTCCCGGACGGATACGGCCGCTACCCGACCGAGTTCCGCCAGGTCTCCGGCGGCATGCTGGTACAGGCCACGGACAAGGTCGACGCCGACGGCGACACCCCCGCGAACTGGACCCTGGCCGCGGGCGACGCCGCCGACGCCGCCACTCTGGCCGACCTCGCGTTCGCCTGGACCGCGTGCCGCGCGGCGAAGTCCAACGCCATCCTGCTCGCAGACAACGGTGCCGCCGTCGGCATCGGCATGGGCCAGGTCAACCGGCTCGATTCCTGCAAGCTCGCGGTCGAGCGCGCCAACACCCTCGGCGTCACCGTGGAGTCCGATGTCGACGCCGCCGGCGGGGCCTCGAATGCCGACGCCTCCGCTTCGCCGGAGCGTGCCCGGGGCGCTGTAGCGGCCTCGGACGCGTTCTTCCCGTTCGCCGACGGACTGCAGATCCTGGTCGACGCCGGCGTGCGCGCCGTCGTCCAGCCCGGCGGCTCAGTCCGGGACGAGGAAGTCATCGCCGCGGCCAACGCCGCCGGCATCACCATGTACTTCACCGGGGCACGCCACTTCTTCCACTAGGGCCCTTCCGCTCGGGTAGTGCTCTTCCACTCGGGCTGCGGTTCGCGCACAAGGGACCCGCGCGCAAGGGACCCGCGCGCAAGAGACCGGCACAAAAAATGGACATGCCCTCCCTGGCTGGGGGACATGTCCATTTTTTGTGCCACCGAGTGGGCTGGTGGCCGGACCCTGGGACATGCTCATTCGTTCCGCGGGACATGCTCATTTTTCGCGGCAAGGAGTGGGCATATGGGGGATATGTCCAGGCTTCGGAGTGTGGAGAGGGCATGTCCCGTGCGACCCTCGGCGACCAGGGCCAGCCGGGGGACATGCTCAGTCTTTTCGTTGCGTAGCGGACCAACCCAAAGGACGTGCTCGCGGCTTCAGGAGCTCGAGACCGACCCGGTCGGACATGCCCATTCCTTCCCTGACATGCCCTCCCTGGCCGGGGGACATGTCCATTTTTTGTGCCAGCGAGTGGGCTGGTGGCCGGTCCCTGGGACAGGCTCATGCTTTCCGCGGGACATGCTCATTTTTCGCGGCAAGGAGTGGGCATATGGGGGATATGTCCAGGCTTCGGCGTGTGGAGAGGGCATGTCCCGTGCGACCGGGGCTGCCGGGGGCCATCCGGGGGACATGCTCATTCGTTCCCAAGCGCCGAGAAGCCGCCCGGAGGACATGTCCTTTCCTCATGGCAAGGCCCGGACATGTGGGGTATATGTCCGGGCCTTGGTGTTAGCGGAGGGCATGTCCAGGGGGGGCGGGCGCGATCCGCCGTCGCACATAAAGCCAGCGCGGGGCCACTGCGTCCTCCCCACTGCTGAAGATGGGACGCAATGACCCCGCGCTGGGGTAAACAGGGTAAACAGGGTAGACAAGCCCGGCTGCGCGGGCCCCGCGAACAGGCCCCCGCGAACGGAGCGCGGGGCCCCGCGCCCTCAGATCAGGAAGCGGCCGCCGTGGTGTAGGCCTGCTGGATCACGCTGCCCCAGTAGGGGCCGTACATCGTGGTGGAGTTGCTGCCGTAGCCGTAGCTGTTGATGGAGTTCTGGTAGCCGGCGGCGCTGGTGCCGATGAACCACGGACCGCCTGAGGAACCGCCGGTCATGTTGCAGGGGATCCCCTGGGTGTTGAACTGCGGGTTGTAGGGATCGTTCGTGGCGGTGCCTGAGCAGCTCTTGAGGGATTCACCGTTGAAGGGCGCTGCGGCGGGGTAACCGAATGACTTGTAGCTCAGGCCGCGGGCGGCGTTGAACTGCAGCCCGGAGCCGCCGACGACGTCGCTCAGGTACTGGCCGTTGAGCGTGGACATGACGGCGAAGCCGGTGTCGTAGGTCATGTCACCCGAGGAGCTCCACTGGGTGGGGGCGTAGAGGGCCTTGGCCGTCCACTTGCCGTAGGGGGCCGCGCCGTTCAGGTACGCCGGGACGAACGTGAACTTGGTGGCGAAGGCGCCCGGGCCCTCATTCACGCAGTGCCCGGCCGTGGAGACCGTGCTCTTGTTGCCGGAGGAGACCGAGTTGCCGGAGCAGACGTAGTTCGTCCCGCCGAGGGTGAAGAAGACCTTGCCGATGTGCGGGACGGGGGTTTCGCTGGCATTGGTCTTGGTCTGGAGCGTCTGGGATTGCAGCTTGGGAGCCGCGGCCTCGACCTTGCCCGGCGCGCCCGTTTCCGCCGGGCCCCTGGCCGCGGTGGCCTTGCCGTTGCGCTTCATGGCCCTGTCGGCCAGGACGTCGCCGGGGACGGCGCTGCGCATGCGTTCCGCGGTCCAGTAGTCGGCCGCGCCCGTCTCGGTGACGGTGTGGCTGGTGACATCGGAGGTGGAAACCGGTGCCTTGGCCGGTGCGGGAGAGGCCGTGGCCGCCCCCGCGGCGCTCAGGGCCAGCAGCGCGGCGGCCGAAAGAGTCAGCAGGCTGGTGGCCAGAGTCTTGGGTGTTCTCATGGGTGTCCTAACCGGTGGAAAAGCGGGGCGGCCGCTGTTGGCGGCCGCTGGATGGAACGAAACTACGGCAATTTGACTAACCTGTAAAGTCGCTTGTCAATTTTTGTTATGCCGTGTCGGGGCGTCACTCATCCGTCCGCGCACGACGCCGGTAGGCGCCAACGGGGGCACCTCGGGTAAGTTAGGGGTGTTGAGATAACACAAGATTCCGGAAATACCCAGACCTTCAGGGAGACGCCCGCGCAATGGCAAAGATTATCTATACCCACACCGACGAAGCGCCGATGCTGGCCACCTATTCGTTCTTGCCGATCATTGAGGCGTTCGCCTCGACGGCCGGTGTGGAAGTGGAGACCCGCGACATCTCGCTGGCCGGCCGCATCATCGCCGTGTTCGGCGACTACCTCACCGAAGAGCAGCGCGTCAGCGACGCCCTGACCGAGCTTGGTGCACTCGCCAAGACGCCCGAAGCCAACATCATCAAGCTGCCCAACATCAGCGCCTCCGTGCCCCAGCTGAAGGCCGCAATCGCCGAACTCCAGGGCCACGGCTACGCGCTGCCGGACTACCCGGACAACCCCTCCTCGGACGAGGAAACGGACATCCGGTCCCGCTACGACAAGATCAAGGGCTCCGCCGTGAACCCGGTCCTGCGCGAAGGCAACTCGGACCGCCGCGCCCCGCTCTCGGTCAAGAACTACGCCCGCCAGAACCCGCACAGCATGGGCGCCTGGACTCCGGAGTCCAAGACCAACGTGGCCCACATGGACGCCGACGACTTCCGCTCGAACGAGCTGTCCGTGGTGATCGAGGCCGACACCAACATCAAGATCCAGCTCGTCAAGGAAGACGGCACCGTCAAGGTCCTCAAGCGTGCCTTCCCGGTCCTGGCCGGCGAGGTCATCGACGGCACCGTGATGCGTGCCGCGGCCCTGGATGAGTTCCTCGCAGCCCAGGTCGCCCGGGCCAAGAACGAGGGCGTGCTGTTCTCCGCCCACCTCAAGGCCACCATGATGAAGGTCTCGGACCCCATCATCTTCGGCCACGTCGTCAAGGCCTACTTCGCGGACCTCTTCGCCACCTACGGTGAGCAGATCGCCGCCGCCGGCCTGAGCCCCAACAACGGCCTTGCCTCCATCCTCAACGGCCTCGAGGACCTGCCGGAGGAGATCCGCGGCGAGGTCCAGGCAGCCATCGAAAAGGGCCTCAACGAGGGCCCCGAACTCGCGATGGTCGATTCCGACAAGGGCATCACCAACCTGCACGTGCCCTCCGACGTCATTGTCGACGCCTCGATGCCGGCCATGATCCGCAGCTCGGGCCACATGTGGGGCCGCGACGGCCAGGAAGCCGATACCCTCGCCGTCCTCCCGGACAGCAGCTACGCCGGCATCTACCAGGTCGTGGTTGATGACTGCCGCGCCCACGGGGCCTTCGATCCCACCACCATGGGCACCGTCCCGAACGTCGGCCTCATGGCCCAGGCCGCCGAGGAATACGGCAGCCACGACAAGACGTTCGAGATCCAGTCCGCCGGCACCGTCCAGATCGTTGACGACGCCGGCACGGTGCTGATCGAGCACAAGGTTGCCCCGGGCGACATCTGGCGCGCCTGCCAGACCAAGGACGTGCCGATCCGCGACTGGGTGAAGCTGGCCGTCACCCGTGCCCGCGCCTCCGCCACGCCCGCCGTCTTCTGGCTGGACAAGGGCCGCGCGCACGACGCCCGGATGATCGCAAAGGTGGAGGAATACCTCAAGGATCACGACACCGCGGGCCTGGAAATCGCCATCATGTCCCCGGATGAGGCCACGGCCTTCACGGTGGAGCGCCTCCGCAAGGGCGAGGACACCATCTCGGTGACCGGCAACGTGCTCCGCGACTACCTCACCGACCTCTTCCCGATCCTGGAACTGGGCACCAGCGCCAAGATGCTTTCGGTGGTGCCGCTGATCAACGGCGGCGGCCTGTTCGAGACCGGCGCCGGCGGATCCGCCCCGAAGCACGTCCAGCAGTTGCTCAAGGAAAACCACCTGCGCTGGGACAGCCTGGGTGAATTCCTCGCACTCGCCGTCAGCTTCGAGCACCTCGCCACCAGCACCGGCAACGCCCGCGCCCAGGTCCTGGCCGACACCCTGGACCGGGCCACCGGCACGTTCCTGCTGGAGGACAAGTCCCCGAAGCGCAAGGCCGGCGAGTTGGACAACCGCGGCAGCCACTTCTACCTGGCCAAGTTCTGGGCCCAGGAACTGGCCAGCCAGAACGACGACGCCGAGCTCGCCGCGGCCTTCGCCGCCGTTTCTGACGCGCTGAACTCCAACGAGGACACCATCACCGGCGAACTCCTGGCCGTCCAGGGTTCCCCGGTGGACCTTGGCGGGTACTACCGGCCGGATGCGGCCAAGGTTGCAGCGGTCATGCGCCCGTCGGCGAAGTTCAGCGAAGTGCTTGCGACGCTGACCAAGTAGTCCCAGCCTCAACCGGCGCCAGACCTCAGGCAGCGCCCGGGCCGGCCGCCACGCAGAACGCCCCGTCTCCCGAAAGGGAGGCGGGGCGTTCTGCTGTCCGCCCGGGATTCCGGTGCGCGCGTCGCTGCTGGTCGTAGGGGTGGCTGGTCGGAGGATGGCAGGAAAGAGGGGCAGCCGGGCGGGGGAGGGCTGCGGGGTCAGCCCTTGCCGTTGCCCTTGTGCTTCGATTTCCCGGTGGCGGCCTTGGCCGGGGCCGGGGCGACGGCGGCCGGGGCCGTCCGCGCTGCAGCGACCTGGGCTGCTGCCTGAGCCGCGGCAGCCTTTTCAGCCGCTGCTTTGTCGGCTGCCGCTTTGTCAGCCGCTGCTTTTTCCGCAGCCTTCCGGGCCGCCTCGGCCGCCTGCTGCGCGGTAAGGTCCGCCCGGACGGCGTCAATCGATGACTTGATGCTCTGGTGGCGTCTGAAGGACACCTCGCCGCTCGCGGCGACGGCATCCAGCCGGGTCAGCAACTCGTCAAGGTGCTTCAGGGAACCCTCCGGGTCGTTGGCGGCTGCAGCCTGGCTGACAGCCAGGACTTCGGATTGAAGTTGCCGGGCCGCGCCGCTGCCCAGTTCGGGGGCGGGGGAGCCGCAACCGGCCAAAGCCCCGGCGGCCAGCAGTCCGGCGAGGAGGCTTGCGGACACCCGATACCTCACCCGGCCGCGGTCTTGCCCGGCGGTTCGCGAATCGCTCATGGTTCCACACCCTTCTGCAGTTCCCTCAGGTGATCGCCGAGCGGTCCGGTGACGGTGGGGTAGGGGACGACGTCGGGCGCCGCGGGGGCGGACAGGGCGACCGCGATCGTCGCCACGACGGCAAGGACTGCCAGCGCGGCGAGCAGCACGGCCACGCGGGTGCGGGGCCGGGCCCGGAGGAACCATGCGGCCCCGCGCGACACGGAGCGGCGGCGGCGCGGCCGCAGCGG
This sequence comes from Arthrobacter sp. 01T425, assembly GCF_056398725.1. Classification (NCBI taxonomy): domain Bacteria; kingdom Bacillati; phylum Actinomycetota; class Actinomycetes; order Micrococcales; family Micrococcaceae; genus Arthrobacter; species Arthrobacter sp. 01T425. The sequence goes on along the minus strand of NZ_JBFTPY010000008.1, from coordinate 133,894 downwards.
CAGGGCATCCGGGTCCAGCGAGTTCAGGGGGCGTGTTCTCGACGCCGCAGCCGTTGCGGCTCCGGGCCTGGGTGGGCGGGGCCGCCTTGCCGGCGGGGCCGGGAGGACCCGGGTGGGTTCCGTTGTGACCGGCCCCGGCAGCGATCCGGGGGAAACGAGGGCAACACGGAAAGCTGCCTCGAGATCGGCGGCCGCGGGGCGGTCCAACGGGTCCAGGACGGTCATGGCCTTGATGAGCCGGGCCCACTCCTCGGGCACGGCGTCCGGGATGACGGGGGCGCGGTGCAGGCGGGCCACAGCGGATTCGACGGCGCTGCCCGGGTACTCCACCTCGCCCTTGAGGCATTCGAGCAGGACCAGGCCCAGCGAGTAGATATCACTCGCCGGACCGAGGTCGGCACCGCGGGCCTGTTCGGGACTGAGGTAGGCGGCAGTTCCCACCATGGTTCCCGTGGCGGTCAGCCGGGTCCCGTCGATGATCCGGGCGATGCCGAAGTCTGTGAGCTTGGGCCGAAGCGGCTCTCCCGGCCGGACCGGCACCAGGAGGATGTTGGCGGGCTTGATGTCCCGGTGGACGATGCCGAGGCCGTGGACGTAGGCGAGGGCATCGGCGATCCCGGCGCCCACCACGGCCAACTCGGCCAGCGGCAGGGGACTGTGGCGGATCCGGGTCCGCAGATCCTGGCCGTCCACGAGCTCCATGGTCAGGAAGGGCCGGGGCTCCTCGGGAATCCGGGTGTCCGTCCCGGCGTCGAACAGCGTCACCAGGCTTGGATGATTCAGGGTCGCCAGCAGTTCGATCTCCGCTTCCTGCCGGCGAAGCTCGTCAGGATCCGCCGATTGCGGTGCAAAGAGTTTCAGGGCAACGTCCCGGCCAAGGTTCAGGTCCTTGGCCGTGTAGACCGATGCCATGCCGCCCCGGCCAATCACCTCCCCCAGCTGATAGCGGCCGCCCAGGGGCTCCGCCATGATGCTGTTGGGCGAACTGTCCACGCTGTCCCCGTACCTTTCGTGTGCGCCCCGGCGGCGCTCCTAAAGAATGATACGGGTACGGGTATCTGATTGCGGTCCGCGTGGTGCGTGGGGGACCTCCGGTCCCGGCGCCGAAGCGTCTTCCCTCACCGGACCCCCACCCGCGGACGCCCCTCCGCCGGAGCATGCCGTTGGGTCCCCCAGCGGACCCAACGACCTCGCTCCGGCGGTACAGGACCTTGATGGGAGCGGTGGCATGCGCTAGGGCGGGCGGGGCTTGCAGCCGGGCCTCGGCTGCGGACCGGAGCGCTCAGGGTGGGCGGGCGCTGAGAGGGTCAGGCCGGCGGGAATTGGGGTGCCGGAAGCCCGGCGGTGGACGGTCGTGTCCATGGGGGATTCTCCTGGGTGACTGTTGGCGGGCGGCAAAGGCAGCCCGACGGGCCGTGCTCTGTGGAGGCAGAGACGGCCCGACTAGTCAGGAGAAGAACCGGGATCAGCGCTAACGGCTGCGTACTCGTGCTGGAGCGGTCCGCCGATGGCGTCGGCCCCGATGGTGGGCACGTAGAAGACCAGGCTGGGCATCCACGCAGCCGTTCCGGCAGGCCCGCCGCCGGAGTGCCCGCTGCCGGACCCCGAGCCCGGAGCCGGCGGGAGTGCGTCAGGCGCAGGCAGTCCCGTTCCGCCATGCCATGGGCTCGGACCCGGGTTGCCGGAGGGAGCCGGCGGTTCACCGGTCCCGGCAGGGGCCTTGGCCGGCGGGGCAGCGCCGGACTGGACAGCTGCCGCGCCCCGGGGTTCAGGGATCAGCAAGGCGGGATAGGCAACCGTGGCACCCGGGGAAGGAGATGCCGGGAACGGACGGGCCGCCACGGTGCCGGTGGGAGCAGGCGCCGGCAGTTCAGCCGGTGCTGCGTTGGCGGCGGTTGCTTTTGCGCCGCCCGCCGGCGCCGATGCGCCATCGACGGCGGCCGGCGTCCCCGCCGGCGTCCCCGCAGGCGATCCCGCCGCGACATCGCCGCCTGGAACGACGCCGTCTGGAACGACGCCGTCTGGTGGCCCGGCCGCAGGGTCGCCGGGGAGCGGAGTTGCTGGATCCGGAGCCGGAGCCGGAGCCGGGGCCGCCGGGTCGCCGGGCGACGAAGGTGCTGGAGCCGGTACCGCAGGGTCCACCACCGGAGGAACAACACCGGGGACCGGTACCGCAGGGTCCACCACCGGCGGAACAACACCGGGGACCGGTACCGCAGGGTCCACCACAGGCGGAACAACACCGGGGACCGGTACCGCAGGGTCCACCACAGGCCCGGTTGCCGGCGGGGTGAGTGCCGGCGCAGGGAGCGAAGGGTCAGGGAGTACCGGGGAGGGGAGCGCCGGGTCCGGTGCCGCCTGCCCAGGGGCGGGCGGTGGCGCGTCGGGAACCGCCGGGTCAGGGGCGGTGTCCGCGGGCCCGTTCGGGTCGGCAGCAACGACGTCCGCGGAAGCTACTCCCGGCCCTGGAACAGCGCCCGCCGCCCAGGCGCCCGCCGGGACCGCAGAGATGTCCACAGAAACCACGCCGTCGAGGGAGGGAACAGGGAGGTCGTCGGCGTCCGTACAGGAGGCGGCGGCCGTGCTCTCCCCGGCGTCGACGGCCGTCCCGTAGAACGCGCAGGCGTCGTCCGCCTGCGCGGCCGTGCAGGTCAGTGTCAGCCACGCGGCGCCGGCGACGGCGGCCAAAAGCACGCGGCGCAAGGGGCGCAGGGGGCGCAAGGTGCGGCCCGCGCGGGAGGACGCTGCTGCAGGATCCATGCGCGCACCCCCGATCCCGGAAGACTGGACAATTGCCTACAGGGTAAGTCGGCCCCAACAGGAGAGTCCAGAGCGGGGCCGAAACTGTAGGCATACCGAGACACTTGGAATGCGCCGGGTCCGTTGCCTGGGGCGTGGAAAATGGGAGGCGGTTAGTGGGCGTCGTTGGGGTAGCTCACGCCGAGCTGCGCGCGTACGCCGTCGAAAAGCCGCATGGTGTTCAGGGAGTCCTCCAGAGGCATGACCGGGCTCTCGGTGAGGCCCTGCTGGATGCACCGCGTGACCTCCCGGAGCTCGTAAGTGTAGCCACGTCCCACCACCGTGAACTGCTCCGTCCGGGGCCCCTCGAAGCCGATCCGGACCAGCAGTTCCTTCGGGTTGTTGATGGACCCGGGGCTCTGGAGGTAGCCCTTGGTGCCGGCGACGGTGGCCGTGCGGGGGCCGTAGGCCATCAATGACGAGGTCAGTTGGGCCTGGGCGCCGTGGTGGTAACCGAGCGTCAACGCATTCTGGGCGTCGACGCCGTCGTCGTTCAGCCAGCCGGTGGCGCTGACCGTTTGCGGGAACCCCAGGGTGCCGAGCGCCCAGAGCAGGGGATAGACCGTCATGTCCAGCAGGGCGCCGCCACCGTCCTTGGGTGCCCAAAGCCGGGAACCGGGCGAGTACGGCGCCGGAAAGCCGAGGTCGGCGCCGACCCATTTCACCTCGCCGATCTCGCCCGAGGCAGCGATCTCGAACGCCCGCTGCATGCTGGGCAGGAACCGGCTCCACACCGCCTCCATCAGGAAGACTCCGTTGGTCCGGGCCGCCGCGATCAGCTCGGCTGCTTCCCGGGCATTGATCGTGAGGGCCTTCTCGCACAGCACGTGCTTGCCGGCGTTGAGGGCGGCGAGGGCTATCTTGTGATGGTGGGCGTGCGGGGTGGCGACGTAGACGACGTCGACGGCGTCATTGGCGAGCAAGCGGGCATAGCCACTGGCGCCCTCCTGGTCACCGTAGGCGTGGACAAAGCCGTAGTCGGCCGCGAACGCGTCCGCGGCCGCCTGTGTGCGGGAGCTGACGGCGTACAGTTCCGCATCCGCCAGCAGCCCAAGGTCGCGTGTGACCGAAGCGGCGATCCCGCCGGTGGCGATGACACCCCAGCGCAGCCTGGCACCGGTGGCTGTGCGGGGGTCCTGGTCCGGCTGGCTGAACAGCCACGGCTTTGCGATGAGGGCAGACATGATGCCATCTTCTCACCCAGGGGCGGGCGGGCCGCGGTCTTGACGGCCCTGGCATGGCGGAGGTTCGACGCGGAGATCCAGTCTCACGAAGTTCAGCCCCGGCGGCTCGACGCCGGAGCTGCGGGCGGGCCCCCAAGGCCTGCCCGCAGCTCCGCCGCCGAAGTCCCCGCAGCCGGCCGGTCCTCAGCCGGTCAGGGCCGCCGTCGCGCGGTTCCGGGCCGGTTCCTCCGTGAGCCGGCCCTGCTGGAGCCGGAAGCGCCGGTCCGTCTTGTTGGCCAGGGCACGGTCGTGGGTGACCACCAGGATGGTGGTGTTGTGGTCCCGGCTGAGCGTGCTGAGCAGCTCGATGATGTGCTCGCCGGTCTGTTCGTCCAGGTTGCCGGTGGGTTCATCGGCCAGGATCAGTTTGGGTTCGTTCGCCAGCGCCCGGGCGATCGCCACCCGCTGCTGCTCGCCGCCGGAGAGCCGGTTGATGCGCCGCCCGTGCTTGTCCGGATCGAGCTGGACCTGTTCGAGCAGCTGCCGGGCCCGCTCGGCCCGCGCCGCCTTGCGCACGCCGGCGAATTCCATCGGCAGCATCACGTTGTCCACGGCCGAGAGGTTCGGGATCAGGTTGAACTGCTGGAACACGAAGCCGATGTCCCGGCGCCGGTAGTTGGTCAGTTTCCCGTCGGGCATGCTGGCCAGGCTCACGCCGTTGACCACCACGTCGCCGCTGGTGGGCTTGTCCAGCGCCCCGAGCAAGGAGAGCAGGGTGCTCTTGCCGCTGCCGCTCTTGCCCACGATCGAGGCCAGCGTGCCCTGGTCCAGCTCGAAGCTGACATCGTTGACCGGCTTGATGGTCCGGTCGCCGGACTTGAACGTGCGGACCAGGTTCTTGACTTCGATCATGGCTATTCTCCTCGGAGGACTTCGATGGGACGGATGCGGGCGGTGAGCAGGGCCGGGACGAGCGCGCCGATGATGGCGACGCCGAAAACTGCGGCGATGCCCGCGGCGATGACGCCGGGGGAGGCGCTCGCCGTCACGGAGGTCAGCAGCTGGCTGGCCCCGCCCAGCGGTCCGCCCGCCCCTCCCGGGAACCCGCCCCCGGGAAAGCCGCCAGCGCCGCCGCGCTGGCCGGTGGCCGCCGCGCTCGTGCTGCTGCTTGAACTGATGAGGGCGCTGGCGATGCCGCCGCTGGCGAGGGAGGCGACGGCGGCGCCCACAACACTGCCCATGGCCACCAGCACGAGGGCCTCCAGCACAAACTGCAGGCCGATGGTGCGGTTCGGGGCGCCGATGGCCTTCAGGACACCGATCTCGCGGCGTCGTTCGCGGACCAGCATGACCATGATCAGGAGGATGATCAGGCCGGCGGTGCCAAGGGCCGCGATGAAGGCGATGAAGGAAATGTTCTTGACGCTGTCCAGCGAGCTGACGGCTGTCTCAAGGTTCCGCTGGCCCTGGGTGACGTCGGCCTTGTCGGAGCCCAGCGCCGCCTGCAGGGCGGTCTTGGCGGCGTCGACGTTTTCCATGCTGTTGACCGTGACGATCATGGTGGAGAGTTCGTCCGGGAGCGCGGCGAGGGTCTGGGCGGTCGGCAGCGTCACGTAGAGCGCATTGTTGCCGAACGCGGTCCCGGCGTCGAACAGCCCCCGGACGGTGAAGCTCTGGTCCCCGACGGTAAACGTCGAGCCCACGCTGAGGCCGTTCTTGGTGGCCAGGGTGGTGCCCAGCAGGGCGCCGGTGGACGCGGCGGTGTAGTTGCCCAGGCCGGTGCCCTGCGTCAGCTGCAGGGCCTTGCCGGTGGAGTCCACCTCGGCGCCGATGCCCGTTGCCGTGATGGGCAGCGAGAACGCCGGCGCGGCCTGCGCGGTGCCGCCGGTACTGCCCGAGGTGCTGCTTCCGGTGGCGCCGGTACTGGCTTGGTTACGGTTGCCGAGGGTGCCGGCGTCGACGGCGGCCGTGAGGCTCGTGGTGACGGAGGTGGCCGACTGGCCGCCGGGGCCGCCTTGGCCTGTCCGTCCTGACGCGGCCTCGGCGGCAATGTCAGCGGCGTTGCGCAGGCGCAGCGCCTTGGTGCCGACCACGCTGCTGACGTTGGGGACGGCCGCCGCCGTCGCTGCCTGCGCCGAGGTCAGCGGCTCGCCGCCGCCCTCGAACCCCTGGCCGCCGGCGGGGTTCACGGTCAGGACCGTGCCCACCGAGGCGTTCAGCTCGGCAACCTTGCCGGTGACGGCCTGGTTGGCCACGAGCATGGCCAGGGCAAGTCCAATGGCTACGGCCAGCACCGCCACCACGGCGGCGGTCCTGACCTTGTTTCGAAAGGCGTTGCCTACACTCCGGGCAAGAACGCTCACGGTGCTCCTAGTTTTTCTTGGGTGTCTCTGGGGGTATCTCCTGCCGGGCCCGATGCCCGGCGCTGGTCCCACAGTGGTACGGGCCGCTGTGCGAACCTCCCCCGGGAGCTATGGATCTGCTGTGAAGCACCTCGCCACCGCCAAGGTCACCCCAAGGTCCCAGCCGGCGCACCGCGGCCGGCGCACCACGGCCGGCGCACCACGGCCGGCACACCACGGCCAACGCAAGAGCCCCGGCCCTCCCTTGCGGGAGAGCCGGGGCTCTGTACTCTGGCGCGGCCGGTGAAGCGGTCGCCCAGATAAGGAACTACTGCTTGGTGATCGGGCCGAGGACCGGATCGTTCTCGTACGCCGTGTGGACGTTGTCCTTGGTGACGATGACCGGCTTCAGCAGGTACGCGGGAACAACCTTGTTTCCGTTGTTGTAGGACTTGTCGTCGTTAATCTCCGGCTTCTTGCCTGCCTGGACGTCGTTGACCATGGTGATCGAGTGGTCAACGAGTGCATTGGTGTCCTTGTTGATGGTGGAGTACTGCTCGCCCGCCATGATGGACTTGACCGACTCAACCTCGGAGTCCTGACCCGTGACAACCGGGATCGGCTTGCCGGCGGCCTTGACAGAGGTGATGATCGCGCGGGCCAGGGTGTCGTTCGGGGACAGCACGCCGTCAAGCGGGGCGCTGCCGTACGTTCCGGCGAGCAGGGTGTCCATGCGCTTCTGGGCGTTCTCTGCCTTCCAGCCCTGGGTAACGGCCTGTTCGAAGCTCGTCTGGCCCGAAAGGACCTTGAGGGTGCCGTCGTCGATCTTCGGCTTCAGGACGCTCATGGCGCCGTCGAAGAAGACCTTCGCGTTGGCGTCATCAGGGGAACCTGCGAAGAGCTCGATGTTGTACGGGCCTGCCGGCTTCTTGCCCTTCATGCCGTCCAGCAGCGCCTGGCCCTGGAGTTCACCGACCTTGAAGTTGTCGTAGGCCACGTAGTAGTCCACGTCCGGGGTGTTCAGGAGCAGACGGTCATACGCGATGATCGTGGCGCCGGCATCCTTGGCCTGCTTGAGCTGGGTGCCCAGCTGCGCACCGTCGATGGCACCGACGATGATGAGCTTGTCGCCCTTGGTGATCATGGCACTAATCTGGTTCTGCTGATCCGAAACGCCGCCATTGGCGAACTGCACATCCGGCTTGTAGCCGGCCTTGGTGAGGCCGTCGTTGAACAGCTGCTCCGCCAGAACCCAGTTTTCCGAGGTCTTCTGGGGCAGCGCGACGCCGATCGACGAGCCCTTCGGGAATGCTTCGCCTCCGGAGCTCGAACCGCCGGTAGTCCCGGTGTCGGAACGGCCGCAGGCCGTCAGCGCCAGTGCCGCAATAGCAGCGATTGCTGCTGCCTTTCCTGCTTTACCAATCATTCGCATTGCTTGGTTCACTTTCTTTTGGTGGTGTGCGGAGAATTGTGGGGTTGGGGAACCGGGGGAGCCGCTCAGGCTCCCCTGGAGATGACGTCTGTGGTTTGGGTTGTCTCGTCGGCCTTGATCTCGTTACTGCGGCTGAAGTTCTTCATCAGCATCCCGACGACGGACCTCTTGCCCTGGGTCTTGTTGTAGACGTCGAAGGCGACGGCGATCAGGAGCACCAGGCCCTTGATGATCTGGGTGAGGTCGGCGCCGACGCCGAGCAGCTGCAGGCCGTTGTTCAGGACTGCCATGACCAGGCCGCCGATGATCGAGCCGATCACGGTGCCCACGCCACCGGTGACCGCGGCGCCGCCAATGAACACGGCGGCGATGGCGTCCAGTTCCCAGCCGACGCCGTCGAACGGGCCTGAGGCGGTGGAGCGGCCGACGAAAATCATGCCGGCGAGGCCGGCCAGGAAGGACATGTTCATCATGACCAGGAAGTTGACCTTCTTGGACTGGACACCGGAGAGCTCGGCGGCGTGCCGGTTGCCACCGACGGCGTAGATGTGGCGGCCGATAACGGTCTTGGAGGAGATGAAGCCGTACACGAGGACCAGGACGGCCAGGATCAGGCCCGGCACGGGGAAGGAGGTGCCCGGCCGGCCGGTGGCAAAGAGGTAGGTCGCGTAGAGGATGGCGCCGGAGACCAGCACCAGTTTGATAACCATGACCCACGCTTCGGGAACCTCGGCACCGAGGGCCTTGGCGTTGCGGCGGGAGCGGATCTCGCTGAAGATCACGAACGCGACGCCGAGCAGGCCAATGAGCATGGTGGGGTTGTTGTAGCCGGTATTCGGTCCAAACTCGGGCAGGTAGCCGGAGCCGATGTACTGGAAATCCGTGGGAACCGGGATGGTGTTCGACTTGCCGACCAACTGGTTGGCGCCGCGGAAGATCAGCATGCCGGACAGCGTCACGATGAACGCGGGGATGCCGACATAGGCCACCCAGAATCCCTGCCACATTCCGATCAGGGCGCCGAGCCCGAGCCCCATCAGGACGCCGATGTACCAGGGCAGCCCCCAGTCGCGGATGAAGAGTGACACGCAGACACCCACGAAGGCCGCGACGGAACCGACCGAGAGGTCGATGTGCCCGGCGATGATGACCAGCACCATGCCGATGGCGAGGATCAGGATGTAGGAGTTGCCGTTGAAGAGGTTGATGACGTTGCCCGATGTGAGCGTGCGGCCCTCCGTGAAAATCTCGAAGAACACGATCAGCGCAACCAGGGCGAAGATCATGCCGAATTGGCGGGTGTTGCCGCCAAAGAGCTTCTTGAGCGCGTTCATTGTTTCAGTCCTTGTGTCCGGGGTGTTCGGATTGTTCTGGTTTGTCCCAAAGGGTCAAGCGGTCTTGCGGGCGGACGTCATGAGTTTCATGAGGCTTTCCTGGCTGGCTTCGTCCTTGTTCAGGACGCCGGTGATGGCGCCTTCGAAAATCGTGTAGATCCGGTCCGAGAGGCCCAACAGCTCGGGCAGCTCCGAGGAAATGACGATCACGGCCTTGCCCTCGTTGGCCAGCTTCTGGATGATGCCGTAGATCTCGTACTTGGCCCCGACATCGATCCCGCGGGTGGGTTCGTCCAGGATCAGCACGTCCGGGTCGGTGAACATCCACTTCGCCAGCACGACCTTCTGCTGGTTGCCGCCGGAGAGCTTTGCGACGCCTTCCTCCACGGAGGGCGTCTTGGTCCGCAGCGACTTCCGGTATTCCTCCGCGACGGCGTATTCCTTGTTGGCGTCCACCACGAAGTTCTTGCTGATCTTGCGCAGGTTTGCCGAGACCGTGGTGGCCTTGATGTCGTCCAGCAGGTTCAGGCCCAGGGACTTGCGGTCCTCGGTGACGTAGCCGAGTCCGGCGTCGATCGCCTGGCGGACGCTCTTGAGCTGCAGTTCCTTGCCTTCTTTGTAGACATGGCCCGAGATGAAGCGGCCGTACGAGCGCCCGAACACGGACCGGGCCAGTTCGGTGCGTCCGGCGCCCATCAGGCCCGCGAACCCGACGATCTCGCCGCGGCGGACGAAAAAGCTGGAGTTCTTGCAGACCAGGCGGTCCTGGATCTGCGGGTGCCCGACGTTCCAGTTCTTCACCTCGAAGAGGACATCGCCGATCTTCGGCTCGTGGTCCGGGAACCGGGATTCCAGGGTCCGGCCCACCATGCCCTTGATGATGCGGTCCTCGTCGACGCCGTCGGCCTTGACGTTCAGGGTCTCGATCGACTTGCCGTCGCGGATGATCGTGATCTCATCGGCGATCTGTTCGATCTCGTTGAGCTTGTGCGAAATGATGATCGAGGTGATTCCGCGGCCCTTGAGGCCCAGCATGAGGTCCAGCAGGTGCTGGGAGTCGGACTCGTTCAGCGCCGCCGTGGGCTCGTCCAGGATCAGGAGCTTGACCGACTTGTTCAGGGCTTTGGCGATCTCGACCAGCTGCTGCTTGCCGACGCCGATCTCCTTGATGGGGGTGTCCGGGTCCTCGCGCAGCCCCACGCGGGCCAGCAGTTCGGTGGACCGGGTCCGGGCCTCGGCCCAGTCGATCACGCCGCGCTTGGTGGGCTCGTTGCCGAGGAAGATGTTCTCCATGATCGACAGTTCGGGGATAAGCGCGAGTTCCTGGTGGATGATCACGATGCCGGCGTGCTCGCTGGCCCTGATGTCCTTGAACTCCTGGACTTCGTTCTGGTAAACGATGTCCCCGGTGTACGTGCCGTAGGGGTACACGCCTGAGAGTACCTTCATCAGGGTCGATTTCCCGGCGCCGTTCTCACCGCAGATGGCGTGGATCTCGCCGGCCTTCACCCGCAGGCTCACATCGGCCAAAGCTTTAACGCCGGGGAACTCCTTGGTGATGGATCGCATCTCGAGGATTAGCGGATCACTGTGCGTGTTGAGGGACGTCATCTGCCCTTACGCCTCCAATGCATGACTTCGTTGTCCGCCCCTGCAAACCGCAGGGCCGTCTGATGGAAAAGTAAACTGGATCACAGCCCTTGTCGTCAAGTCTTTAACGCAACAGCCACATAACGAAATGGTTAGTTTCGCCGGATTCCGGCGTGCTGGAAGACCAAAGCCGTGGCCCCGAGGGCCTCGGCCCGGTCGCCCAGGGACGACATCGTGAGGGTGGTTGTCTCGCCTATGACCGGCACCGCGTGGCGGATCAGGCCGCGCCGGATCGGGTCCAGCAGCAGCTGGCCAAGGCCCGCCAGCGGGCCGCCGACCACAATGACCTCGGGGTTGATCAGGTTCGCCACGTTGCCCAGCGCGCGCCCGACGGCGAGCCCGGCGTCGTCCACGACACGGAGCGTGGCGGAGTCCTTCTCCAGGGCCTTGCGAACGATGTCCCCGGGCGAGAGCGGCCGGTCCTCGCCGCGGCTCAGGAGCTCGATCATGGTGGTGGTGGAGGCGATGGTTTCCAGGCAGCCGCGGTTCCCGCAGCGGCAGATCAGCCCGTGCTCGTGGATGGTGGCATGGCCGATTTCGCCGGTGATGCCCACGTTGCCGTAGTACGGGGCGCCGTTGAGGATCAGCCCCGCGCCGATGCCCGAGCCGATCTTGAGGAACATCAGGTTGCTGATGCCGCTGTGCGGCCCCCAGGTGACCTCGGAGAGGGCGCCCAGGTTGGCGTCGTTGTCCACAAAGACGGGGAGTTCCAGCGCTTCTTCTAGGCGTTTGAGGATGTTGATGCCCACCCATTCGGGCAGGATCGCGCCTTGCGCCACGGTGCCTGTGCGGCGGTCGATCGGGCCGGGAATTCCGACGCCGGCACCCACCAGGGCGCTGCGTTCCACACCGCTGTCCGTGAGCAGCCGGTCCAGCACGCCGACGGCGGCCTGGATGCCTTCCTCGGCGTGATGGCCCAGGGGCAGCAGGACCGACTCTTCGGCGATCACGTGGTAACTCAGCGAGGCCAGCACGACGCGCAGGTGGCGCCGGCCGAAGTCGATTCCGACGGCGACGGCTCCGTTGCTGTTGAGCCGGACGTTCAGGGCGCGCCGCCCGGAACTGGTGATCGGTTCAGTCGAGGCCAGCCCGGCGTCCTGCATGATTTTGACGATGTTCGAGACCGTGGCTGTCGAAAGCCCGGTCTGGCGGGCCAGTTCCGCCTGCGTGGATGGGCCCGCGAGGAGGCATTCGATGATCCGCTGCTGGTTCAAATGCCGGAGGGCGGACTGCGATCCGGGGTTCTTGGTTCGGCTCCTCGTTGAGCGCGTTGGTGAGGGCATGCTATGAAGCGTGACGCATTCGCGCCTTGTAGTCAAGAAGTTAACGCAACGATAACGGCCGCGCCGGTCGAATGCCGGGGAGAGGGCGTTCAGCACCCGCCGTCTCCGCGGCAAGGACGTTCTGCCCCGCCGGCACGCTGGCCGGGTGGAATTGCACCACACCCCGCGTTCCGGGACACGGCTACTCTGGTCGGGAGAACCCGCCGCGACCCGCGGAGGCGTCCGGAAACGTGAGGTGGTAATGGTGCTGCTGGCCCTGATGCAGGCGAACTCCGCCGTGCTGGACATCGAGGCGAACTGCGCCGCGGTGGAGGCCGCGGCGCGTAAGGCGTCCGCCGCGGGCGCGCAGCTGCTGGTGACCCCGGAACTCTTCCCCGTGGGCTACGCGCCGCGGCGGCTGCGGGAGGCGTTCGATCCCGGCAGGTTGCCCGCGCTCCGGGAAGCCCTGGCCGGCATCGCGCGGCGCAACGACATCGCCCTGGTCTACAGCCTGCCCACGGTGACGCCGGCCGGCGGGTGGCACATTTCCGCCACCCTGGTCGACGAGGCGGGCGAGGAGCTGCTCAGTTACGACAAGGTGCACCTGTTCGGCCCGGACGAGCGGGCGGCGTTCACACCCGCCGCGGCTTCCCCCGGCGTCGTGGATTTCCACGGGCACAAAACGGCGCTGGTCATCTGCTACGACATCGAGTTTCCCGAGTCGGCGCGGGCGGCCGCCCTGCGCGGCGCGGACCTGCTGCTGGTGCCGACGGCACTCGCCGGCGGATTCGACGTCGTGCCGCAGGTGCTGATCCGGGCCCGCGCCCTGGAGAACCAGCTGACGGTCGCCTACGCCAATCACACCGGTTCGGAGGATGACAGCGACTTCCGCGGCGGCAGCATGGTCGCAGGCCCGGACGGCTCGGTCCTGGCCGCGGCCGGGGCCGGGCCGGAACTGTTGTTTGCCGAGCTGGGTGAGACCGGCCGCGCCGCGGCAGACGGCATCGAGGACGCCGTGGACTACCTGCGCGACCGCCGCCCGGAGGTCTACCGCTCCTGGGGAGTCTGACCGGCAGCCGACGCCTGACCTGCGCTGGCCGGTGCGCCGGACGCCTGACCTGCGCTGGCCGGTGCGCCGGACGCCTGACCTGCGGTGGCCGGGGCGGGCGGCTCAGGCTCGGCCTGGTACTGCAGAGCGATCCAGAGTTCCGCGCGCGCCTGGGCCTGGTTGAGGTCAAGGCCCAGCAACTCAGCGATGATGCCGATCTGCCGGCGGACGCTGTTTCGATGCAGTCCCGTGGCCTTTGCCGTGGCGTCCCAGCTTCCGTTTTCGCCCAGCCAGGCCCGCAGGATGCCGAGCAGGCTGTCGCGGCGCTCCGGCTCGAGGGCGAGCAGGGGCGCCAGCAGATGGCCCGCCAGCAGGGTGCCGGCAGCCGGTCCCAGCAGGCCGGCCACCGACCACGTCACGTCATCCGCCCGGACGCTCCGGCGGCTCGTGAGAACGCGGTTGCGCAGTGAAGCGGCGTGCCGGTAAGCCTCCGGCAGGTTCGCGAAATCGGTGCCGCTGCCGATCACCAGGCGCCAGCCGAGCCGCTCCACTTCGGCGAGCAGGGCGTCGTCGACCTTTAACCGGGTAATGGCGGCAAAGCCGTACTCGGTGAGCTCCACGAGTTTGGTGTCGAACAGCCGCCGCCACTCCAGCAGCGCCCGCACCGGAGCCTCGCCCGGTCCGCCCGGGGTCCGGGAGCTGTCCGGGGCGGCGTCAATCCGGAGACCCTGCACGACCCGCAGCTGGCCGGACCGGGTGGAGGAGATGCTTTGGGCCAGCAGGTCCTTGAACCCGTTGACATGCCGTGCGGATCCTGAGGCCACGCTCTCCGGGTGCAGCAGCAGCGCCGTGGCCAGCTGGCTCGGGGCCAGGGAGCCGCTGATGCGCTGGCGGACCAGCAGTTCCAGCAGCCCGACCGCGGTGGAGACAACGCTGTTCTGGGCCGGGGTCAGCGGGGCGTCCGTGCCGAGGATGAGCGCGCCGAGGTTGGCGTCCCGGGTGCTGCGCAGCGGATACCCGAAGACGAGGGACGAGCCCGCGGCGTCGAACGAATCCATCTCGACCCGCGGACCGCTGCCGGCGAGCAGCCTGGCCAGCAGCGGCTGCAGGTCGGCTGAGTCAACTCCCGGCACGGTGCCGGCAGCGGCGCCGGCGGCCCGCGGACCGGGGGAGGGGCCCGAACCGCGGGCGCGCACCCGCCCGTCGGCGCCGACCAGCACGGCCCAAACCGGGACGCGCTGGACCAGGGCCGCGAGGAGTTCGTGCTCGGGGCGCGCGGACAAGACCGCGCGCATGAGCTGCCGGCTGGTGTCGGCCAACTGGCGGAAGGTCTTGGCGTTGTCCGACTCCAGGAGCCGGGAGAATTCCAGTCCCAGCGCGGCGAACGGGAGGCTCTCCGGGATGGCGACCAGGGTCAGGTTGTGCTGCCGGCAGGCCCGCACCACGGCATCGGGCACGGCGTTGAAGTACGGTTCCAGGCCAAAGCCCAGGGCGCCCACGCGGGCCTGGACCAGGCGCCGCACGTAAGCGTCCACCGCCTCCTCGCTGCCGCCCCCGCCCACGAACGGCAGGCCGGCCGTGAGCAGGAACTCGCCGTCGAGCAGGTAGGGGGTGGGATCTTCCAGTTCGCTGGGCTCCACCCAGCGCAGGCGCTCCTGGCCGTTGCCGCCGTCGTGCACGACGGCCAGTGCCGGCAACTGGCCCAGGAACTGCGCCAGAGTGACGAAGCCGAGCCGCTCCGGGTCCTCAGCAGCCACGGCCGCGGCCCCCGTGCCGGCCGCCCGGCCTGCGGAGTCCAAGTGCATTAAGTCTCATGAGTGAAGACTACAGGTCGTTTTGCACAACCTTGAGAGGTGGCTCACACGCCTAGGGTTGGTTCGGGAAACCGACCACTACTGAAGATAAGGACGTCAATGATGACTGTGCCAACTCTGATCGGCGAACGCCCGCCGGCGGAAGCCGGCCGTCCCGGGCTCACCGCCCAGCTCCTGCGCCGCAAGCCGATCGGACAGCTGGTCCGCGAGGCCGAGACCGGACACGGCGGCACGCGGCTGGTCCGCAGCTTCGGTGTCCTGCAGCTGACCATGATCAGCGTCGGCGCCACCCTGGGCACCGGCATCCTGGTCATCCTGGGCCAATCGGTGCCGCTCGCCGGCCCGGCCATCTGGATCTCCTTCGCCATCGCCGGCTTCGCCGCCCTGCTCTCCGCCGTGTCCTACGCGGAGATGGCCGGCCTGGTCCCTGCCGCCGGTTCCAGCTACTCCTACACCTATGCCACCATGGGCGAGGGCATGGCCTGGATCTGCGGCTGGTGCCTGGTGCTCGAATACGCCGTCTCCGTGGCCGCCGTCGCGGTCGGTGCGGGCCAGTATGTCAACGAGGCCCTGGCGGTCTTCGGCCTGGAACTCCCGGACGCCATCTCGCAACCGCCGGGAGCCGGCGGCGTGCTGAACGTGCCCGCAATCGTGATTGTCGCCCTGGCCACCGTGCTGTTGGTCCGCGGCGCCAAGGAGAGCGCCTGGATCAACACGGCGATCGTCCTGGTCAAGGTCGGCATCCTGCTGTTCTTCTGCGCCGTGGCCTTCACCGCCTTCAACGGCGGACACTTCGAACCCCTCATGCCGATGGGCGCCGCCGGCGTCTCCGCCGCAGCCTCCCGGGTCTTCTTCTCCTACATCGGCTTCGATGCCGCCTCCACGGCCGGCGAGGAGGCCCGGAATCCCAAGCGCGACCTCCCGCGGGCCATCCTGCTCTCCATGCTGATCGTCACCAGCATCTATGTGCTTGTGGCCGTCGCCGCCATCGGCGCGCGCCCCTGGGGCTGGTTCGACGGCACCGAGGCGGCCCTCGTGAAGATCCTTGAGGAAATCACCGGCCAGCCGTGGGTTGGCGTGGTGTTCGCCGTCGGCGCCGTGCTCGCCATCGCCAGCATTGTGCTGACCGTGCTGTACGGGCAGACCCGGATCCTGCTTTCGATGTCGCGCGACGGCCTGGTGCCCAAGGTCTTCGGCCGGATCTCGGCCCGGACCGGCACGCCGGCTGCCGGAACCCTGATCGTGGGCACCGCCGTCGCACTGACCGCCGGCCTGGTGCCGCTCGGTGCCCTCGCGGACGCGACCAGCATCGGTACCCTGTTCGCCTTCGCCCTGGTCAACGTGGCTGTCATTTACCTGCGGCGGACCCGGCCCGAACTCACGCGCAGCTTCCGCGTCCCGCTCTTTCCGCTGACACCGGTTCTCGGCGCCCTCATGTGCGCTTACCTCATGGCCAACCTCGGCGCCGAGACCTGGGCGGTGTTCGGGGCCTGGATGCTCGTTGGCTGTGCCGCCTACTTCGGCTACGGCCGGAAGAACTCCAGGGTGGCTGCGCTGAGCCACGAGGACTACCTTGACCTATCAAGCCGCCACCCTGACAACACCACCACACACCAGGAACTGAAGGCAGAGATCTCATGACCATCGCCACCGAACTTCCGGCTCCCCGGTCCGCTGCTGAATCGGGCGCGGCGCCCATCACCATGCTGAATCCGGACTTCCCGTTCAGCTACGACCACTACCTCGCCCACCCGGAGGGCCTGGGATCGGTGCCGCCCGAGCTGTACGGGACGGAGGTCGCCGTCGTCGGTGCCGGACTGTCCGGACTGGTGACCGCGTATGAGCTCATGAAGCTGGGCCTGCGGCCGGTTGTCTACGAGGCCGACAGGATCGGCGGCCGGCTGCGGACCGCCAGTTTCCCGTCCGCGCCGGGGATCGTGGCGGACCTCGGCGGAATGCGTTTCCCGGAATCCGGCAAGGCCTTCTACCACTACGTGGACCTGCTCGGGCTGCAGACCCGGGCCTTCCCCAATCCGCTGGCGCCGGCGACCTCCAGCACGGTGATCGAGCTCGCGGGCCAGAAATACTATGCCGAGACCGCCGCGGACCTCCCGCCGTTCTTCCGTGAGGTGGCGGACGCGTGGAAGGCTGCCGTGAACGACGGCGCCGCGTTCGCCGAGATGCAGGACGCCATCCGCGCCCGGGACACAGCCCAGATCAAGGAACTGTGGAACGCGCTGCTCCCGCAGCTGGACGAGCAGACGTTCTACGGCTTCATCGCCGGCAGCGACTCCTTCAAGGAAGCCGGATTCGCCCACCGCGAGGCCTTCGGGCAGGTGGGGTTCGGCACGGGCGGCTGGGATACCGACTTCCCCAACTCGATCCTCGAAATCCTTCGCGTGGTCTACACCGACGCCGATGACCGGCACCGTCTCATCGACGGCGGCGCGCAGCGGCTCCCCGAGGCACTGTGGGAGCACGCGCCGTCGGGCATGGCCCACTGGCCGGACGGCACCTCGCTGGCCTCGCTGCACGCAGGCGCGCCGCGCGGCGCCGTGGACCGCATCGCCCGCGACGGCGGCGGCGACTTCCGGATCCGGGAACGCTGGGGTCGCGAATCCGCCTACCCGGCGGTGGTGACCACCTGCCAGTCATGGCTGCTCTCGACCAGGATCCACACGGACGAGGCCTTGTTCCCCGCCGAACTGTGGACGGCGATCGAGCGCTCCCACTACATGCAGTCCTCCAAGACCTTCGTCATGGTGGACCGGCCGTTCTGGAAGGACATCGACCCGGCCACCGGCCGCGAAGTCCTGTCCATGACGCTGACCGACCGGTTGAACCGTGCCACCTACCTGCTGGACAACGGCCCGGACCAGCCGGCCGTGATCCTGCTGTCCTACACCTGGAACGACGACGCGCTGAAGTGGCTCTCGCTCACCGCGGAGGAACGGGCGGAGCTCATGTTGCACTCGCTGCAGCAGATCTACCCCGGGGTGGATATCGCCAGCCACATCGTGGGGCAGCCGATCACGGTCTCCTGGGAGGCCGACCCGAACTTCATGGGCGCCTTCAAAGCCAACCTGCCGGGACACTACCGCTACCAGCAACGGCTCTTCACGCACTTCAAACAGGACGGGCTGCCGGCCGAACAGCGCGGGATCTTCCTCGCCGGCGACGACGTCTCCTTCACCGCCGGCTGGGCCGAGGGAGCCGTCACCACTGGGCTCAACGCCGTCTGGGGCGTGGTCAACCACCTCGGTGGCTCCACCCCGGCCGGGAATCCCGGACCGGGCGAGCTGCTCTCCGAGCTCGGGCCGATCGCCCTGGACTGAGCGCCGCCGGCCCCGGCGCACTGCTCCTCAGGCGCTGTGAAGTTCGCGGTGCGCGCGTGCCAGTTCCTGATAGTGGGCGGCGTTGTGCTGGACACCGGCGAACTCCTCGTCGCTGAGCTCGCGCCGGACCTTGGCCGGAACGCCGGCCACCAGCGAGCGGGGCGGGATGACGGTGCCCTCCAGCACCACGGCACCGGCGGCGATGAGGGACCCGGCGCCGATCACGGCCCCGTTGAGGATGGTGGCGCTCATGCCGATCAGGCAGTCGTCCTCAACGGTGCAGCCGTGGACCACGGCGCTGTGGCCGACGCTGACCCGCGCTCCGACGGTGCAGGGGAAGCCGGGGTCGGCGTGCAGCACCACGTTGTCCTGCAGGTTGCTGCCGGCGCCGACGGTGATGGCAGCGGTATCGGCGCGGACTGACACGCCGTAGAAGGCGCTCGAGTTCTCGGCCAGGGTGGCGTTGCCGATCACGGACGCCGTGGGCGCGACGAAGGCGGAGTCATGGACGGCCGGAGTGGTACCGGCGAATGCGTAGAGGGGAGCCATGCCTCCAGCCTAGGACACGCCCCACGCCCCGTTGAGCTATCAGTTCTGGTTGCCATGGGCGCGGTTTAACCACCACAAGTGATAGCTCAACGGGAAAAGGAGGGTCAGGCGGGGGAGCGGAGCACCGTGAAGCCCTCGCCGCCCCACTCGCTCTCGCCACGCCACTCGCCCTCGCCGCGCGGGTCGGCCGAGGTGTGCGGGTCGCCTGAGCTGCGCGGTTCGGGTGCGGGGAGTACGACGGCGATCGGCGCGCCCGGTTCCGCCACCCGCCCGAGTTCGCGGACGACGTCGTCCCACTGTTCCGCAGGCAGGCCCGCCAGGGCGTCCACCGCCCACACTGAGGCAAACGCGGCATCGGCGAACGGCAGGGAGACCGGTCCGGCCACGGAGGCTTCCAGCCCGTGGGATCGGGCGATGTGGATGTTCTCCTCGGACTGGTCGACACCGGTGAAATGGATGCCGGACTGCACAAAGTGCAGCCCGTCGGCGCCCGGGCCGCAATCCAGGCCCAGCACGCCGTGCCGGCCCTCGTTCTTCAACAGCGCCACAAACGATTCGAGCCGGTCCCTGCGGGAGGATTCCATAGCTCCAGTTAATGACCGCTTCTAGTTAAAGACAACCGTCCGGTTGCCGTCGAGCAGGACGCGGTGCTCGGCATGCCACTGCACGGCCTGGGCGAGGGTCCGGCCCTCCACGTCGCGGCCCATCTGGACGAACTGCTCCGCGGTGCGCCGGTGGTCCACGCGGATGACTTCCTGCTCGATGATGGGCCCCTCATCCAGGGCCGCCGTGACGTAGTGCGCCGTGGCGCCGATGAGCTTCACGCCGCGGGCATGCGCCTGGTGGTAGGGCTTGGCACCCTTGAAGGAGGGCAGGAACGAGTGGTGGATGTTGATGGCCTTGCCCGTCAGTTCGGTGCAGAGCTCGTCCGAGATGATCTGCATGTACCGGGCCAGGACTGTGAGCTCGATGTCGTGTTCCTTCATCAGGACCCGGAGGGCGTCCTCGGCCTGGATCTTGGTGTCCGGGGTGACCGGGATGTGGTGGAACGGGATGCCGTAGAACTCCGCCAAACCCTCGAGGTCGCGGTGGTTGGACACGATGGCCGGAATGTCGATCGGCAGGGTTCCGGAGCGCTGCAGGAACAGCAAGTCGTTGAGGCAGTGGGCGGACGTGCTGGCCATCAGCAGGGTGCGGACCCTCCGCCCGGCCGGGTTGAGGCTCCACTGCATCCCGAAGGCCTGCGCCACAGGTTCCAGCGCCGCCTGCAGCTCCGCCTGGGCCGCCGCCGTCGTCGCCTCGACCCGCATGAAAAAGGTGCCCGTGCCCTGGCTCCCGTACTGCTGGGAATCTGTAATATTGCAGCCCGCCACCAGGAGGGCCCCGGCGACGGCGTGCACGATGCCAGGCCGGTCAGGGCAGGAAAGAGTCAGGATGTAGGAGGCAGTCAGGTTCTCATCAGTCACGAGGAACAGCCTACCTGCGCTTCAAGGGCAGTTTTGAAAGGGTTTTGGTAGTGTTAACCCGTCGCAACTGGCGTTGGATGGCTAACCATCAGGGAGCGGCACTCACGAAGACCACGGATCGTACGCCTGGGCCGAGGGTCATGTCTTACCGGTCGGCAGCATCACCGCTGCCGCACCGTTGCTGGTGCCCGCACGGGGTGCCGGCCGCCGCTGTCGCGGCCCGCTGTTAAGGGGCCCGTAATCAAGGGGCGGCGCAACGGGCCAGCCGGTAGCCTGACCAATAGCCGTACCCGTTGCCAACCAGGAGTTCCTCGTGACTACTACCACCGCCACCTCAGCCGCCGTGAGCAACCAGCCGCTGGCCGAACTCGACCCTGAAATCGCCGCCGTCCTTGCCCAGGAACTTGGCCGCCAGCGCGGCACCCTGGAAATGATCGCTTCCGAGAACTTCGCCCCGCGCGCCGTGATGGAAGCCCAGGGCTCCGTCCTGACCAACAAGTACGCCGAGGGCTACCCGGGACGCCGCTACTACGGCGGGTGTGAATACGTCGACGTCGCGGAGCAGCTCGCGATCGACCGCGTCAAGGACCTCTTCGGCGCCGAATACGCCAACGTGCAGCCGCACTCCGGTGCGCAGGCCAACGCCGCCGCGCTCGCCGCCATGATCACTCCCGGCGACAAAATCCTGGGCCTGTCCCTGGCCCACGGCGGGCACCTCACCCACGGCATGAAGCTGAACTTCTCCGGGAAGCTCTACAACGTCGCCGCCTACCAGGTCGAGGAAGATGACTTCCGCATCGACATGGACAAGCTGCGTGAGCAGGCCATCGCCGAAAAGCCCCAGGTCATCATCGCCGGCTGGTCCGCCTACCCGCGGCACCTCGATTTCGCGGCCTTCCGTTCGATCGCCGACGAGGTCGGCGCCCTGCTCTGGACCGACATGGCGCACTTTGCCGGCCTCGTCGCCGCCGGACTGCACCCGAGCCCGGTGCCGTACTCCGACGTCGTGACCTCCACCGTGCACAAGACGCTGTCCGGTCCGCGCTCCGGCGTGATCCTGGCGAAGCAGGAGTGGGCCAAGAAGCTTAACTCCGCCGTGTTCCCCGGCCAGCAGGGCGGCCCGCTCATGCACGTGATCGCGGCGAAGGCCGTGGCCTTCAAGATCGCCGGCACCGAGGAATTCAAGGAGCGCCAGGAAAGCGTGCTCGAAGGCGCCAAGATCATCGCCGAGCGCCTCGGCCAGGCCGACGTCGCCGGCGCGGGCGTCTCGGTCCTGACCGGCGGCACCGACGTGCACCTGGTCCTGGTGGACTTGCGCAACTCCCAGCTGGACGGCCAGCAGGCCGAGGACCTCCTGCACTCGATCGGCATCACCGTCAACCGCAACGCGGTGCCGTTCGACCCCCGCCCGCCGATGGTCACCTCCGGCCTGCGCATCGGCACACCTGCCCTGGCCACCCGCGGCTTCGGCGCCGAGGAATTCACCGAGGTGGCGGACATCATCGCCACGGCGCTGAAGTCCGGAGCTGCCACGGAGATCGAACCCCTGCAGGCCCGCGTGGACAAGCTCGCCGCCGATTTCCCGCTGTACCCGCAGCACGAGCAGTGGTAGGCCATGACTTCTTCGCACACCGCAAAAACGGCTGAAACTGCACGGATCCTTGACGGCAAGGCCACCGCCGCCGCCATCAAGGCCGAGCTGACCGAGCGCGTGGCCGTGCTCAAGGCCCAGGGCATCACGCCCGGGCTGGGCACCATCCTGGTGGGCTCCGATCCCGGGAGCACCTGGTACGTCGGCGGCAAACACAAGGACTGCGCCGAGGTGGGCATTACCTCCATCCGCCGCGACCTGCCGGAAGAGACCAGCCAGGACGAACTCCTGGCCGTGGTCCGCGAGCTCAACGAGAACCCGGAATGCACCGGCTACATCGTCCAGCTGCCCCTGCCCAAACACATCGACCAGGACGTCATCCTGGAGGCCATGGATCCCGAGAAGGACGCCGATGGCCTGCACCCGATGAACCTGGGCCGGCTCGTGGCCAACGTCAGCGGACCCATGAAATCCCCGCTGCCGTGCACGCCCAAGGGCTGCGTGGAGCTGCTGACCCGGCACGGGATCGACCTGAACGGCAAACGCGTCCTCGTGGTGGGCCGCGGCGTCACCATCGGCCGTCCCGTGGGTCTGCTGCTGACCCGCAAGGACGTCAATGCCACGGTCATCCTGGCCCACACCGGAACGGTGGACCTGCCGGCAGAACTGCGGCAGGCTGACGTCGTGATTGCCGCCGCCGGGCAGCCGCACATGATCAAGGCCGCGGACCTCAAGCCCGGGGCGATCGTGCTCGACGTCGGTGTCAGCCGGGTCGATGACGGCAGCGGCAAGGCAGTGGTCACCGGCGACGTGGACCCCGCTGCGGCCGACGTCGCCGCCTGGCTCTCGCCGAACCCCGGGGGAGTGGGGCCCATGACCCGCGCCATGCTGCTCGCCAACGTGGTGGAAACCGCGGAACGCCAATGGGCAGAGAAAAACCGCTGAGCAGAGGAACGCCGCCCGGGCCCGCCTAAGGCTCCTGCGGTGGTTGGGCCGGCTTTCGGCGGGCCCAACCACCGCAGGATTCCGCACGTTCTAACGCCAGCCGGCATAACGGAACGGATACGTCAGGAGTTTTTACGAAAAGACTCTTTCATAGTTTGCGGGGATCCACTACCGTAGTGCGGGTGTCCGAACTTGCCTCTAAAGAATCACGCGCGAGCAGCCCCTCCGACGCCGCTCTCCCATACGTCATCACCGCCGAGAACCTGACCAAACGTTACGGCGACGTCACCGCCGTCGACGGCATCTCCTTCCGCGTTCCCGCCGGGGAAGCGTTCGGCCTGCTGGGCCCCAACGGCGCCGGCAAGTCCACCACGATGAAGATGATCGGCGGGGTCTCGCAACGCACCTCCGGCAGCCTGAATATCATGGGCCTGGACCCCGAACAGCACGGGCCGGAGGTCCGCGCCCACCTGGGCGTCGTGCCGCAGCAGGACAACCTGGACGAGGAACTGAAAGTCCGGGACAACCTGCTGGTCTACGGCCGCTATTTCGGCCTGCCCATGAGCTACCTCAAGCCCAAGGCCGATGAGCTGCTGGAATTCGCCCAGCTCACCGACAAGGCCAACTCCAAGGTCGATGCCCTCTCCGGCGGCATGAAGCGGCGCCTGACAATCGCCCGCTCGCTCATCAACGAGCCCCGGATCCTGCTGCTGGACGAGCCGACGACCGGCCTTGACCCGCAGGCCCGGCACATCCTCTGGGACCGGCTGTTCCGGCTCAAGGAACAGGGCGTCACCCTGATCCTCACCACGCACTACATGGACGAGGCCGAGCAGCTGTGCGACCGGCTGATTGTGGTGGACAAGGGCAGGATCATGGCCGAGGGATCGCCGGCCAGCCTGATCCGCGAATACTCCACCCGCGAGGTCCTGGAACTGCGCTTCGGCTCGGAACGCAACGCGAGCGTCGGCGCGGAGCTCGGCGGCATCGGCGAACGCGTGGAAACCCTGCCGGACCGGGTGCTCATCTACGCCCACGACGGCGAGGCCGCCCTGGAGCAGGTCACCGCCCGCGGCCTGCGTCCGGTCACCTCACTGGTCCGCCGCTCCTCACTCGAAGACGTCTTCCTGCGCCTGACCGGCAGGAGCCTCGTTGACTAAGAAAGAGCAGCTGACTAAGCCAATTCAGGCAGCGGGAACGACGGCGGGCGCCGCGGCGGCGGGGACGGCCCTGCGCGCGCACTCGCCGGAAGTCTCGGCCGCCCGTGCCCGCCGCTGGGGCGCGTTCTACTACGCCGAACAGGTCCTGCGGGTCATGAAGGGCTACGGCTGGACCATCGTGATGTACGGGGTGGGACAGCCGGTGGCCTACCTGTTCGCGATGGGCGTTGGCCTGGCCACCCTGGTCGAGGCCAACGGCGCCGGCGTCTTCGGCGGGGTCAGCTATCTGACGTTCATCGCGCCGGCCCTGCTGATCTCGGCCGCCGTCATGACGGCTGCCAACGAGTTCACCTTCCCCGTGATGGACGGCTTCAAGTGGCGGCGCGTCTACTACGGCCCGCACGCCTCGCCGCTGACTCCCGAGCAGATCGCCGGCGGCCAGATCATCGCCGTGACGGTGCGCTTCCTGCTGCAGTCGGCCATCTACTTCGCCGTCGTCGCGCTCTTCGGCGCCTCGCCCGGCGCCTGGGGCTGGGTGTCGATCCTCATCGCCACCCTCGCCGGCCTGTCCTTCGGCCTGCCGCTCATGGCCTACGCGGCCACCATCCAGCACGACAAGGGCCAGTTCGCCATGGTCATGCGGTTCATCGTCATGCCGTTGTTCCTGTTCTCCGGCACGTTCTTCCCGCTGGACACGCTCCCGCTCGCAGTCCGCTGGATCGGCTGGATCTCACCGATCTGGCACGGAACCGAGCTTGGCCGCGTGGTCAGCTACGGGTACGAGGAAGAGCCGTGGCTCACCGTCGTCCACGTCCTCTTCCTGCTGGGCCTGGCGGCTGCCGGCTGGATCCTGACCAAACGCCAGTTCGCCAAAAGGATGGCCTCATGAGCGTCCTGACCGGAAGTTTCAACACAGGGGACCACAGCGTCACCGAAGCCGCGCGCCGCCGCCGCTTCGGGCCCATCTACTCCCGCAACGTCCGCGCCGTCGTTGCCCGCGGGCTCATGGCCACCAAGAGCAGCAACTGGATGGTCATGGTCTCCGGGTTCTTCGAACCCGTGTTGTACCTGATCTCCATGGGCGTGGGCCTGGGCGCCATTGTCGGGTCGGTCCAGGGCCCGGGCGGGCAGGAAATCAGCTACGCCGCGTACATCGCGCCGGCGCTGCTGGCCGTGTCCGCCATGAACGGCGCCGTCTACGACTCCACGTGGAACGTCTTTTTCAAGATGAACTTCGCCAAGCTGTACCAGGGCATGCTCTACACCTCGCTGGGGCCGCTGGATGTCGCCATGGGCGAAATCTTCCTCGCCCTGCTGCGCGGGGCCATGTACGCGACCGGCTTCACGGCCGTCATGGGCCTGATGGGCCTCATCACCACGCCGTGGGCCATCCTGATGATCCCGGCCTCGGTACTGATCGCCTTCGGCTTCGCGAGCTTCGGCATGGGGATCACGAGCTACATGAAGACGTTCCAGCAAATGGACTGGATCAACTTCGTCATGCTGCCCATGTTCCTCTTCAGTGCCACGTTCTACCCGCTCAGCGTCTACCCGCAGTCCATCCAGTGGCTGATCCAGGCCATGCCGCTGTGGCACGGCGTGGAACTGCTGCGCCAGATCAGCGTGGGGGTGTTCACCCCGGCCACCGCCGTGCACATCGGCTACTACCTCGTCATGATTGCTCTCGGCGTCCTGCTCACCACGAGCCGGCTGCGCAAACTGTTCCTCAAGTAGCCGTCCTTCCAAAAAGGAGACCCCATGATCGGAAAATGGCAGGCCCTCGTCATCGACTGCGAGGACCCGGACAAGCTCGCCGGCTTTTACGAGGAGCTGCTGGGGATGATCCGGGTGCAGGAGGACGAGGAATGGATTTCGATCGGCGACGCCGCCGACCGTCCCGCCGTCGCCTTCCAGCGGGTGGAACGGCTGGTCCGCCCGCGGTGGCCCGACGCCGAGCACCCGCAGCAGATGCACGTGGACGTGCTCGTCGGGGACCTCGACGCCGCCGAAGCCGAGGTGCTCAGGCTCGGCGCTACCAGCCTCGACGCCGGTACGGAAACCTTCCGGGTCTACACGGACCCCAGCGGCCACCCGTTCTGCCTGGTCCTGACCTAAACGCCGGTCCTGACCTAAACGCTGGTCCTGACCTAAACGCTGGTCCTGACCCAGGCCGGGCGCGGGGGCGGCGTTCGCCCGGGGTGGAAGCGGAACGGGCGGCCGGCCCCGTTTGCGATAATGGGCTCATGCAATCTCTGGGTAGCTCCTCGTCCACGTCCAACGACACAACGGCCCGCGGCCGGTTTTCCATGTTCCGCATCAGCGGGCCGGGGCTGCTGGTCTTCATCATCGCGTTCGTGGTGGCCGTGATCTTCGCGGCCAACCAGAACGACGTCGTGGGCTGGATCGTGGCGATCATCGCCGGCTTCTGGCTGGCGCTGGCCTCCTTCGTCGTGTTCAGCATCCAGAAGGCCGCCAAGAAGGCCGGGGCCAGGCTGACCGAGGCCCAGAACGCGTTCAACGCCGCAGCGGGCCGGCCGCCGGCTGCGGGCAGCGCGGACCACGGCGGAACCCGCGTGGTGAGCGAAAGCCGCGCAGCGGACAGCGTCCGCGACATGAAGCTGGACCACTCCTTCAAGATCGTCCAGGTCCAGGTCCGGGTGGTCGAGCAGGAGCGGGCGAAGGGCGAGGCGGCGGACCGCGACACGATCAGCCGCGCCCTGGAGACCATCGAGATCACCGCCACCAACGCGCGGGACATGATCAAATCCCCGGGCGGCGATGACGCTCCCGTCAGCGGAACCATCATCGACTAGAGTGGATCGGGTGAGCTCGGCATTGAAGAAGGACCACCTTCGCATCGCGTCAGTCAACGTCAACGGCCTCCGTGCCGCCTACAAGAAGGGCATGGCGGAGTGGCTTGAGCCGCGCGAGGTGGACATCCTGTGCCTCCAGGAGGTCCGCGCGCCGGACGCGATCGTCGAGGAACTGCTCGGCGAGGGCTGGTACATTCTCCACGCCGAGGCCGAGGCCAAGGGCCGGGCCGGCGTTGCCATTGCCTCCCGGGAAGAGCCCCTGGCCACCCGGGTGGGGATCGGCGATGACTTCTTCGCCACGGCCGGACGCTGGGTCGAGGCGGACTACATCGTGCGGGACGCGGACGGGCAGGCTTCACAGCTGACCGTCGTGAGCGCCTACGTGCACTCGGGCGAGGCCGGCACACCCAAGCAGGACGACAAATTCCGTTTCCTCGACGTCATGATCCAGCGGCTGCCCGAACTCGCCAAGCACAGTGACCACGCGCTGGTGGTGGGCGACCTCAACGTCGGCCACACGGAGCTGGACATCAGGAACTGGAAGGGCAACGTCAAACGTGCCGGTTTCCTGCCGGAAGAGCGGGCCTATTTTGACCGCTTCTTCGGCGAGGAAATCGGCTGGAAGGATGTTCACAGGGGCCTGGCGGGTAACGTCGACGGCCCCTACACTTGGTGGTCGCAACGGGGCCAGGCCTTCGACAACGACACCGGCTGGCGCATCGATTACCACATGGCCACGCCCGCTCTCGCTGCTGCCGCAGTGTCAGCCGTTGTTGACCGGGCAGCGTCCTGGGACACACGCTTCTCCGACCACGCCCCGCTGGTAGTGGACTACCGGCTCTAGTCTTAAGGCTTCCACGAATGACCACCACTTCAACTGCGACCACTGTGGCCCAGGCCGGCGTCGCCCCCGACGCTCAGACTGCCACCGCGAAGGACGCCTCTGCGGCCACCGCGGCCCGGCACCGCATCCTCTCCGGCATGCAGCCCTCCGCCGACTCCCTGCACCTTGGCAACTACCTCGGCGCCCTCGTGAACTGGGTCCGGATGCAGGACGAGTACGACGCCGTCTTCTTCATCCCGGACCTGCACGCGATCACCGTTCCGCAGGATCCTGCCGAGCTGGCGCACCGCACCCGGGTCACCGCCGCGCAGTACATTGCCGGCGGCGTCGACGTCGACAAGTGCACGCTCTTCGTCCAGTCCCAGGTGCCCGAGCACGCCCAGCTGGCGTGGGTCCTGAACTGCATCACTGGCTTCGGCGAGGCGTCCCGGATGACCCAGTTCAAGGACAAGGCGCACAAACAGGGTTCCGACCACGCCAGCGTCGGGCTGTTCACCTACCCCATCCTGCAGGCAGCCGACATCCTGCTGTACCAGCCGCACGGTGTCCCCGTCGGCGAGGACCAGCGCCAGCACGTGGAACTCAGCCGTGACCTGGCCCAGCGGTTCAACTCCCGCTTCGGCGACACGTTCACAGTGCCGCAGCCCTTCATCCAGAAGGAATCCGCGAAGATCTACGATCTGCAGCACCCCACCGCCAAGATGTCCAAGTCTGCGGAGTCGCCGGCAGGGCTGATCAACCTGCTGGACGAGCCCAAGGTCACGGCCAAGCGGATCAAGTCCGCCGTGACCGACACGGAGACCGAGATCCGGTTCGACCGGGAGGCGAAGCCGGGCGTGTCCAACCTGCTGACCATCTACTCCTCGATCACCGGGCAAAGCGTCGACGCCCTCGTCACCGCCTATGAGGGAAAGATGTACGGCCACCTGAAGGCGGACCTCGCCGAGGTGGTCACGGAGCACCTGACCCCGATCCGGAACCGGGCCAAGGAGCTGCTGGACGATCCCGCGGAGCTGGACCGGCTGCTGGGCCTCGGCGCGGACAAGGCCCGGGAGATTGCCTCGGTGACCCTGCGCGACGTCTACGCCAAGGTGGGTTTCCTGCCCTATGCCGGCGCCCAGGGAGTCCGCTAGGTCAATGTCCTCCGTCAGCAAAGTCACCGCGAAAGCCGCCACGTCGAACGGACAGCGCAGCGAAGGCATCAGCATCGGTGTGATCCTGAGATTCCCGGCGGACATCGCTGAGGAGCTCCAGCGCTGGCGGGCATCCTTCGGGGACCCCATGGCCGCCGTCGTCCCGGCCCACATCACGCTGGTCACCACCACCATGACGAAGGACTGGGCCGCGACCCAGCGCCATGTCCGGGACGTGGCACGGCGGCAGCAGCCCTTCACTGTGACCATCGCAGGGACCGGGTCTTTCCGGCCGGTGTCCCCGGTGGTCTTCCTGAACGTAGAGGACGGCTTCGGGGACTGCGTGAACCTGCACCGCCAGCTGCAGTCCGGCCCCCTGGAGCGGGAACTGCCGTTCGGCTACCACCCGCACGTCACCGTGGCCCACGATGTCGCCCCGGAAAGCCTCGACGAGGCCGAAACGGTCCTGAAGGATTACAGGGCCACGTTTCCTGTGGCTAGCATGGGACTTTACGAGCACGATGACAACGGCATCTGGCAGCTACGGGAAGAGCTTGATTTTGGGACCAAACCTGACCACGACAGAGGCCCGGACGGCACCGCAGGCGCCCGATAAGCCGCCGCTCCCCACCGATCTGGCCGGGCTGAAACTGGAAGTCATCCGCAAGAGGGTCGAATGGGGCCGGACCCGGCGCTCCGGCGGCGGCATGGTCGCGTCCCTGATCGCGATGATGAACTGGCTCTTGGCCCGGCTGAACATGCTGCTGCCCCTGCGCGCATACTCGCACTACCTGCGTCAGCGTGGCCCGCTGTTGAGTGCCGGCATCGGCTTCCGGATGTTTTTCTCCATCACGGGCCTGTTGGCCACTGGCTTGTCCTTGGCCGGCCTCGTGCTCAGCGACCACCCGGCCCTGCTGGACCAGGTCATCAGGAGTGTTGCCGCCGCCGCGCCGGGCCTGTTGCAGGTCGACGGCAGCGAGGGGCTGGTTGACCCCTATGCGCTGCTGAACCCCACCAGCCTGGGTTGGGCCGCCGGGATCGCCGCCGTGGTGACGGTGTTCACGTCCCTGGGCTGGATCAGCGGCATCCGCGACGGTATGCGGAGCATGATGCAGCTCGGCCCTTTGGTCATGAATCCGATCCTGCAGATACTCAAGGACGTCGGCACGCTGCTGCTGATGGGGCTGGCCCTGATAGTCAGCTCCGCCGCCTCGCTGATCTTCGGCACGGCCGCCGGATGGGTTACCGGGCAGCTGGGCCTCGAACCGATAGTTGCCGGGCCGCTGACGACCTCCGTCACGATCCTCGTCCCGCTGCTGCTCGGCTGGGGCACCGCCGTGATCATGTACCGGGTGGCCGCCGGGCTGAAGCCGGCCCGGCGCTCCCTGCTGGAAGGGACCACTCTCGCCGCGGTGGGCACCACCATCCTGCAGATCTTCAGCACCCAGCTGCTGGCCAGCGCGGGCAAGAACCCCATTCTGGCGCCCTTCGCCATCATCATCGGCCTGCTGATCTGGTTCAACCTGGTCAGCCAGGTCTACGTGATCTGCGCCGCGTGGGTGGCGATCCGGGAAGAGGACCTCAAGGCCGGGCCCGCCGCCGCGACCACCGGCTGGGGTGCCCGGCGCGTCCAGCCGGGTAAAACCCCGGTAGAGCCGCGGGTCCGCCGCAGGCCGCTGGCCGCCGCGTTCAGGCGTCGAGGTACTGGGCGGCCCACGCCGAAATAATCTTCGCCGCACGGGCCGCCTGGCCTTTGCCGGTCAGGAGATGGTCGCTGCCCTCCAGCGAGACGAAGCTGCGCGGGTGGCGTGCCGTCTGGAAGATGGTGCTGGCGTTTTCGATCCCGACCGTATTGTCGGTGGGGGAGTGCAGCACCATGAGCGGCTTGTGCAGCTGCCGGATGCAGTCCGTCAGGTCCGCGTTCTCGAGGTCCTCGACGAAGTGCCGGCGGATCTCCACCCGCTTGCCGCCGAGGTCCACCTCGGCGCTTCCCTCGCTCAGGATCCGGTCCAGGGCCGCGTCAAAGACGTGGGCCACGTGCTTGGGGGAGAAGGGGGCACCCACGGTGGCCACGGCCCTAAGCTCCGGGATCTGCCGCGCGGCGGACAGGACGGCCGCGCCGCCAAACGAGTGGCCCACCAGCAGGGAAACCCGGCGGTCTGAGTCCCGCATGAATTCGGCGGCCTTGACGGTGTCGGCCACCTTGTGGCTGAAGGACCCCTCCGACCACATTCCCGCCGACTCTCCGAGCCCCACGTTGTCGAACCGGAGCATGCCCACGCCGTTGTCCGCCAGGGCCTTGCACATCCGCGACGCCGAGGGGCTGTCCTTGCCCAGGGTGAAGCCGTGCGAGAACACACCCCAGCCCTTGACAGGGCCCTCCGGCAGGTCCAGCACGCCGGAGAGCCGCTCGCCGGTGGAACCCAGGAACGAGACTTTTTCTGAGTGGGACAAAGTGTCCCCTTTCGTGTGAGGGCGAATCATTGAGGGCGGAAACGACGGCGGCGCCCCCACCCGGAAGGTGAGAGGCGCCGTCGTCGGTAACTACTGAAGGTGAAGCCGGTAATGCGGGCCGGTGGAACCGGTCCTTAGACCTTGCGGGACAGGATGGCCTGCTTGACCTCAGCGATTGCCTGCGTGACCTGGATGCCGCGGGGGCATGCTTCGGTGCAGTTGAAGGTGGTGCGGCAGCGCCACACGCCTTCCTTGTCGTTGAGGATCTCCAGGCGCATGTCGCCGGCGTCATCACGGGAATCGAAGATGAAGCGGTGCGCGTTGACGATCGCCGCCGGGCCGAAGTACTGCCCGTCGGTCCAGAACACCGGGCAGGACGAGGTGCACGCGGCGCACAGGATGCACTTGGTGGTGTCGTCGAACCGTTCGCGGTCCTCGGCCGACTGCAGGCGTTCCTTGGTGGGCTCGTGGCCACGGTTGATCAGGAACGGCATGACTTCGCGGAAGGACTGGAAGAACGGCTCCATGTCCACGATCAGGTCCTTCTCCACCGGCAGGCCCTTGATGGGCTCGACCGTGATGGGTTTGGACGTGTCCAGGTCCTTCAGCAGGGTCTTGCAGGCGAGGCGGTTGCGGCCGTTGATGCGCATGGCATCGGAGCCGCAGACGCCGTGGGCGCAGGACCGGCGGAAGGAGACGCTGCCGTCCATCTCCCACTTGATCTTGTGCAGGGCGTCCAGGACACGGTCGGTGCCGTACATGGTGACCTTGAAGTCATCCCACGTGGCGTCCTCGGAGACCTCGGGGTTGTAGCGGCGCACGCGCAGCGTGACGTCGAAGGACGGGATTTCCCCGCCCCCGCCGACGCCGGCGGGCAGTTCGATCTTGGATGCTGGCTCAGCGAGTTCAGCGCTCATCTTAGTACTTCCTCACCATCGGCTCGTAGCGCGTAAAGACCACCGGTTTGGTGGCAAGCCGGATGCCGGCAATCGACTCGGCGGAACCGTCCGCCGGGGCGTGGTCATCCTTGTACGCCATGGAGTGCTTCATGAATTTTTCGTCGTCGCGCTCGGGGAAGTCCTCGCGGAAGTGGCCGCCGCGGGATTCCTCGCGGTGCAGGGCCGCCACGGTCATGACCTTGGCGAGCTCGAGCAGGAAGCCCAGCTCCACGGCCTCGAGCAGGTCCAGGTTGAAGCGCTTGCCCTTGTCCTGGACGCTGATGCGCTGGTACCGCTCCTCGAAGGAGGCAATGTCCTTCAGGACCTGGTTCAGCGTGTCGGCGGTGCGGAACACCTGCATGTTGGCGTCCATGGTGTCCTGCAGTTCCTTGCGGATCGCAGCGACCTTCTCGGTGCCGTCAGAGGTGCGGACGTGCTCCAGCAGGTTCAGCGTGTAGGCCTCCGGGTCAACGGGGAGCTCCACGAAGTCGGCGGTTTTGGCATACTCGGCGGCGGCGATACCGGCGCGCTTGCCGAACACGTTGATGTCCAGCAGCGAGTTGGTGCCCAGACGGTTGGAGCCGTGGACGGAGACGCAGGCGACCTCGCCGGCGGCGTAGAGGCCCGGGACCACCGTGTCGTTGTCCTGGAGGACCTCGGCGCTGATGTTCGTGGGGATGCCGCCCATGGCGTAGTGGGCCGTCGGGAACACCGGAACCGGCTCCGTGTACGGCTCCACACCCAGGTAGGTGCGGGCGAACTCGGTGATGTCCGGCAGCTTGGCATCGATGTGTGCAGGCTCAAGGTGCGTCAGGTCCAGGAGGACGTAGTCCTTGTTCGGGCCGCAGCCTCGTCCCTCACGGACTTCGTTGGCCATGGAGCGGGCCACGATGTCGCGCGGGGCGAGGTCCTTGATGGTGGGCGCGTAGCGCTCCATGAAGCGTTCACCCTCGGAGTTGCGCAGGATCGCGCCTTCGCCGCGGGCGGCCTCGGAGAGCAGGATGCCCAGGCCGGCCAGACCTGTCGGGTGGAACTGGAAGAATTCCATGTCCTCCAGGGGGATGCCCCGGCGGAACGCGATGCCCATGCCGTCACCGGTCAGGGTGTGGGCGTTGGAGGTGGTCTTGAAGACCTTGCCGGCGCCGCCGGAGGCGAACACCACGGACTTGGCCTGGAAGACGTGCAGCTCGCCGGAGGCGAGGTCGTAGGACACGACGCCGGCCACGCGCTTCTGCTTGTACGGCGTGCCGTCCTCGCGGACAGCGTCCTCTTCGACGGTCAGCAGGTCCAGGACGTAGTACTCGTTGTAGAACTCGACGTTGTGCTTGACGCAGTTCTGGTACAGGGTCTGCAGGATCATGTGGCCGGTGCGGTCGGCGGCGTAGCAGGCGCGGCGGACCGGTGCCTTGCCGTGATCGCGGGTGTGGCCACCGAAGCGGCGCTGGTCAATGCGGCCCTCGGGCGTGCGGTTGAACGGCAGGCCCATCTTTTCCAGGTCCAGGACGGCGTCGATCGCTTCCTTCGCCATGACCTCGGCGGCGTCCTGGTCAACCAGGTAGTCGCCGCCCTTGATGGTGTCGAAGGTGTGCCACTCCCAGTTGTCTTCCTCGACGTTGGCCAGGGCTGCACACATGCCGCCCTGCGCCGCGCCGGTGTGGGACCGCGTGGGGTAGAGCTTGGTCAGTACTGCTGTTCGGGCGCGCTGACCTGATTCGATCGCCGCGCGCATTCCGGCGCCACCGGCACCGACGATCACGACGTCGTACTTATGGACCTGCATACCAGACGCTCTTTCTCTCAAAATTCGCTATAAACCACCGGCAGGCCGCGCCTGCCCGGTGAAGTCTCGTGCAATCTGCGCCTGCGTTCGGCAGGCAAGATCAGTTGCCGTGACGGACCGCGGATTCCTGCCCGGACGGGCTGCTGTCCGCGGCGGTTCCGCCGCTACGGCTGAGTCGTATCGGCTGCGCCCTAAGGCGCGGGGCAGAAACCGCCGGGAAGCTGGACGCCGTTGGCCACGGGGCACGGATTGAACGTGAAGATGACCAGGGTGCCCAGGATGATGATGACCGTGGTGGCCGCATAGAGCACAATCTTCAGCCAAAGGCGCGTTGCGTCCTTCTCGGCGTAGTCATTGATGATCGTGCGGACGCCGTTGGTGCCGTGCAGCATGGCGAGCCACAGCATGGCCAGGTCCCAGAACTGCCAGAACGGGTCGGCCCACTTGCCGGCCACAAAGCCGAAGTCGATCGCGTGGATGCCCTCGCCGACCAGCAGGTTCACCGTCAGGTGGCCGAAGATCAGCACCACCAGCACGACGCCGGAGAGGCGCATGAAGAGCCAGGCGAGCATCTCGAAGTTGCCCTTGGAACCGCCAGTGCGGCGGTACTTGGGCTGGATCTTTCCACTGCGTGGACTCTGAATGGTTGCAGTCATGGCTTAGTGACCTCCAAGGGCGAGGGACAGGTGGCGGATGGAGAAGCCGACCATGACGACGACCCAGAGGCCCAGGACCGTCCAGAGCATCTGACGCTGGTACTTGGCACCCTTCTTCCAGAAGTCGACGGCGATGATCCGCAGGCCGTTGAAGGCGTGGAACACGATCGCCGCGACAAGGCCCGTTTCACCCAGGGCCATGAGGGGGTTCTTGTAGGCACCAATCACTGCGGTGTAGGCCTCGGGGGACACACGCACCAATGAGGTGTCCAGCACGTGGACCAACAAGAAGAAGAAAATCACTACACCGGTAATGCGGTGTCCAACCCAGGACCACATGCCTTCACGGCCGCGGTACAAGGTGCCAGCTGGTTTTGTCGGCACTGAATAAACCTCCCTGCAACACAGCGGCGCTGGCATGGGATCCACGCGGGGGGAACGCCTGCTGCGAGAGCACTCGTAAGCTCAAGCCTAAATCTAGGCTTCGCTCACAGCTTATTCAATTTGGGAACTCCTTGTTGACAGGCCCCGGCGCGGTTTTGCGTTTGTTTTGAGACGAACGCCACATTTGGCCGTGGTCGCAGGCGCCGGCAGGGCCTGATCCCGGCCCAATTCGGACCGAATTGGCCGCCGTCGGCTAAAGTAGCCGTGATGACTACAGACAAAGTGACAAGCCAGGATTCACCGCTGGACCGTTTTATTGCGGTTATTCCGGCGGGCGGGGTGGGGACCCGCCTCTGGCCCCTGTCACGGGCAGCGGCCCCGAAATTCCTTCACGACCTCACCGGTTCGGGCAGTACTCTGCTGCGCGCGACCTATGACCGCCTCCAGCCCGTCGCCGGCAAGCACGTGCTGGTGGTGACCGGCTCCGCCCACAGGGCAGCCGTCTGCCGCCAGCTGCCTGAGGTCCTGGAAGCCGACTTGGTCCTGGAGAGCGAACCCAAGGACTCCGGTGCTGCGATCGGCCTCGCCGCGGCCATCCTGCACGAGCGGGACCCGGACATCATCATGGGCTCGTTCGCCGCGGACCAGGTCATCAGCCCGGACGACCTCTTCCAGGACGCCGTCCGTGAAGCCGTCTACACCGCGGCCGCGGGGAAGATCGTCACCATCGGCATCAAGCCGACCCATCCCTCCACCGGATTCGGCTATATCCGTTCCGGCGCGAACCTCCACATCCCGGACGCGCCCAGTGCGCAGTCCGTGGTGGAGTTCGTGGAGAAGCCCAGCGAGGAAGTGGCCCAGGAGTACGTCGACAGCGGCGAATATGTCTGGAACGCGGGCATGTTCGTGGCCCCGGTCTCGCTGATGCTCAAGCACCTCGAAGCCAACCAGCCCGAGCTCTTCGCCGGACTCCAGGAGATCGCCAAGGCCTGGGACACTCCGGAGCGCGACGCCGTCACTGCCCGGGTGTGGCCCACGCTGCCCAAGATCGCCATTGACTACGCCGTCGCCGAGCCCGCCGCCGCCGCCGGCGACGTCGCCGTGGTGCCCGGAACGTTCCTCTGGGACGACGTCGGGGACTTCGCCTCCGTGGGCCGGCTCAACAGCGCCAAGGAAGTCGACGAGGTCACGGTCCTGGGCGAGGGCGCACGCGTCTTCACCGAGAACGCGAGCGGCGTGGTGGTCTCCGATACCAAGCGGGTGATCGCCCTGATCGGCATCAAGGACGTCGTGATCGTTGACACCCCGGACGCCCTGCTGGTCACCACCAAGGAACACTCGCAGCGGGTCAAGCAGGCCGTGGATGCCATCAAGGCCAAGGGCGACACCGACGTCCTGTAGGCGGAGGGGAGCGGATCACGGCCTGTGCAATGTTCAGCAATCCGTAACGCGCCGTACCCGATGCCGCTATTCTTTGGCCGCTCGATAGAGTTATTCCGTGCGCAACTATTCGACTGAAGCTGAGCCCACGACTCTCGTGGGGCCGTGGCTGGAGCCCCTCCTGCCGGAGCTGATCGCTTTCCGCCGCGACCTCCATGCGCATCCGGAACTTTCGTTCAAGGAGTTCCGCACCACCGATAAGCTGGCGAAACGGCTCGAGGAAGCCGGGCTCAAGCCGCGCCGCCTCGAGGGCACTGGCCTGACGGTCGACGTCGGGCAGGGTCCCATCGCCACCGCACTGCGCGGGGATATCGATGCCCTGCCGATCATCGAGGAAACTGGCCTTGAGTTCGCCTCGAAGAACCACGGCGTGACCCATGCCTGCGGCCACGACGTCCACACTGCCACCATGCTTGGGATCGCGCTGGTCCTGCAGCGCATGCACGAGGCGTCCCCGCTGAGCGGGACCGTCCGGATCATCTTCCAGCCGGCCGAGGAAACCATGCCCGGCGGCGCCACCTCGTGCATCGAACAGGGTGTCCTGGAAGGCGTGCCGCGCATCCTGGCGC
The DNA here is from genome assembly GCF_056398725.1 of Arthrobacter sp. 01T425. NCBI lineage: Bacteria > Bacillati > Actinomycetota > Actinomycetes > Micrococcales > Micrococcaceae > Arthrobacter > Arthrobacter sp. 01T425. The sequence continues at coordinate 96,993 of NZ_JBFTPY010000008.1, read as the reverse complement.
TGCACTGCGACCCCCGGATCGAGATCGGCAAGATCGGCACCCGGATCGGGGCGATCACCTCCGCCTCGGACACCATCAAGATTGAACTCTCCGGCCGCGGCGGCCACACCTCGCGCCCGCACCTGACCGAGGAGCTGGTTTTCGCCTTGGCGCAGATCGCGGTCAACGTTCCCGCAGTGCTCTCGCGCCGCGTCGATGTCCGCAGCGGCGTGTCCGTGGTCTGGGGGCAGATTTCCGCGGGCTCGGCCCCGAACGCCATCCCGGGCAGCGGCTACATGGCCGGCACCATGCGCTGCCTGGACCGCGACGCCTGGCACGACGCCGGCGAGCTGCTCGACGACATCATCCGGCAGGTCGCCGAGCCGTACGGCGTCGATGTCCACCTGGAACACACCCGCGGCGTGCCGCCGGTGGTCAACTCCGAGCACGAGACCGCGCTGATCGAGGCCGCGGCCCGCGCCGAAATCGGCGAGGGCGCCGTGGTCCTGACCCCGCAGTCCATGGGCGGGGAAGACTTTGCCTGGTTCCTGGCCGACACCCCCGGCGCCATGATGCGCCTCGGCACGAAGACGCCAGGCGGGGAAGAATACGACCTTCACCGCGGCGACTACATCGTCGATGAGCGGGCGCTGGGCCTGGGCATCCAGGTGCTCACGGCGGCGGCCCTGCGCACCATCCGCGACCTGTAAGCCGTTCCGCCCGGGCTTCTACACCGGGCCCGCCCTGCTGCACCCGGCCAGGACCGCCGCACGGAGTTTCCCCACCTATTCCGGCACGACGCCGGGACACGCCGGCGGTGCGGGCCGACACGCCGTCGGCACCCGTCAAACGTGGGGAAACTCGGCGGCAGCGACGGGGAATCGTGCCGCGGCGGCCCCTTCTACGTCGATGCCGGTTCCTGCTCCGCAATTCAGTTGTGCACAACTGAATTGCACGCAACTAAATTGTGCGGTACGGTGGAGTCATGACCACGTCAGAAGAGGCCCGCACGGACGGCCCGGAAGCGCTCCGCCTGAACCGGCAGGTGTGTTTTGCGATGTACTCTGCCTCACGTGCCGCCACGGCCGCCTACCGGCCCATGCTCGAGGAGCTCGGCCTGACCTACCCGCAGTACCTCGCCATGCTGGTGCTCTGGGAAGCGGAGCCGCGCAGCGTGCGTGAACTGGGGGAGGAGCTGGGCCTGGACTCCGGCACGCTCTCGCCGCTGCTCAAGCGGCTCGAAGCGCTCGGACTCGTCCAGCGCCGCCGCTCCGCCGAGGACGAGCGCCGCGTGGAGATCTTCCTGACCGGCGCCGGCGCCGCCCTGAGCGCCAAGGCCAGCGGCATCCCGCAGCGCCTGGCGGACGCCGCCGGGCTCACCGCCGCGGAACTGGACCAGCTCCGCGACACCCTGGGCCGGCTGACGAACGCGCTCCACGCCTCCCACTAAGCCCTTCCCTTAAGCCCTTCCCCCTCCACCACCCTTCCCAGGCCCCCACGGCCGACGTCGAAATCGCGGGAGGCGTGCCAGCTCGCCGGAAGTTTACGGCGACTCCGCAGGCTTCCGGCGAGTTCCCCGCTGAACCCCTTCTTCCCGCCGACAGAACGGAATCACCATGAAGACCCTTTACACAGCAGAGGCCCTGGCCTCAGGCGAAGGCCGCGACGGCACCGCCATCAGCAAGGACGGCAAGCTGAGCGTCACCCTTGCCAGCCCGGTCGAACTCGGCGGTGACGGCGCGGGCACCAACCCCGAACAGCTCTTTGCCGCCGGTTACGCCGCGTGCTTCCACTCCGCCCTGCGCCTGGTGGGACGCAAGGAGCGCGCCGACCTGACGGACTCCGCCGTCGCCGCCAAGATCCACTTCGGCGCTCTCGAGGACGGTGCCGGCTACGGTCTGGCCGCCGAACTTGAGATCGCCCTGCCCGCCGTGGACCGGGACACGGCCGAGGCCCTCGTGGCCAAGGCCCACCAGATCTGCCCGTACTCCAACGCCACCCGCGGCAACATCACTGTCGACATCACCATCCTGGAGGTAGCCGCATGAGCAACAACACCGAAACTCTCACCCTTCCCGCCACCACCCGCGAGATCCAGCTGGCGTCCCGCCCCCACGGCCGCCCCGTCCCGGCGAACTTCCGCCTCGCCGAGTCGGCGCTGCCCGAACTGCAGGACGGCCAGGTCCTGGTCCGCAACCTGTTCATCTCGGTGGACCCGTACATGCGCGGACGCATGAACGACGTCAAGTCCTACTCCGCGCCGTTTGCGCTGGATACCGCCCTCGACGGCGGCGCCGTCGGCGAAGTGATCGCGTCCCGGGCCGAAGGCCGCGCTGTGGGCGACACGGTGGTGCACGGCCTCGGCTGGCGCGAATACGCCGTCGTCGATGCCGCGGCCACCACGGTGGCGCGCACCGATCTGGCCCCCGCGTCAGCATTCCTCGGCGCCCTCGGCATGACCGGGCTGACCGCCTACGCGGGACTGCTGAAGGTCGCGGAATTCAAGCCCGGCGACGCCGTGTTCGTCTCCGGCGCCGCCGGCGCGGTCGGCTCGCTCGTCGGGCAGATCGCCAAGGCCATGGGCGCGTCCCGGGTGATCGGCAGCGCCGGCTCGCCGGAAAAGGTGGCACGCCTGCTCGAACTCGGCTTCGATGCCGCGTTCAACTACCACGACGGCCCCGTGGCGGAACAGCTCGCCGCGGCCGCGGGTGAGCGCGGGATCGACGTCTACTTCGACAACGTCGGCGGCGAGCACCTCGAAGCCGCGCTGTCCGCCCTCACGGTCGGTGGCCGGGTGGCCATGTGCGGGGCCATCGCCCAGTACAACGCGACCGAACCGACGCCGGCACCGCGGAACCTCATGCTGGCGATCGGCAAACAACTGACGCTCAAGGGCTTCCTGGTGGGCGGCTACTGGCAGCACATGGCCGAGTTCGTCGAGACCATGTCCGGCTGGCTGGCCGACGGAACGGTCCGTTACGACGAGACGGTGGTGGACGGGCTGGAGAACGCCCCGCAGGCCTTCATGGACCTGCTCGACGGCGCCAATACCGGCAAGATGCTCGTGCGGCTGTAGCCGGACACCCGGCAATCGCCGTGCCGCCACATACGCCTCCGGCGCCGGTTCCTGCGGGGACCGGCGCCGGAGGCGTCTGTGGTCGCGGCGGGCACCGGCTACCTCTAGGTAACAAGTTCTCAACAATCTGGGCATTCGCCGGGACGTGTGTTATCGGGACGTGGCGCAGGCCACTACAGTAGCTTGCATAAGTGCGCCTCGGCGCAGTGCTGCGAAATCCATCAGTGACAACAGAGATCAGCGGAACACCGCAGACAGACACTCATTGAACTTCCGTCGTAGCGCCTACTCTTTCTTCCTGGAGGAAAATTGAAGAACTCTCTGCGTGCCACCTTTAAGCGCGGATCAATGGCCGGCGTTGCCACCGCGGGCGCGGCTGCACTCCTGCTGACCGGCTGCGGAGCTGCCCCGGAGGCCAGCACCGCCACCAACACCGCCAGCAACTACACGGGCTGCATCGTGTCCGACTCGGGTGGATTCGATGACCAGTCGTTCAACCAGTCGTCCTACGAGGGACTGCAGAAGGCCAAGAAGGATCTCGGCATCGAGATGAACCAGGCCGAGTCCAAGACCAACAACGACTTCGAACCGAACCTGCGCGCCATGGTCTCCGCCGGCTGCAACCTGACCATCACGGTCGGCTTCCTGCTCGGCGACGCCACCAAGTCCCAGGCCACCGCGAACCCGGACAAGCACTTCGCCATCATCGACTTCGGCTATGACACCCCGGTCGCCAACGTCAAGCCGATCATCTACGACACCGCCCAGGCAGCATTCCTGGCCGGCTACCTCGCAGCCGGCACCACCAAGACCGGGACGGTCGCCACGTTCGGCGGCATCAAGATCCCCACGGTCACCATCTTCATGGACGGTTTCGCCGACGGTGTGAAGTACTACAACGAGAAGAAGGGCAAGGACGTCAAGCTTCTCGGCTGGGACAAGGCCAAGCAGGACGGCTCCTTCACCGGTGACTTCGAAAAGCAGGACAAGGGCAAGCAGTTCACCCAGAACTTCCTGGACCAGGGCGCAGACATCGTCATGCCCGTCGCCGGTCCGGTCGGCAAGGGTGCCGGCGCGGCCCTGCAGGAAGCCAAGGCAGCAGGCAAGGACGTCAAGCTCATCTGGGTTGACTCCGACGGCTACCTCACGGCACCGGATTACAAGGACATCATGCTCTCCTCCGTCATGAAGCAGATGGGCGAGGCCGTCGAGACGGTCGTCAAGCAGGACAAGGACGGCCAGTTCACCAACAAGCCGTACGTTGGCACCCTCGCGAACGACGGCGTCCAGCTTGCCCCGTTCCACGACATGGATTCCCAGGTTTCGGCCGAACTGAAGTCCGACCTGGACCAGATCAAGAAGGACATCGCCGACGGCAAGCTGAAGGTTGAATCCGCAGCCAGCCCGAAAGCCTAACTTCCTCCGCTAAGCGCCACGGCCCGTCCGGTCACCACCGCACGGGCTGTGGCGCTTTTCGTTGCGGCCCTTAGTGCCTCAGATCCCAGGCACTAAGCTGGTGCTGCAGCGCCCCTACGCGTCCGGACCAAGCCGTCCGGACACCTCGAGATTGGTCAGAGTTTTGAAACTTGAACTCAAGGGCATTACCAAACGCTTCGGCTCCCTGGTAGCGAACGATCACATCGATGTGGTTGTTGAACCCGGGCAGATCCACTGTCTGCTCGGTGAGAACGGCGCTGGCAAGTCCACGCTGATGAACGTCCTCTACGGACTGTACGAGCCCACAGAGGGCGAAATCCTAATCGACGACAAACCGGTCACGTTCCGCGGCCCCGGCGACGCCATGGCGGCCGGCATCGGCATGGTGCACCAGCACTTCATGCTGGTCCCCGTCTTCACCGTCGCGGAGAACGTTGCCCTGGGAGCGGAGACCACCAAGACCGGCGGATTCCTGGACCTGGATGACACCCGCCGGAAAATCCGGGAGATCTCGGACCGGTACGGTTTCGACGTCGACCCCGACGCGCTGATCGAAGACCTCCCCGTGGGCGTGCAGCAGCGCGTGGAGATCATCAAGGCACTCGTCCGCGACGCCAAGGTGCTCATCCTCGATGAGCCCACGGCCGTGCTGACCCCGCAGGACACCGATGAACTGCTGGACATCATGCGCCAGCTCAAGAGCCACGGCACCTCGATCGTCTTCATTTCCCACAAGCTGCGTGAGGTGAAGGCCGTTTCGGACACCATCACCGTCATCCGGCGCGGCAAGGTAGTGGGCTCGGCCGATCCCGGCGCCTCGACCACCGAGCTGGCTTCCATGATGGTGGGCCGGGCCGTGAGCCTGACCCTGGACAAGGCTCCCGCGAATCCGCAGGAGACCACCTTCGAGGTCAAGGACCTCACGGTCATCGCCCCCAACGGCCAGCACGTGGTGGACGGGATCAGCTTCGGAATCGCCCGCGGCGAGATCCTCGCCGTCGCCGGCGTCCAGGGCAACGGCCAAACCGAGCTGACCGAAGCCATCCTCGGCCTGCACGAGCGGGTCCACGGCTCGATCACCCTCGACGGCGAAGAACTCGTGGGCCGCAGCGTCAAGGAGGTCCTCAACGCCGGCGTCGGGTTCGTCCCGGAGGACCGCTCCCTCGACGGGCTGATTGGCACGTTCTCCATCGCCGAGAACCTGATCCTGGACCGCTACGACCAGGCGCCGTTCGCCAAGGGCATCAGCATGAGCCCGGCCAAGGTCCTGGAGAACGCCAAGACCCGGATCGAGGAATTCGACGTCCGCACCCCGTCCGGCTCACTGGCAGCCGGCACCCTGTCCGGCGGCAACCAGCAGAAGGTCGTCATGGCCCGGGAGCTCTCCCGGCCGCTGCGGCTCTTCATCGCCTCCCAGCCCACCCGCGGCGTGGACGTGGGCTCCATCGAGTTCCTGCACAAGCGGATCGTCGCGGAGCGGGACCACGGCACGCCCGTCATGATCGTCTCCACCGAACTGGACGAGGTGATTGAACTCGCCGACCGGATCGCCGTGCTGTACAAGGGCCGGCTGGTCGGGATCGTCCCGGCCGGCACCGGTCGTGACGTCCTGGGCCTGATGATGGCCGGCGTTTCCCCGGACGAGGCCCAGACCGACGCAGCAGGCAGGCACTCGGCCCGATCCCTTTCTGAAAACCCGGCCGCGAACGCAGCAGAAAACCCGGCCGGCACCCCGGCCGAAAACCCCGCAACGAAGCCGGCCATGAACCCGGCCCCCGCCGCCCCGTCCGTGCAGGAGCCCGGCTCCGGCGCCGTAGGAGACCCCCATGAGTGAGAACACCGAGCCGCGGTCCGCGGCCGCACCGGACCCGGACCGGCTTCCGGCATCGCAGGCCACCGACGTGGAGCCTGAACCGCTCGAGGACGATGCAGACTTCGTCACCTCGCTGGACACCGCGGGCGGCGCCCACCAGCCATCGGCCGTTCCGGTCTCGACCCAGAGCGGAGCTCTTCCGGGTGCCCCGGAAGAGGAGTCGCTGCTGCGCAAGATCTTCACCGGCAACGGCATCGTGACCATCCTGGCGGTGCTGCTCGCACTGATCCTCGGCGGCCTGCTCATCGCCATGACGGACAAGGTTGTCGGCACCACGGCGGGCTATCTCTTTGCCCGGCCCAGTGACTTCCTCATCGCCGTCTGGTCCGCCGCCACCGATTCGTACGTCGCCCTCTTCCAGGGCGCGGTCTTCAACCCCCGCGGGAACGGCGTGGCCGGACAGTTCGCCCCCCTCATGGAGACGCTGACCATCGCCACCCCGCTGATCACCGCCGGCCTCGGCGTCGCCCTGGCCTTCCGCGCGGGCCTGTTCAACATCGGTGCGCAGGGCCAGATCATCATGGCCGGCATCCTCGCCTCATGGGTCGGCTTCGCGCTGCACCTGCCGCTGGGGATACACCTGCTGCTGGTCCTGGTGGCCGGCGTCATCGGCGGCGCCGTCTGGGGCGGCATCGTCGGCGTGCTCAAAGCCCGGACCGGCGCCCACGAGGTCATCGTGACCATCATGTTCAACTACATCGCACTCTATTTCCTGCGCTACCTGCTCGACACTGACTTGTTCCAGCGTCCGGGGGCGGACACGCCGATATCGCCCATCGTGGACCCCAGCGCCGCGTACCCGCTGATCTTCGGCAGCCAGTACCGGCTGCACCTGGGATTCCTGCTGGCCATCGCGGCCACCGTGTTTGTTTCGTGGCTGCTGAACCGCTCCACGCTCGGTTTCGAATTCCGTGCCGTCGGGGCCAACCCCAAGGCAGCCCTGACCGCCGGCATCAACGTCTCCCGGGCCACCATCCTGGTGATGACCATTGCCGGTGGCCTGGCCGGCCTGGCCGGCGTGGCACAGGTGGCGGGCACCGAAAAGGTCCTGACCGACGGTGTCGCGGCAACCTACGGCTTTGACGCGATCACGGTCGCGCTGCTGGGACGGTCCTCGCCATGGGGCACCTTCGCCGCCGGCCTGCTGTTCGGGGCCTTCCGCGCAGGCGCTGTCCAGATGCAGATCCAGACCGGAACTCCGATCGACATCGTGCTCGTGGTCCAGTCACTCATCGTCCTGTTCATCGCGGCGCCGCCGCTGGTCCGGGCGATCTTCGGACTCAACCCGCGCAAGAAGAAGGCCGCGACCGCCGGCAAAACCAAGCAGGCCGCAACCACCGGAGGTGCCGCATGAGCACAACAGCAACCTCGCCCGTTGAAGGAAAACCCCAGCCGGAGAAGAACCACAGGCCGACGGTGTCCGCCAAGCCCGTGACTTGGAAGTTGCCGGTCACGCTTGCGGTGCTGGCCACCGTAGCGTTCATCTTCTTCGGACTGCTGGGCCCGCAGGCGAACGCCAAGTTCGGCGTTTCATCCAGCGGAGACTTCTTCCAGCTCCCGGCGATCGAAGTACCCGCATTCCTGTCCGGCATGGTGCTCTCCCTGATCCTGCTGGGCCTCGCGGGCTACGCCCTGGTCCTGAAGGCGAGAGCGAACCGGCGGCCCCCGCGCTGGGTGCCGGCCGTGTTCACCGTCGTGTTCGTGGTCGCCTTCCTGATCTGGGTGGTGGGCGGCGCCCGGACCCCCAGTATTTCGCTGGCCGGCCTCATCGCCGGATCCGTGACCCTCGCCGTGCCGATCGTCTTCGGCTCCCTCTCAGGTGTGCTGTGCGAACGCGCCGGCGTCGTCAACATCGCCATCGAAGGCCAGCTCCTGGGCGGTGCCTTCACGGCCGCGCTCGTCGCCAGCCTGACGCACAACCCCTACCTGGGCCTGCTTGCGGCGGCCGTGGCGGGCGCCCTTGTGTCGGTGGTGCTGGCAGTGTTCAGCATCAAGTACGTGGTCAACCAGATCATCGTCGGCGTCGTGCTCAACGTCCTGGTCTCCGGGCTCACCGGCTTCCTGTTCACCACCGTGATGCAGTCCGATCCGGAGAAGTACAACTCGCCCGCCGAGCTGCCCATCATCGATATCCCGGTCCTGTCCAGCATCCCCGTGATCGGGCCCATCCTCTTCAAGCAGTCCGTGGTGGGCTACCTGATGTACGTGGCAGTCATCGTGATCTGGGTCGCACTGTTCAAGACGAAGTGGGGCCTGCGCGTCCGTGCCGTGGGCGAGCACCCGCAGGCGGCCGACACCCTGGGCATCAAGGTCAACGCGACCCGCTTCTGGAACGTCACGCTCGGCGGCGCCGTCGCCGGGATCGGCGGATCGTTCTTCACCCTCGTGGCGATCGACAGCTTCACCAAGGAAATCTCCGGCGGGCGCGGCTTCATTGCCCTCGCCGCCATGATCCTGGGCCGCTGGAACCCGATCGGGGCGTTCTTCGCCGCGCTGCTGTTCGGCTTCGCCGACAACCTGCAGAGCATCGTGACGATCATCGGCACCCCGGTGCCGAGCCAGTTCATGGCCATGCTGCCGTACGTGGTGACCGTGTTTGCCGTGGCCGGGCTCGTCGGCCGCTCCCGGCCGCCGGCCGCTGACGGCATACCGTACATCAAGGGCTGAGAATGGACAGCATCGACGTCGACTGGGCTGCACTCGAAGCCGCGGCAGTGTCCGCCATGAAGAACGCCTATGCGCCGTATTCGAAGTTTCCGGTGGGGGCCGCGGCCCTCACCGGAGACGGGCGGATCGTCAGCGGCTGCAATGTCGAAAACGCCAGCTACGGGCTGACCCTGTGCGCCGAGTGCGCCCTGGTGGGCAACCTGCAGATGACCGGCGGGGGATTGCTGCGCGCCTTCTACTGCGTCGATTCCGGCGGGAATGTCCTCATGCCGTGCGGGCGCTGCCGCCAGCTGCTCTACGAATTCCGGGCTCCGGACATGGAGCTCATGACCACGCAGGGAATCAAGACCATGGACCAGGTCCTTCCCGATGCCTTTGGCCCCCAACACCTGGAGGAACCCCGGTGACACAAACGACACAGAACCCCAACAACAGTGAAGCGTTCGACGCCGTCGACATCATCCGCATCAAGCGGGACAAGGGTGTGCTCAGCCCGGCCCAGATCGACTGGACAATCGACGCGTACACCCGCGGCGCCATCGCCGACGAACAGATGGCCGCCCTGAACATGGCCATCCTGCTCAACGGCATGGACCGGGCCGAGATCTCCCGCTGGACGGCGGCCATGATCGCCTCCGGCGAGCGGATGGACTTCTCCAGCCTGCGGCGGCCCGACGGCGGCGTGAAGGCGACGTCGGACAAGCACTCCACCGGCGGCGTCGGGGACAAGATCACCCTGCCGCTGGCTCCGCTTGTAGCGGTGTTTGGCGTGGCAGTGCCGCAGCTCTCGGGCCGCGGCCTCGGCCACACCGGCGGCACCCTGGACAAGCTCGAGGCCATCCCGGGCTGGCGTGCGGCCCTCAGCAATGAGGAAATGATGGCCCAGCTCCAGGACGTCGGCGCGGTCATTTGCGCGGCCGGCGCCGGGCTGGCCCCGGCGGACAAGAAGCTCTACGCGCTCCGCGATGTCACCGGGACAGTGGAGGCCATCCCGCTGATCGCCTCCTCGATCATGAGCAAGAAGATCGCCGAAGGCACCGGCTCGCTGGTGCTCGACGTCAAGGTGGGCAGCGGCGCGTTCATGAAGGACGAGGCCCGCGCCCGCGAACTGGCCGAAACCATGGTGGCCCTGGGCAAGGACGCCGGCGTCAACACGGTGGCCCTGCTCACCAACATGAACACGCCGCTGGGCCTGACCGCGGGCAACGCGATCGAGGTCGAGGAATCCGTGGAGGTCCTCGCCGGCGGAGGCCCGGACGACGTCGTCGAACTCACCGTCCGGCTCGCGGAGGAAATGCTGGCGTGCGCCGGCATCCGCGACGCCGATCCCCGGGCAGCACTCCGGGACGGCCGGGCCATGGACGTCTGGAACCGGATGATCGAGGCCCAGGGCGGAGACCCGCGCGCCAAGCTCCCGGTCGCCAAGGAATCCGAGGTCATCTACGCCCCGGCCGACGGTGTCCTGGTGGAGCTCGACGCGATGGCCGTCGGCGTCGCTGCCTGGCGGCTCGGTGCCGGGCGCGCCCGCAAGGAGGACCAGGTCCAGGCCGGTGCCGGGGTGCGGATGCACGCCAAGCCCGGCGCCACAGTCAAGGCAGGCGAACCGCTCATGACCCTGCTCACGGACACACCGGAGAAGTTCGAGCGTGCCAAGGAAGCGCTCGAACACGCCGCAGTGATCGCCCCCGAGGGCTCCCGGCCCGCCCAGAAGCTCATCATCGACCGCATCGCCTAAGCCCGTTGCCCTATCCCTTACGGTGCCCAAACCCTGGGGATAACAGCCGTACGGGAGAGGGCAGCGGCGGCCGGAGCCGGCGTTACACTGACTCCACAGCAGTACCCGTCAAGCGCAGGCCCGGCCCCGGCCGAGCCTGCGCTTGGATAGATCTGGCCCCGCCGCGCGTTAGGAAGCTGTGCAGGCAATCAATGACTTCATCCTCGCCGCCGCAGGGCAACCCTGGGTCCTCGTCCTGGTTTTCGCCTGCTGCGTGATCGACGGGTTCTTCCCCCCGATTCCGAGCGAATCGGTGGTGGTGGGCCTGGCTGCAGTCGCCGCCACTGCGGGCGTCCCCAACCCTCTGCTCCTGGTCGCAACGGCTGCCGCAGGGGCCCTGGTGGGCGACAACATGGCTTACCTGATCGGCCGCGGGACCGGAATCCGGCGCTGGGCGTGGCAGCGCGGCCCGCGCATGCAGGCGGCCTTCCGCTGGGCCGGCCGGGAACTGCGGAAACGGCCTGCCTCACTGATCCTTGTGGCGCGCTTCGTCCCGATCGGGCGGGTGGCCGTAAACCTGACCGCCGGCGCCACGCACTACCCGTGGCGCAGATTCGTCAGTCTGACGGTGCTCTCGGCGCTGCTGTGGGCCAGCTACTCGGTGGGGATCGGACTGACTGTTGGTCCGTGGTTTGAGGAAAACCACGTGCTGGGCGCGGCCATTGCCATCGTCTGCGCGATCGTCCTGGGCGTCGTCCTGGACCGTGTGATCAGCAGGGTGCGCGGCCGCGCACCGGAGGAACCGACGCATTCCGTGCCGCCCGCCGAGTCCTAGGCGGATTGGGCCCGCCCATGGGACACTTAGGAGCGATTTGGGTCACGTTTGTTGGCCGCACGTCGTGCAAAGTTTCGTCCATGGTTCTACCCACTGTCATCGCGAGTACGATACGGCTTAGTTGTCCGTTCCCAGTCATCAAGGAGCACCACCTGCATGGAGTTCATTAACGAGGCCGTGCTCCATGCCGCTGGCCAGTGGTGGATCTACCCCCTCCTGCTGGTTTTCTTCTTCGTGGACGGCTTCGCGATGGTGGTCCCCAGCGAGACCCTGATCGTTGCCCTGGCGGCGTACTCCGTGCACAGCGGCCAGCCCAACCTGTGGATCCTGGGCCTCACCGCCCTCGTGGGAGCCATGGCCGGCGACAACATGGCCTACATGCTGGGCCGCAAGATTGGCCTCGAGCGGTTCCGCTGGATGCGCAAACCGAAGGTCCAAAAGGTGTTCGGCTGGGCCCACTACGAACTTGAAAAGCGCGGCGCCGTCCTGATCTTCACCGCCCGGTACATTCCGTGGGGCCGTGTCGCCGTCAACTACGTGGCAGGCACGACGGCGTTTCCGCACCGCCGGTTCTTCTTCCTTGACGGCTTTGCCTGCCTGACGTGGGTGGCCTACTCAATCGGCATCGGCGTCCTGGCCAGTTCCTTCCCGTGGCTGCACCACAACCCGTTGCTCAGCGCGGGCATCGCGGTGGTATTCGCCATTGTGCTCGGTGTCCTCATCGACCATCTCCTGCGCTGGTGGCACAAGCGCCTGGGCCGCCACGACACCAGTCCGGTCCCGTCCGAGACCGAATACGTCAACGAACCCGCCTCCGGTGAGCGTGCTTCCGAGCTGCACGGCACGATGCTGGCCGGTCCGTCCGCTGAGTCCGGAGCGTCCGGAAAGTAGCTTCCGGCGCCCGGCGACCCTATGGTTGGAACGTGACTGAGACTATTCCTGACGCTGCCCCTGACCTCGACTTCGACCTGAAGGGCCTTCCCAAGGTTTCCCTTCACGACCACCTGGACGGCGGACTCCGGCCGGCCACCATCATTGAACTTGCTGAGGCCGTCGGCCACACGCTGCCGTCCACGGACCCCGTTGCACTGGGGGAGTGGTTCCGGGAATCCGCCGACTCCGGCTCCCTGGTCCGCTACCTGGAGACTTTCGACCACACCATCGCCGTGATGCAGACCAAGGAGGGCCTGTTCCGCGTCGCGAAGGAATTCGTCGAAGACCTGGCCGACGACGGCGTCGTGTACGGCGAGGTGCGCTGGGCGCCCGAACAGCACCTGCAGAAGGGCCTGAGCCTGGACGACGTGGTCGAAGCCGTGCAGGCCGGCCTCGAAGCTGGAGTGGACGCCGTGGCAGAGACCGGCCGCGATATCCAGGTGGGCCAGCTCATCACCGCCATGCGCCACGCCGACCGCGGCCAGGAGATCGCCGAACTGGCCGTCCGCCACCGCAACAACGGTGCCGTCGGCTTCGACATCGCCGGCGCCGAGGACGGCTTCCTGCCGTCCCGCTTCAAGGACGCCTTCACCTACCTGGCCCAGCACAACTTCCCGGCCACCGTCCACGCCGGCGAAGCCGCCGGCCTGGAAAGCATCCAGTCGGCCCTCGTCGACGGCCGGGCCCTGCGCCTGGGCCACGGCGTCCGGATCGCCGAGGACGTCACGATCGAATTCGAAGAGGACGAAGAGGCCGCCGACGCCGAAGGCTTCGACGACTCCGTCAACGACACCATCGGCATGGTGACCCTGGGCGAGCTCGCCAGCTGGGTGCGGGACCGTGGCATCGCCCTGGAGATCTGCCCCTCCTCCAACCTGCAGACCGGCGCCATTGCCGGCTTCGGTGAGGGCATCGAAAGCCACCCGCTGGACATGCTCTACCAGCTCGGCTTCAACGTCACCATCAACACCGACAACCGGCTCATGAGCGGCGTGACGCTGACCGACGAGTTCGAACTCCTGGTTGAGACGTTCGACTACGACCTCGATGACCTGCTGGAGCTGACGCTGAACGCGGCCGAGGCCGCCTTCCTGCCGCTCGAGGAGAAGGAAGCCCTGGTCGAATACATCAACGAGGCCTACTCCGATCTTGGCTAACGAGGACACATCACCCGTCCAGGGGCTCGCTGGGCCCACAGCGGCAGGGGTCCCCGGCCGAGCTTGCGAGGTCGGGGAGCTGCTGGGGATGATAGCGGCCCTGCGCGAGCATTGCCCCTGGATGGGTGCCCTCACCCACGAGTCCCTCGTGGAGTACCTCCTGGAGGAGGCCTATGAAGTGGCCGAGACCATCGAGACCGGCGCCGGCGACGCGGAACTGCAGTCTGAACTGGGGGACGTCCTGTTGCAGGTGGTGCTCCACGCCCGGCTCGCCGAGGAACGCGGCGCCTTTGACCTGGGCGATGTCGCCCGGGGCCTGAAGGCCAAGATGATCCGGCGCAACCCGCACGTGTTCCGGCCCGACGGCTCGCTGCAGGATTCCTTCCCGGCAACGGTGGAGGAGATCGTCCTGAAATGGGACGCCGTCAAGAAGGCCGAGAGGCCCGAACGCGGCCACATCTTCGACGGGGTTCCCGCCGCGCTGCCGGCCCTCGCGCGGGCCCAAAAGCTCCTGGACCGCGCCGAACGCGCGGGTATGGCAGCGGCCACCGGCCAAACCGCCGGCCAAACCGCCGGCGAAACCGCCGTCGGAACCGCCGTCGACCTCCCGGCCGCCGAGGAGGAACTCGGCGACCTGCTGTTCGGGATCGTGGCCGCTGCCCGGGCCGGCGGGCTCGACGCCGAACGCGCCCTCCGCGGCGCCCTGCGCCGGTTCCAGGACAGCACCGGCTCCCGGCCATCGGCACAATAGCGCTGGCAGACTAGAGTCGGCACGGTAGCGGCACCATCATGACGTCCGGGGTTTGGATAGGTTTCCGTAACTTATCCCGCTCTCGACTACGCTAGTAGCGACGACGACGTCGGCTTTTCCGCTTGATGTACAGCCAGAGTCCAAGCAGTCAGATTCCCTGCAGATCGCTTCACCCAAAGGAGCATATCCATGGCGCTTATCGATGCCATCCACGCCCGCGAAATCCTCGATTCCCGTGGCAACCCGACCGTAGAAGTTGAAGTCCTGCTCTCGGACGGCCAGATCGGCCGCGCAGCAGTTCCCTCCGGCGCTTCCACCGGCGAGCACGAGGCCGTTGAACTTCGCGACGGCGACAAGGGCCGCTACCTCGGCAAGGGCGTCCAGAAGGCCGTCGACGCGGTCATCGACCAGATCGCCCCGGCCCTGACCGGCTTCGACGCGACCGACCAGCGCAGCATCGACCAGGCCATGATCGACCTGGACGGCACCCCCAACAAGGGCAAGCTCGGCGCCAACGCCATCCTGGGCGTGTCCCTGGCCGTGGCCAACGCCGCCGCCGCCTCCGCTGACCTGCCGCTGTACAAGTACCTGGGCGGGCCCAACGCGCACGTCCTGCCCGTGCCCCTGATGAACATCCTCAACGGCGGCTCACACGCCGACTCCGACGTGGACATCCAGGAATTCATGATCGTCCCGATCGGCGCCGAGACCTTCTCCGAAGGCCTGCGCTGGGGCGTCGAGGTCTACCACAACCTCAAGTCCGTCCTGCAGGCCAAGGGCCTGTCCACCGGCCTGGGTGACGAGGGCGGCTTCGCGCCGAACCTGCCGTCCAACCGTGCCGCCCTGGACCTGATCCAGGAAGCCATCAAGAACGCCGGCTACACCCCGGGCAAGGACATCGCCCTGGCCCTGGACGTCGCCTCCTCCGAGTTCTTCAAGGACGGCGCGTACCAGTTCGAGGGCAAGGCACTTTCCGCCACCGAGATGAGCGCCTACTACGCCGAGCTCGTGGCCGACTACCCGCTCGTGTCCATCGAGGACCCGCTGGATGAGAACGACTGGGAAGGCTGGAAGACCCTCACCGACACCATCGGCGACAAGGTCCAGCTCGTGGGCGATGACCTCTTCGTCACGAACCCGGCCATCCTGCAGCGCGGCATTGACACCAAGACCGCGAACTCGCTGCTCGTCAAGGTCAACCAGATCGGTTCCCTGACCGAGACCCTGGACGCCGTTTCCCTGGCCCAGCGTGCCGGCTACACCACCATCACCTCACACCGCTCCGGCGAAACCGAGGACACCACCATTGCTGACATCTCCGTTGCCACCAACGCGGGACAGATCAAGACCGGTGCCCCGGCACGCTCCGAGCGCGTGGCCAAGTACAACCAGCTGCTGCGCATCGAAGAGGAACTCGACGACGCCGCACGGTACGCCGGCCGCAGCGCGTTCCCGCGTTTCAAGGGCTAGTTAGCCGCGAAAACCGGTAACCGGTGGCTATGGTTGAAAGACCATGGCCACCGGTTCTTTTTTGGTCCGTTTTTGAAGGAGTGACATGGCAACCCGACGCCCCAATGTTCCCCGGGCTACGCCTGCCGCCAAGGCTGCTGCAGCCAAGCCTGCGGCCACGGGTCTGGGGGCAGCAGCCGACGGCGGCGAGGTGATCCAGGCGGACTTTGGCGGCGCCCGCAGCGGCGCGGCGGCGCCGGCCGGCGCTGCGCCTGCCCCGCCACGGGTGTCAGCTCACACAGGCAAGCCGGCCCCGGGCAGCACCGGCGCCGGATCTGCGGCCAGAGCCCGTCCCGCCACAGCCCCGGCAGGAGCACCGGCAAAGCCCGAGACCCGCCCGGCGGCCGGGAAGGCCGGCGCCAAGTCCGGCGGCAAGTCCGGCGCCAAGGCCGGCGGCAAGGCCGGCGGCAAGACCCAGAACCGGACCGCCGCAGGGGGTCCGGACGAATCCCTGGACCCCGTGCCCGCCAAGGCGTTCTCGGGCCGGCTGCTGGCCCTGGGCGTCGTCATGATTGCCATCACCATCCTGCTGGCCCCCACGGTCAAGATCTTCCTGGACAAACGCGCCGAAATCGCGGCGCTGCAGGCCGATATTGCGGCCAAGCAGACGAAGCAGGAGGACCTCAAACGCCAGGTGTCGCGGTGGCAGGATCCCAACTATGTGAAACAGCAGGCCCGCGACCGCATTAACATGGTTATGCCCGGAGAGACGGGCTACTGGGTATTCGGCAGCGATCTTCCTGCCGCGCAGTCCGGTGGCGCGGCGGGTGCAGCATCAGCACAAGACCCGGCCAACCTGCCCTGGGTGGACGCCCTCTGGGAGTCCATCAGGCGATCGGCAACAGACTAGAAGCGGCGCCCGCCGCCGGGATTGTCCCGCGGACAATCCGGAACAGGGCAGGAAGGTGCCACTCCCGTGGACGAGAACCGAGTGGACCAGAACCGAGCAGCCGAGAACAACGACGGGGCCAAGGCCCCGGCACCACGGCACAGGGCAGACGCCCCGGAGGGCTCCCGCCAGCCGTCGCCGCACGATCTCGAGGTCCTCAGCCGCCAGTTGGGCCGGCCCGTGCGCGACGTCGTCGAAATCCCGGCACGCTGCGTCTGCGGAAACCCGCTCGTTGCCGCCACTTCGCCGCGGCTCAGCAACGGTACGCCGTTCCCCACCACGTTTTACCTCACCCACCCGGTGATCACGTCGGCGGTATCGCGGCTGGAGGCCGCCGGGCTGATGAACGAAATGAACGACCGGCTCGCTGCCGACGCCGGCCTCGCGGCCCGGTACCGGTCCGCCCACGAGGCATATCTGGCCTCCCGTGCCGAGATCGGCGCGCGCTCCGGCATCGGGGCCGTTCCCGAAATTGACGGCGTCTCCGCCGGCGGAATGCCGACCCGCGTCAAATGCCTGCACGTCCTCGTGGGGCATTCGCTGGCGGCCGGCCCGGGCGTGAACCCGCTGGGCGATGAATCGATCGCGGCCATCGCCGAATGGTGGACCGTGGAGCGCTGTTACTGCGAAGGCGCCTGGGACACCGGCGGGGAGGCCCCGTCCCGGGACCTCAGCCGCCATGGCCCCCAAGGCCTGCCGGAGATCGTGGGCCGGCCCGCACCGGTCCGCAAGTCCCGCGTCGACGCCGCCGCCGCCGGTGCTGCTGAGACGGCCGGTACCACCGGCACGGGGGAGTCCAAGTGACCCGGGTCGCGGCCGTAGACTGCGGCACCAACTCCATCCGCCTGCTGATCGCAGATGTGAGCGCAGGCGGCGCAACAGGGCCGGCCACGCCGCGGCTGACCGACATCGTGCGGGAAATGCGCGTGGTCCGGCTGGGCCAGGGCGTGGACTCCACAGGTGAACTGGCCCAGGAAGCGCTTGAGCGGACCTTCGCCGCGACCCGGGACTACGCTGCCCTCATCCGCGAGCACGGCGCCGAAAAAGTGCGCTTCGTGGCCACCTCCGCCACCCGCGATGCCCGCAACCGCCAGGTTTTCGTCGACGGCATCCGCGACATCCTCGGCGTCGAACCCGAGGTGATCACCGGCGACGAGGAAGCCGCGCTGTCCTTCGCCGGCGCCAGCAGTGTCCTGCCCTCCCGCGGGCAGGACCCCGTGCTGGTGGTGGACCTCGGCGGCGGCAGCACGGAGTTCGTGCTGGGCAACGCCGACGGCGTCATCGCGGCCCGCTCGGTCGACGTCGGCTGCGTCCGGATGACCGAACGGCACCTGCGCAGCGATCCGCCCACAGCGGATCAGATCGCAGCGGCAGAGGCCGACGTCGACGCCGCCATCAGCGAGGCGGCACAAACCGTTCCGCTGGAACGCGCCACCGCCGTCGTCGGCGTGGCCGGCTCCGTCACCACCATCACGGCGCACGCGCTGCGCCTGCCGGAGTACTCACCGGCCGCGATCCACGGCACCGAACTGGACCTGGACGCGGTCCGGAAAGCCTGCACCGAGCTGCTCGAAATGACCCGGGAGGAGCGGGCCGCGCTGCCTTACATGCACCCCGGGCGGGTGGACGTGATCGGCGCCGGTGGACTGGTCTGGCGGCGGGTCCTGCAGCGCCTGGCCGAGGTCACCGGCGGGCGCATCACCACGGCCGTGAGCAGCGAACACGATATTCTTGACGGAATTGCCCTCAGCATCCGATGATCCCGCCCCAGCAGCCGTGCCCCAGCGCGCGCCCGTGCCGCTGGTGCATCCGCCGATAGGACCTGAATGACCAGAGCAACAGCCCGGCGCCGCCGGACCGCCTCCGCGTTGATGGCCTTGGCCCTCGCCGGCGGAGCGTCCACGGCGGCGCTGACCCTGGCCGCACCCGCCCACGCCGACTCCTGGCGGGACAAGGAATACTGGCTCGCCGAGTCCGGCATCATCAAAGCCTGGGACGTTTCCAAGGGAGCCGGGGTCAAGGTCGCCGTGATTGACAGCGGCGTGGACGGCCGGCATCCGGATTTGGGCGGCGTGCTCGCTGGCGGCGCGGACATTTCCGGCGCCGGCAAGGCCAACGGCCAGGAGAGTATCGGCGCCAAACCCGAACACGGCACGCTCGTGGCCACCATGCTGGCCGGACGGGGGCACCAAGCGCCCGAAGCGACCGCCAAACCGAGCGCCAGCGCAACTGGCCCTGCCGCCGGCCCGGCCGCTGGACCTGACGGGGTTGTCGGCGTCGCCCCGGAAGCGCAGCTGCTGTCCGTCTCCACCTGGCTCGGTTCCGCCAACCCGGGCGGCAAGAGCGACCAGGACCAGATCCCGGAGGCAGTGCGCTGGGCCGTGGACAACGGCGCCCGCGTCATCAACATCTCCCTCGGCAGCACGTCGCCGGAATGGCCGCAGAGCTGGGACGCGGCATTCCTCTACGCCGAACAGAAGGACGTCGTGATCGTCGCCGCCGCGGGCAACCGGGTGGGCGGCAACGTCCAGGTCGGCGCCCCGGCCACCATCCCCGGCGTCCTGACGGTTGCAGGCCTGGACCGCACGGGCGCGGCCAGCATCGACTCCTCCTCCCAAGGCATCAGCATCGGCGTCGCAGCTCCCGCCGAGGACCTGGTTGGCGGCCTGCCCGGCGGCGGCTACGCCGACTGGGCCGGCACCTCCGGAGCCACGCCCATCGTGTCCGGCGTCGCGGCCCTGATTCGCTCCAAATGGCCCGAAATGTCCGCCAGCCAGGTCATCAACCGGATCGTCACCACGGCCAAGGACGCCGGGGCGCCAGGGAAGGATCCGCTCTACGGCTTCGGCGTGCTGAACGCCGAGGCCGCACTCAAGGCCGATGTCCCGGAAACCAAAGTCAATCCGCTGGGGTCCATTTCGGACTGGATCCGGGTCCACCGGCGCGGAAACCTCGCCACGACTGCCTCTGCCGCGGAGCCCGCGCCCTCCAGCGCTGCCCCCACCCTGCCCGAAGCGACCGTGCCCGTCGCGGAGAAGCCGTCCCAGCTGGACAGTGCCGTGCCGGCCGCGGTGGTCCTGGGCTTCGGAGCCCTGCTCGTGGGAATCGTTGTGGCCGCCGCGTTCCAGCTGCGGGCCGCCATGCGCACGCCGCCGAAGGACGGCCCGGACGGGCCGGGCGGGACCGGCAAGGCCGAACCCGAGGCCGTCAATCCGGTGGACTCCAGCAAGCCGTCATAGTTAGTGAAGGTTTTCACAAACTACTGTATTCTTGAGATATGGCATCCTCCCTTCAGCTCCAGGACCGTCCCCGGGTACTCGTCGTCGGCGGCGGGTACGTCGGCCTGTATGTAGCCCTCAAACTTCAGAAAAAGATCGCGAATGCCGGTGGCATCGTCACCCTCGTGGATCCGCTGCCCTATATGACCTACCAGCCCTTCCTGCCGGAAGTTGCCGGCGGCAACATCGAGGCGCGCCACGCAGTCGTCTCGCACCGCCAGCACCTGAAGCAGACGGAACTCATCCAGGGCCGCGTCACCTCGATCGACCACGCCAACCGCACGGCAGTGGTCGCACCCTCCGACGGTGGACACACCTTCGAGATTCCGTACTTCGACGTCGTGCTTGCCGCCGGCGCCATCACCCGCACGTTCCCGATCAAGGGCCTCGCGGACAAGGGCATCGGCCTGAAGACCATCGAAGAGGCCGTCGCCCTGCGCAACAAGGTTCTCGAGCGGATCGAGACCGGTTCCCTCATGACGGACCCCGTTGAGCGCGCCCGCGCCCTGACGTTCGTCGTCGTCGGCGGCGGCTTCGCCGGCATCGAGTGCATCACCGAAATGGAAGACCTGGCCCGCGCCGCGGTCAAGAACAACCCGCGCATCAAGCAGGAGGAAGTCCGCTTCGTCCTGGTCGAGGCGATGGGCCGCATCATGCCCGAGGTCACGGCATCGCAGGCCGAATGGGTCGTCGAGCACCTCCGCAGCCGCGGCATCGAGGTCCTGCTGAACACCTCCCTCGACAACGCCGAGGGTTCCCTGAAGCTCATCAACCTCCCGGACAAGAGCCCGGCCCAGGAATTCGAGACCGACACCCTGGTCTGGACTGCCGGTGTGCAGGCCAACCCGATGGTCCGCTCCACCGACTTCCCGCTCGAGCCGCGCGGCCGCGTCCGCGTCCTGGCCGATCTGCGCATCGCAGGCGACGAGGGCATCATCGAGAACGCCTGGGCCGCCGGCGACGTCGCTGCCGTCCCCGACCTCACGGGCAGCGGCCTGCCGGACGGCACGTGCGTGCCGAACGCGCAGCACGCGCTGCGCCAGGCCAAGCGCCTCGCCAAGAACCTGTGGGCCTCCCGCTGGGACAAGCCGCTCAAGGATTACAAGCACAAGAACCTGGGCGCCGTCGCTGGCTTCGGCGAATGGAAGGGCGTGGCGAACATCAACCTGCTTGGCCGCATCGGCCTCAAGGGCCCGCTGGCCTGGCTGGCACACCGTGGCTACCACGGCATGGCCATCCCCACCGTGGAGCGCAAGATCCGCGTGATCTCCGGCTGGATCTGGGCCTTCTTCCTGGGCCGCGACACCACGCAGCTGATGGATCTGGACAACCCGCGCGGCGCCTTCGTGGCCGCAGCGACGCCGGCCCCGAAGCCTGCCGCTGCTCCCGTTGCCGGCACGCCTGCGGATGCTGCCAAGAACGACGCCGCGAAGAGTGGCACTGCCAAGAACGACACTGCCAAGAACGACACCAAGGAAGCTGTTCCGGCCGACTCCAAGTAGCCTGATCCGAGCCTTCGACGGCGGCTGTTCCCCCCCAGGGGGAGCGGCCGCCGTTTTCGTGGCGGGCAGCCGCCCCAGGACGCCGGGAGCGGGCAGGAGCGCGGGACCCCCGCCTAGACTGGCTCCATGACAGCTGAAAAGGACCTGCACGCCCTCCTGGCCACCATGCACCCCGAACTGCGCGAGGGCGAATACGTCTACGCCCTGTGGCCGCACGGCAAGCCCCTGGCCGGGGCCATTGCGGCCGCCGTCCGTGAGGCGGAAGGGCTGACCGTCGTGCTGCCGCGGAACGAAGCGGACAGCCTGGGGCTCTCCTACGACTTCGTCGCGGCCTGGATCACGCTCCAGGTGCACTCTTCGCTTGAGGCGATCGGCCTCACGGCAGCCGTCAGCGCGGCCCTGACCGAGGCGAAGATCAGCTGCAACGTCCTTGCCGGCTTCCACCATGACCATCTGCTGGTGCCGGTGGCGGACACCGAACGGGCGCTGGAGGTACTGCACGAGCTCGTCGCGGCCAACGGGGTGCACAAACCGGCACCGGAACTCGTGCTGCGCAGCGAGGAACCGGCGGACCGTCCAGCCATCCTCGCCCTCACCGCCGCCGCGTTTGCCATCTCGCCCGCCACCGGAGAGCACGTCGACGGCGAACCCGAGGAAGTGAAGCTGCTGGCGCGGTTGTTCGAGTGCCAGGAATACCTGCCGGCGTTCAGCATCGTGGCCGAACTCGACGGTGAAATCGTGGGGCATGTGATCAGCACCCGCGGGTGGGTGGACGGTCTGGAGCTGCTCGGCCTCGGGCCGATCGGGGTGGTGCCGCGGCTGCAGCGCCACGGCATCGGCACCGCGCTCATGAACGAGACCGTGGCGCGGGCCAACACCGCGGGGGAGCGGGGGATAGCCCTGCTGGGCAGCCCCGAGTACTACTCCCGCTTCGGCTTTGTTCCGTCCACCTCGCTCGGGGTGGCGCCGCCGGAGGCAGGCTGGGCCGCGCACTTCCAGTTGCTGCCGCTCGCCGTCTGGCCCGGCGGCGTGAGCGGCACCTTCCGCTACGCGGGGCCATTCGCGGACTGATCCGCCCGGCGACGGGATACCATTGACCGGGCGCCCCAGTAGCCCAATTGGCAGAGGCAGCGGACTTAAAATCCGCGTGTTGTGGGTTCGAGTCCCACCTGGGGCACTGAGTTGCGCGCCGCCCTGCGGCGCCCGACAGCCGGGCCCTGACCCCCGGCGTTCCCAGGCCCCTCGCACGGGCTTGTCCCACGCACGTGCTTGCCCTCGGGGTCGCCTGACCCGGGCAGCCGTTCCGGGCCGTCGCCCCCGACAAAACAGCCGCCGCAAACCGTCCAGATTTCCTCTATGCAACGAGTGTTATAAGGATGTGACCGTAGTCACTTATTTTCACGTCGAAATTGCACTAGCTTGAAGTGGAATCAGGAACACCTGATCTTTCGCGTCAAAGGCCGTTCGCACCTTTAGATCGAGGAGCTTGTACATGACTTCACTCCCCCGGGTTGCGCCCCGCGTCGCTAAGCTCACCGTGCTTAGCCTCGGCGTCGCCCTTTTGGCTACGGCTTGTGGCGGTTCACCCGCCCCGAGTTCGTCGGGATCCAGCTCAGCCGCGGCCGCGGGAATCGCGTGCCCGGCACCCAGCGCCACCGGTGGCGGTACCAGCGCCGCCGGCGAAACGGGCACTGTGCCCGCCTCGGCCACCACCACCCCCACGCCCCTGAAGATCGGCTCGCTCCTGCCGACGACGGGTTCGCTGGCCTTCCTCGGCCCGCCCGAAATTGCAGGTGTCAACCTCGGCATCAAGGAGGTCAACGATGCCGGCGGCGTCCTGGGCAAGCCGGTGGAGGTCATCCACCGTGACTCCGGCGACACCAAGACCGACATCGCCACCCAGTCCACCACGGCACTGCTCGGACAGGGCGTCAGCGCAATCGTCGGCGCCGCCTCCTCGGGTGTCTCCAAGACCGTGATCAACCAGATCACCGGTGCCGGCGTCGTCCAGTTCTCCCCGGCCAACACCTCCCCGGACTTCACGGCGTGGGATGACAAGGGCCTCTACTGGCGCACCGCGCCCTCGGACGTGCTCCAGGGCAAGGTCCTCGGCAACTACATGGCCACCTGTGGCGCCCAGACGGTCGGCATGATCGTCCTGAACGACGCCTACGGAACCGGCCTTGCTAAGAACGTTCAGGCAGCTTTCGAGGCGGCCGGCGGCAAGGTTGTGGCCCAGGAGCTGTTCAATGAAGGCGATTCCCAGTTCAGCAGCCAGGTGGACAAGGTTCTGGCCGCCAAGCCGGATGCCATTGCCCTGATCACCTTCGACCAGGCCAAGAGCATCGTTCCGCTGATGACGGGCAAGGGCGTCAAGCCGACCCAGATCTTCATGGTGGACGGCAACATGTCCGATTACAGCAAGGACTTCCAGGCAGGAACCCTGAAGGGCGCCCAGGGCACCATCCCGGGCACCTTCGCCAAGGAGGACTTCAAGAAGAAGCTCCTGGCGATTGACCCGGCGCTGAAGGACTACAGCTACTCCGGCGAGTCCTACGACGCAGTGAACCTGATCGCACTGGCGGCTGAGGAAGCCAAGAGCACCAAGGGCACTGATATCGCGGCGCACCTGAAGGACGTCTCTGAGGGTGGGGAGAAGTGCAACACCTTCCCGAGCTGCGTCACCCTGCTTCGCAACGGTAAGGACATCGACTACGACGGCCAGTCCGGCCCCGTAACGTTCTCCGACGCCGGCGACCCGACGGAAGCCTACATTGGCATCTACGAGTACCAGGATGACAACACCTACAAGCCGGTCAAGGAAGAATTCGGCAAGCTGTAAGCCGCTTCCCCTCGACTAACAAAAGACCCCCGTCCAGTCCGGACGGGGGTCTTTTGTGTGCGGGGGAGCGGGGGCGGAGCGTCAGGACCGCGGAACCGGACGCGGTTGCGGAACCGGATTTGCGCTGCGGATTCGGACAGGGGCGGCGCGGATCCGAGGTGCGCCGGTCCGGAGCCGGTGCGGAAACAAGACATGAGGACGCCGGGAGGGGCCGGCGTCGTGGTGTCGACATCCGAGGTGCCTTGGCAGCCAGGAGGTGCGGGGAAGGGCTGCCGTGGCCGTGCGGCGGCTGCGGAACCGGATTTGCGCTGCGGATTCGGACGAGGGCGGCGCGGATCCGAGGTGCGCCGGTCCGAAACCGCCGCGAAAACGTGGCTCAACCGAAGGGCGACGGAGGCCGAGCAAGTGGCTGCGGGGGCGGCCGGAGGCGACTGGAGATGCCGTCGGCCCACGGAATGTTGTAGCCCGCCGCCGGGCGCGCAGAAGGGCCGCCACCGGCTGGTGACGGCCCCTGTGGGGATACTGCCCGAAGCGCTATTCGACAGTGTCTGCGAGCGTCCCCAGGTAGAGCTGGATGACCTTGGGATCCTTCATGAGCTCCCGGCCAGTACCGGTGTACGCGTCCTTGCCCTGGTCCAGCACGTAGGCGCGGTCGCAGATCTGCAGGCAGCGGCGCGCGTTTTGTTCCACCATGATGACGGAGACGCCGGCCCGGTTGATCTCGTGGACCCGGAGGAAGGTCTCATCCTGCTTGACAGGGGAGAGGCCCGCGGAGGGCTCATCGAGCAGCAGAACGGCCGGGTCCATCATGAGGGCCCGTCCCATGGCGACCATCTGGCGTTCGCCGCCGGAGAGCGAGCCGGCACGCTGGGCGCGCCGTTTGGCGAGCTCCGGGAACAGTTCGGAGACAAAGTCGAACCGTTTGGCGAAGTCCTTGGGCCGCTGGAACATGCCCATCTGCATGTTTTCCTCGATGGTCAGGGCGGCGAACACGTTGTTGTTCTGCGGAACGAAGCCGACGCCCTTGCTGACCAGCTTGTTGGCCTTGAGCCCGGTGATGTCCTGCCCGCGGACCACCACCGAGCCGGAGTGGACCTTGACCAGGCCAAACATGGCCTTCAGCAGCGTGGACTTGCCGGCGCCGTTGGGGCCGATGATGCCGATCAGCTCACCCTTGCGGGCTTCGATGCTGCAGCCGTTGAGGATATTGACGCCTGGGATGTAACCAGCCACCAGATCGGTGACCTTCACGACCGAGTCGCCATCGAAGGCGGGCTGGGCGGCCGGTGCCGCGCTGGTGGCGCTCATTCTTTGTCCTTCTCTGTGCGGTTTGGCTCTTCGGCGCGGTTCGGCTCTCCGGCGCTGCGGCGGCCGCGCGTCGTCCCGTTCGCCGCCTCCTCCGCCTCGGTGGCGAGGACGTCGGCGGAGATGATGCCGGCGTTTTCAGTGCCGACAATCGATTCCTCGTCGGCGACCAGCTCCGCGGCCAGTTCCTTGATGCCCTCGGCGTCGCCGAGATCCACGTCGTGGTGGGCGCCGAGATAGGCGTCGATCACAGCGGGGTTCTTCATGACTTCGGCGGGAGGCCCTTCGGCCACGATCTTGCCCTCTGCCATCACCACCACCCAGTCGGCGATGTGGCGGACCATGTTCATGT
This sequence comes from Arthrobacter sp. 01T425, assembly GCF_056398725.1. NCBI lineage: Bacteria > Bacillati > Actinomycetota > Actinomycetes > Micrococcales > Micrococcaceae > Arthrobacter > Arthrobacter sp. 01T425. Next base: position 70,894 of record NZ_JBFTPY010000008.1, on the reverse strand, counting down.
CGTGCTCGACGAACAAAACCGTCATGCCTTCGGCCTTGAGGTTCTTGATGTGGTCCAGCAGCGACTGCGTCAGCGCCGGGTTGACGCCGGCCATCGGCTCGTCGAGCATGACCAGCTTGGGCCGCACCATGAGGGAGCGGGCCATTTCCAGCAGCTTCCGCTGCCCGCCGGACAGCGACGCCGCGTAGTCGTCCCTCTTGGCGTCCAGTTTGAACTTCTCCAGCAGCACGTTGGCTTCCTGGGTGATCTTCTTTTCCTGGCCGCCCCAGATGCCCTTGAACAAAGCCTTGGACAGCCGTTCCCCGGACTGGCTGGAGGCGCCGAGGCGCATGTTCTCCATGACGGTGAGCTTGCCCATGACCTTGGTGAGCTGGAACGTGCGCACCATCCCCATCCGGGCAACCTTGTACGAGGAGACGCCGGCGATGTTGTTGCCCTCGAACTGCCAGGTACCCGAGTTCGGGGTATCGAATCCCGTCAGCAGGTTGAACAAGGTGGTCTTGCCGGCGCCGTTGGGGCCGATCAGCGCGGTGATCTTGTGCCGCGGGATCTCGAGGTACTGGACGTCGACGGCGTTGATGCCGCCGAAGGTGCGGGTGACGTTTTCTGCCACCACGATCGGATCACGCTTCTTGCAACCGGGCGCGATCTCGCCGGCGGCGATCGGACGGTTGTCCGTCATATAGTCGATCTCTTCCGACGTGCGGGGTTCGTCCCGTGACTCTTCGCTTGGAATGCTCATGCGAATGCCAGCTCCTTCTTATTGCCGAGAACGCCCTGGGGCCTGAAGATCATCAGCAGCATGAGCGCCACGCCGACCAGGATGTAACGCAGCTGCCCGGCCTGGACCGTGTTCAGCCACGTGATGGTGCCGGACTCGATCAGGCCGTAGAGGATGCCCTGGGTGAGCGAGAGCACCACCCAGAAGATCATCGCGCCGACCACCGGGCCGAGCACAGTGCCGAGCCCGCCGAGCAGCAGGCAGGTGTAGAGGAAGAACGTCAATTCCGTGCCGTAGTTGGCCGGCTGCACCGCGCCGCGGGGAATCGTGAAGATCATGCCTGCCAGGGCACCGAGCGCGCCGCCGATGATCAGGGACTGCATCTTGTAGGCGTACACGTTCTTGCCGAGCGAGCGGACGGCGTTCTCGTCCTCGCGGATGCCCTTGAGTACCCGGCCCCAGGGGCTGCGCATCAGCAGCCAGACCAGGGTGCAGAAGAGGGCCACGACTGCCCAGGCGACCACCCGGATAAAGAAGTCGCGGTTGTTCATGCCAACGTAGGTCCCCGGCGGGAAAGGGTTCATGGCGTAGAAATCGCCCTCAAAGGCGGCCAGGCCGTTGGCCGAGCCGGTGACGGCGGTCAGCTGGTTGGTCGTGACGATGTAGCGCACGATTTCGGCCGCCGCGATGGTCACGATGGCCAGGTAGTCCGCCCGCAGCCGCAGCGTCGGGATGCCCAGCAGCAGGGCGAAGATGGCGGAGGCGACGACGGCGATGAGCAGCCCGACGAAGAACGGCACATGGAACGTCAGGGTGGAGATGGCGAAGCCGTAGGCCCCCACTGCCATGAAGCCTGCCTGGCCGAAGTTGAGCAGGCCGGTGTAGCCGAAGTGAACCGCGAGGCCGAGGGTGGCCAGGGCGTAGGCAGCTGTCGTCGGGCTGAAAAGTTCGCCGGCGGCGCTGGAAAATATGAATCCGAAGTCCATGGCTGTCTCCTAACCCACGCGCTCTTTGCGGCCCAGAATGCCCTGAGGGCGGAACAAGAGGACAACAATCATGATGAACAACGCTCCCACGTATTTGAGGTCGGCTGCGAGGCCGAACACGGTGGTCAGCTCAACGAAGATGCCGACGATGATGGAACCGACCAGGGCGCCCCAGACTGTGCCGAGGCCGCCGAGGGTGACGCTGGCGAAGATGAGCAGCAGGATCTGCGAGCCCATGTCGAAGGTGACGCCGGGACGGTAGTAGGCCCAGAGGATGCCGCCGAGGGCGGCGAGCATGCCGCCGACCACCCAGACGATCCGGATGACGGAGTCGACGTCGATGCCGGAGGCCGCGGCCAGCGCCGGGTTGTCGGCCACAGCACGGGTGGCCTTGCCGAGGCGGGTCTTGAGCAGGACGATCCCGAGGGCGGCGATCACGACGGCGCTGACGAGGAGGGACAAGAGGTTGTTGGGGGAGATGGAGATCGGGCCGATCAGGATTTCCACGCTCTGGGCGAACGGCAGTTGCTGGGTGGCGCCGCCGAAGTAGAACTGGATGATGTAGCGCACGGACAGGGCGAGGCCGATGCTGACGATCATCATCGGAACAAGTCCGGTTCCGCGGCGCCGCAGGGGTTTCCACAGGCCCGCGTCCTGGACGTAGCCGAACAATCCGCCGCCGATGACGGCCAGGATGACGGCCAGCCAGAACGGCAGGTGCATCTGGTTGAAGGCGAACACCAGCACCGCGCCGAGGGTGACCATTTCACCGTGGGCGAAGTTGGTCAGGCCGGTGGTGCCGAAGATCAGGGACAGGCCCACGGACGCGAGGGCGAGCAACAGGCCGAAGCTCAGGCCTGCCACCAGCCGGTTGAGCAGGTTTTGCATGAAATTCTGCTGCTCCACGACAATGCCCTTGCCAAACGTGAAGATCACCGAGAGGTTTGAGGTCTGGCTGAAGGTGACGTTGCGGGGGTTCTCCTGGCCCTCGGCCAGTTTGATGCCCTGCGGAAGCGTGGACTCATCGAGTTTGACCTCGTAGGTTCCCTGGGTGGGGACGCCGATGGTCCAGGCGCCGTTGGCTCCCGATTTGGTGGTTCCCGTGAAATCGCCGCTCGTGGCGGTGATGGTCACCCCGGGGATCGGTGCGCGGTCGTCGCCGCGCAGGAAGCCGCTGATGCTGTTCGTGAACTGGGTGGCCGACGGGGATGGTGTCGGCGAGGGGGTCGTGGCGCTGGACGCCGGGGCCACGATGAGCAGTAGCGCAGCCGTGGCTGCAAATACTGACCCCACAGCCCTCAATAGTCTGCCGCGCCGTCTCTGCGACAGGCCGCTCGTTGTGCTTCTCAAATTGAAAACCTCCACATGGGGGTGCTGTGGGTTGCGCCTTTGCAACCGTTGCGAACGGTCAGGGGACGAGCGTCTGGCATTACGATCATGTGTTGTGATGTCCGTCACCCTGTGTGGCCTATGCTACAGCCCGGGGGACCCAAAGAATGCCGCCGCGAGCAGGGAGAACGTCGCGATCGGGTAACAACCGTGTAGCGCCGCCGACACCTTGCTGTAGCCCAGCTAAAGAAAACTTTTGTTGATTCCGAGTATGCCTAAACAGTGGCCTGCCCGGTCCCCAATTCGCCGGGCCACTCGGGGCTGGCGCGGGCGGCCGGGCACGTCCGCTCCGGCCCGCGTCACCGCCACCCCCAAGCTTTTCCCAAGCCCGCCGGCGTTATGGTGCGAAGAGCGCCAGAACCCGAGTCCGTTCGTTCCGGAATCCGGCCGGCGCCGAAGGCAGGGGCCGATCGTGGAGGGCCGACTGATGAACCGGGTGGTCAAGCTGTGCCTCGCGGGTTCGCTTGTACTGGCGATCCTGGGCCTCCCGGCGCTCAGCCTGGGCCCCGAACCCGCTGGGGCGCAGGCCTGCGTTCCCTCCACGGAGGCACTCAGGGACCCCTATCCGGGGATCCAGGCGGCGGCGTCCAGCTTCGAGGCAGGCACCCTGGACGGGTTCGGCATTTCCGCGGCCGGGACGGGGAACGCCTCGGTGTCCACCGGGCTCTCGCACTCCGGGAACTGTGCCGCCCTCCTGCACACCACCGCGGCGCCGGGCTCCATCGCCAGGCTGACGGTGGGCCTGACCCCCGGGACCACGGAGGCATATGCGGACGGCTGGTTCAACATCGCCGCCGAAGGAATGGCGGGAAACAATGTTCCCTACTTCCGGTTCTTTGCCGGCGGAGTCCGCGTCCTGGATGTTTTCCGGCAGAACATCTCCCATGAGCTCGTGCTCCGTACCTCGTCACCCGCAGGGTTCGCCTACACCACCTTGCGGCGGGACGTCCCGACTGACTCCTGGCACCGGCTCGTCATGCACGTGGTCCCCAACGGCCCCGGGACCAACGTCCAAGTCTGGTGGGACGGGCGTTCGGTCTACGCCGGCACTGTCAGTATTTCCGCCACGACGCTCGACACGCTCCAGCTTGGCTCCGAACACGATCAGCAAATGGCCGACATCTATATCGACGACGTCATTGTCAACAGCGGCACGGGAACGCCGGCGCCGGTTCCCGGCCCCCTCCCGGAGCCGAAGGGGGACCCGTCGCAGCGGTTCGACGATTTCCACGGTGACGGACAGTCCGGCCTGCTCGCGGCCGGCACCGTCACGAGCCGCACTGTCGCGAGCCGCACTCTCGCGAGCCGCGCCGGGAGGCCGGCGTCCGCGGACATGCTCGGCCTGAAAAACCCGCTGACCTAGATCACGGTTCGGTTGCGGCGGTCCCCGTGGGGAACTATCCCTCCCTGTCAGCCGTGGGAATTGGTAGCGTGACTATATAAAACCCTGTTTCGTCTAGTCCGCAACGCACTAGTCCGCATCGCACCGGAACATCACCCACCCCCTTATTTTGGAGGACACCCGCAATGGCACATGGCGGAAACCCGATCTTCAGCGGAAAGAATTTCCGCGAAGCCACCCAGGCACCGCCTGCCCCGCAGGCCCCATACGGTCAGAACCCGTATGGCCAGACCGCTTACGGCCAGGCCCCGGGCCAGGGCGGGTGGAAATCGGCCCAGCAGGGCATGACCCAGGAACAGCTCCAGGACCTGTACAACCGCCCGGCGGCCGGGCCGGCTGACATTGGACGGATGACGTACGACGACGTCATCGTCAAGACCGCCGGGTGCCTCGGCATCCTGGTAGTCGGCGCCGCAGTGGCGCTCGCCGTCCCGCAGGGCACTGGATCCATGCTGATGATCCTCGGAGCCCTCGGCGGCTTCGCCCTCGCAATGGTCAACACCTTCAAGAAGCAGCCGTCGCCCGGACTGATCCTGGCCTACGCCCTGCTCGAAGGATTCTTCCTCGGCGGCCTGACCCGCATCCTCGACAACCTGTTCCCGGGAGTCGGCATCCAGGCCGTCGTCGGGACGCTGTCCGTCTTCGCCGTGACGCTGGTGCTATTCAAGAGCGGCAAGGTCCGGGCGACGCCCAAGCTCATGCGGTTCTTCATGATCGCCCTGATCGGCTATGCGGTGTTCGCGCTCATCAACCTCTTCATGATGATGACCGGGGCCGTGACCACGCCGTTCGGACTGAGCACCAGCGTGGAGATCATGGGCATCCCGCTCGGCGTCTTCATCGGCTTCCTGGCGATCGGCCTGGCCGCCTTCTCCCTGATCATGGACTTCACGTCCATCGAGGCGGCCATCAACGCCGGCGCCCCGCAGCGCTTCTCCTGGACCGCTGCCTTCGGCCTCACGGTCACGCTGGTCTGGCTCTACGTCGAGATCATCCGACTCCTGGCCATCCTCCGCGGTGACGACTGACCGGCGTCGTTCCTGAAATACCCCTGATTTCCCGAGAGGAGCCCCGCCCAACGGCGGGGCTCCTCTCGCGTATGCGGCAGCTGGTGGCTGCTGGTGCGGCTCAGCTGCAACGCCTCAGCTGAGCCGCTCCAACACAACCGCCATGCCCTGGCCGCCGCCGACGCACAGCGTGGCCAGGCCGAGGGAGGCGTCGCGGGCGCGGAGCCCGTTGAGCAGCGTGGTGGTCATGCGTGCGCCGGTCATCCCGAAGGGGTGGCCGAGCGCGATGGCGCCGCCGTGGACATTGAGCTTCTCCGGATCGATGCCGAGCTCCCGGGCGCTGGCCACCACCTGGACCGCGAAGGCCTCATTGAGCTCCACCAGGTCGATGTTCCCGATGCCCAGCCCAGCGATCGCGAGTGCCCGGCGGGTCGCCTCCACCGGCCCCATGCCCATCAACTCCGGGGACAGCGCGCTGACACCGGTGGAGACGATCCGGGCAAGCGGCTCGAGGCCCAGTTCGCGGGCGCGCGAGTCACTCATGACCACGACGGCGGCGGCCCCGTCATTGAGCGGGCACGCGTTCCCGGCCGTCACAGTGCCGCTACTGCGGAAGACGGGCTGCAGGGCACCGACCGCCTCTGCTGTCACCCCGGCACGCGGTGAATCGTCGCGGTCCACCACCGAGCCGTCGGCACGGGTGTAGGGCGTGATTTCGCGGGCGTAGAACCCGGAGGCGATGGCTGCCTCGGCCCGGTTCTGGCTGAGCACCGCCCAGTCGTCCTGCTCGGCGCGGGTGATGCCGTAGCTTGTGGCGACGTTCTCCGCCGTCTGGCCCATGGCGATGTACACGTCCGGCATCCGGCCGCCCAGCCGCGGGTCGGTCCACGGCGTGTTGGCGGCCGCGCGGGCCTCGGTGCGTTTCCGGGCCGCCTCGAAGCGCGGATTGTGCGTGCTGGCGTCGGTCTCGCCGGCGCCGGCCCAGTCCCGGTAGCGCGACACTGCCTCCACCCCGGCGGCCACGAACGCCTGGCCTTCGCCGGCCTTGATGGCGTGGAAGGCCATCCGGAGCGTCTGCAGGCTGGAGGCACAAAAACGGTTGATGGTGGCGGCCGGAACGTTGTCCAGCCCGGCCAGGATGCTGACCACCCGGGCCATGTTGGAGCCGGCCTCACCGCTTGGCTCGGCGCACCCCAGATAGATGTCGTCCAGGCCGCGGCCTGGCCCGGCGGCGGCGTCGAACGCAGGAATCCCGGCGAGGGCCGCTGTGATCATGGCCGCGGCGAGATCGTCGGGACGTTCGTCTTTCAGGGACCCTTTGAAGGCGCGGCCGATCGGGCTCCGGGCGGTAGAAACGATGACAGCTTCTGGCATGCGCCCAGACTACGCCCCGCCTAGGCCAGGCGCATGGCTCCGGCCGCGGGGCTGACGCTGAAGATCTCCGGCGCGGCATACCCAGCCCGGGCAAAGGCACGTTCGACGGCGGAGCGAACCTGCTGCGCCGATCCCGCCGGGGTCAGAGCGATCGCGGAGCCGCCGAAGCCGCCGCCAGTCATGCGGGCGCCGACCGCGCCAGCCGACCGCGCCGTGTCCACGGCAAGGTCCAGCTCCGCGCAGGAGATCTCGAAGTCATCGCGCATCGAGGCATGGGACGCGTCGAGCAGGGGGCCGATGGCGGCCGGGCCCCTGGTGTCCAGCAGCTCCACCGTCTGCAGCACGCGCTGGTTCTCGGTGACCACATGCCGTAGCCGGCGGAAGGTCTCCTGGTCCAGAAGCCCGCTGGCCTCCTCGAGGTCCTCGAACCCGACGTCGCGCAACGCCCGCACGCCAAGGACCTCGGCGGCAAGTTCGCACGATTCCCGGCGGGCCGCATAGCCGCCGTCGGCGTGGGAATGGGAAACCCGGGTGTCGATGACCAGCAGCACCAGTCCGGCGGCGTCGGCGTCGAACGGCACCAGCCGGACACTCTGGTCCCGGCAGTCGAGGAAGACGGCGTGGCCGGCCGTGGCCCGGAGCGAGGCGGACTGGTCCATGATGCCGGTGGGCGCGCCGACGAAGTCATTCTCCGCCCGCTGGGTGGCCAGGACCATGTCCTGCACGGAGAGGCCGGCGTCCATGAGCCCGTTCAGCGCCGAAATCACGGCGCATTCGATGGCGTGGGAGGACGACAGGCCCGCCCCTCGCGGAACCTCGGAATCCAGGAGCAGGTCCACGCCGGGAACCTGGAGGCCCCGCTGCTGCAGGGCCCAGATGACCCCGAGCGGGTATTTTGTCCAGCCCCTGGCGCTGGCGCGGGCCAGCGAGCCGGTCTCCGCGGTGGTCAGCCCCTGGTTGCCGAACGTGGAGAGCATCCGCACGGTGGAATCCGGCCGGACCCGGACGGCAACCCGGGCCGCCCGGTCGATGGCGAACGGCAGGACGAAGCCCTCGTTGTAATCGGTGTGCTCGCCGATGAGGTTGACCCGTCCCGGTGCCTGCCACACGCCGTCGGGCCGGGCGCCGAAGACTGTCTCAAACCGGGCGGCGAGCCCGCGGCTGTCCAGGGGTGGATTCAAGGCCTGGCTCCTGCGCTGCTGGAAGTCATGGGTCCAAGGTATACGGGTTCGCGGGGTTGTTTGTGTGGTGCGGGCTGTACGGTGGTCACCATGGATCTCTCGGCGACACCCCCGGCATCCGGCACAGTATCCGCCGCCAATGACACGATGCGCAGGTACGCGTCCGGCCGGCAGTACGAGCTCCGGCGCGGCGACGCCCTGGCAGTCGTCACCGAACTCGCCGCCGGCCTGCGGCTCTACAGCCGCGGAGACACCGCCCTGACGGAAACCTACGGGGATGCCGACATTGCGCCCGGCGCCACCGGAATCACGCTGGCACCGTGGGCCAACCGGGTGGAGGACGGGGTCTGGCACCTCAACGGCAAGAAGCTGCAGCTGGACATCACCGAGGTCTCCCGCAATAACGCCAGCCACGGTCTGCTGCGGAACTCCTCCTACGATCTCGTGGACGAGGACGAGTTCTCCGTAACCCTGGAGGCGGCAGTCTTTCCGCAGCACGGCTACCCGTTTCTTCTGCGGCACCGGGTCCGCTATGAACTGGCCGAGGACCTGGGCCTGGTGGTGCGCCAAACCCTGATCAACGATTCCCAGTACCGCGCGCCGTTCGTGCTTGGTGCGCACCCGTACCTGCGGCTGGGCGACGTGCCCAGCGAGGACCTCACCGTGAGCGTCGACGCCCGGACCAGGCTGGTCGCCGACGACCGCCTCATCCCGCGCAGCAGTGAACCGGTCAGCGGCGACTTCGATCTGCGCGGCGGCCGGCCGGTAGGGACACTTGACCTCGATTCGGCCTACACGGACCTGGAGTTCGACGGCGGCGTCGCCCGGCACACGCTGCGCTCACCCGACGGGCGGACGGTGAGCCTGTGGCAGGACGCGAGCTGCGGGTACGTCCATGTCTTCGTGACGACGGAATTTCCGGGCCGGTCGAAGGCGGTCGCGATCGAGCCGATGACCGGTCCCGCCAACGCGTTCAACAGCGGCGAGGGACTGCGCTGGCTTGCGCCGGGGGAGCAGTTCTCCATGACCTGGGGCATCTCGGCCTCGCTGACGGCCGCTGCAGGCTGACCCGGCGGCCTGACCCCAGGAACGGCCCCCGGGCCGGTGCCTCGGCCGTCGACCGGTGTCTGGGCCGTCGCCCGGTGCTGATTGCTGGTTGCTGGTTTCCTATTGAACGTCGCCTACGGAATCATGGGGCTATGACGCCAGCTGAGGACGCCGCACCTGCCACAAGCCCCTCCTATTCCGCGGCTGGGACCGGCGCACGTGCCGGGGCCCGGGTATGGACCGACCGGGAGATCGACCAGGATATTCCCTACGGCGTGCGGATCGCCGCCGCCTGGGCGTGGCGCGGCGGGCTGATCCTGCTCGTGATCGGGTTGCTGGTCTGGCTGCTCAGCCACGTCAGCTTCCTCATCATCCCCGTCATGGTGGCCGCCCTCCTCTCGGGGCTCCTCAGCCCCGCAGTGCGCTGGATGGCCAACCGGCGCGTGCCCAAGGGGCTCGCCGTCGCCATCACTGTGCTCGGCTTCATCGGCCTCATCGTCGGTGCCCTGACCCTGGTCGGGCGCCAGCTCATGCAGGGCTTCGGCGAGCTGTGGTCCCAGGCGCTCGCGGGCGTGCAGCAGGTACAGACCTGGCTGTCGGAAGGCCCGCTGCACCTGACGGCCGCCCAGATCGACAAGTACATCGAGGACGCCACCGCTGCCCTGCAGAACAACAGCAGCAGCATCCTCAGCGGGGCTCTGACGTTCGGGAGCACCGCCGGGCACTTCGCCGCCGGCCTGGTCCTGGCGCTGTTCATCCTGATCTTCTTCCTGCTCGAAGGCGACAGAATCTGGGCCTTCCTGGTCAGGCTCATGCCCCGGAAGGCGCGCCGGGCCACGGACGGCGCGGGCCGCCGCGGCTGGACATCCATGGTCAGCTACGCACGCATCCAAATGTTCGTCGCCTTCGTGGACGCCGTGGGAATCGGCGTCGGCGCCGCCATCATCGGCGTGCCGCTCGCGCTGCCGCTGGGCGTGCTGGTCTTCCTCGGTTCGTTCATCCCGGTGGTCGGCGCGCTGTTCACCGGCGCGATCGCCGTGCTGCTGGCGCTGGTCGCCAACGGGCCCGTCAACGCCCTCATCATGCTGGCGATCGTGCTCGGCGTCCAGCAGCTCGAAAGCCACATCCTGCAGCCCCTCGTCATGGGCAAGGCCGTCTCCCTCCACCCCGTCGCCGTGATCCTGTCCGTCGCGGCCGGCTCCTACCTCGCCGGGATCCCCGGCGCATTGTTCTCCGTTCCGATCCTTGCCGTAGCAAACTCGTCGATTCGCTACATTGCGGGCAGAACGTGGGAACATGATGAAGTGTTGGCAACCGCGGGAGCCGGGGGCGGTCATGCCCCCGAACCCGGCGCAGACACCACCTTCACAGACGTCCACCTGCCGGGCGCAAACCCCGGCGGCGAGGGCGCCGCACCCAACAGCGGTGCTCCGGGCAGCGATGCCGGACGGGGCACCGACGCCTGATCCAAAGAAGGAGAACAGTTCGTGAATACCCTTGAGAGCCTGCCCGTCACGCTGGACGATGTCCTGGAGGCGCAGAAGCTGCTCGACGGGATTATTACGCGGACGCCCGTGGAATCATCGCGGGCCCTCGGCAGCACGGTCGGCGGCGAGGTCTTCCTCAAGTGCGAAAACCTGCAGCGCGCCGGCTCCTTCAAGGTCCGCGGTGCCTACGTGCGGATGGCCAAGCTCTCCGACGCCGAAAAGAAGCGCGGCGTCGTGGCGGCCTCTGCCGGAAACCACGCCCAGGGCGTGGCTGTCGCAGCCAAGAGCCTGGGCATCAAGGCCCGGATCTACATGCCGCTCGGCGTCGCACTGCCCAAGCTCGCCGCCACCCGCAGCCACGGCGCCGAGGTGGTGCTGCATGGCCACAACGTGGACGAGGCGCTGGCGGAAGCCAAGCGCTACGCCGATGAAAGCGGCGCCGTCTTTGTCCACCCCTTCGATGACGTCGACGTCGTCGCCGGCCAGGGGACGGTCGGGCTGGAGATCCTCGAACAGGTCCCCGACGTCGACACCATCCTGATGGGTGTCGGCGGCGGCGGACTCCTCGCGGGCGTTGCCGTCGCGGTGAAGGCGCGCGCCAAAGAACTCGGCCGCGAGATCCGCATCATCGGCGTCCAGGCTGAAAACGCCGCCGCCTACCCACCCTCGCTCGCCGCCGACGCCCTCGTCCCGCTCAAGAAGGTCTCCACCATGGCCGACGGCATCGCCGTGGGCCGGCCGGGCCAGCTGCCGTTCAGCATCATCCGCGAGCTCGTCGACGACGTCGTCACCGTCAGCGAAGACGCCCTGGCCCGGGCGCTGATCTTCCTGCTGGAGCGCGCCAAGATGGTGGTCGAACCTGCCGGGGCCGTCGGCGTCGCGGCGCTCATGGAAGGCAAGATCGAAAACCCCGGAACCGTTGCGGTGGTCCTCTCGGGCGGCAACATCGACCCCATGCTGATGCTCAAGGTCATCCAGCGCGGCCTCTCCGCCGCCGGCCGGTACATGACCGTGCGGATGATGCTGGACGACCGTCCGGGCTCGCTGGCCACGATTGCCCGCATCATCGCCGAGAACGACGCCAACGTCACGGGCCTGGACCACACCCGGGTGGGCGGCTCCATCAGCATGGGCGACGTCTCCATCACCGTCAACCTGGAAACCAAGGGCCACGAGCACTGCAGCCAGGTCCTGGCGGCGCTGCGCGCCGAGGGTTTCCAGCCGATCGTGGTGCACTAGGGGCCATGGTGACGGACGCGTTTGGGGGCGGGGAGCCGCGGGAAGGGGAGAGCACCGCGGTGCGGGCCCGCCGGGGACTGCTGGTGGTCGGCTCCTTCGTGGTGCTGCTCTACCTGATCGAGATCCTCAACACCGCACTGTTCCACTCCCTGAACCGCACTTTCGGGCTGCGGCCGCGCAGCCTGGACGGGATCCTGGACATCCTGACCTTTCCGCTGCTGCACTCCAGCCTGGCCCACCTGATGTCCAACACGCTCCCGTTGATCATCTTCGGCTTCCTCGTGTTCCTCTCCGGGCGCCGGGTGTTCATCACCGCACTGGCCGCCAGCTGGCTGGCATCCGGGCTCGTGGTGTGGCTCATCGGCGGCGCCAGCGTCACTGTTGGCGCCTCCGGGCTGGTGTTCGGGCTCTTCGCGTTCCTCCTGGTCCGCGGCTTCATCAACCGGAACTGGTGGCAGATCGCCCTGTCCGTGGTGTTGTTCATGGCCTACGGCGGCATCCTGTTCGGAATCCTGCCCACCGTGGCCAGTTTCGTCTCGTGGCAGGCCCATCTGGGCGGGGCTATTGGCGGTATCACAGCCGCGCTGCTGCTGAGCACCAGGCGCCCCGGTGCGCTGCCAGCGGGACGCTGAGTACCCGGAAAGAGGACACCTCCCCAGGACTCCGGCCAAACCGGCCGGCCCCAACAGCCCCCCGCCAACGGGCGGAAAAAACGACGCCGGCCTCCCCTTGAAGGAGAGACCGGCGTCGCTGTTATGTCGCTGGTGTCAGCCGGCGTACGGCTTGGCGGAGATGATCTCCACCGTGATGTCCTTGCCGTTCGGGGCGGTGTAGCTGAGCTTGTCGCCCTCCTTGTGGCCGACGATGGCCGCGCCGAGGGGGGACTTCTCGCTGAAGACATCCAGGTCCGAGTCGCCGGCAATTTCACGGGAGCCGAGCAGGAAGCTCTCCTCGTCGCCGGCAATCCTGGCCACGACGATCATGCCGGGCTCCACGATGCCGTCGTCGGCCGGGGCCTCCCCGACGTGGGCGTCCCGGAGGAGGGCCGTGAGCTGGCGGATGCGGGCCTCGATCTTGCCCTGCTCCTCCTTGGCAGCGTGGTAGCCACCGTTCTCCTTGAGGTCGCCCTCCTGGCGCGCCGCTTCGATCTTCTGGACGATTTCTGCCCGGCCGGGGCCGGAAAGGTTGTCCAGCTCTGCCTTCAGGCGGTCAAAAGCTTCCTGGGTAAGCCAAGCCGCAGTTGCGCTGTTGGTGGTAGACACGGACTTCTCCTTTGGGTGGTCATACAAGCAAAGACCCCGCCACGGTGGCCACTTTTATGACGCAGTAACCAGCTCAGCGGGGGAAAGGTATTGATCCATTGTAGTCAATCCTGTGGATAAACCAAAGAGGACTGCGGCGTGGATCACACGGTGTCCCAAGCAGCCTCGGACGGCATCACTGCGTGCGCGGCCCGGCACTTGCCGCGGGCTGTGGTCCCGTTATTGTCCGGCGTCGGGAATCCAGCAGCTGTCCACGACGGCGGAGACCGCCTGGGATTCCGTGCGCAGCTGGGTGCGGTGGGCTGTGGTGCGTCCGCCGTCCGTGCCGGCATCGGCCGCGTTCGGCCCGATGTCCACAACCTTCCAGCCAACAATCGCGAACTTCGAGTCCATGGCCTTCACAGCGCATTTCGCCTCCGCTGCCGGGTCCTTCGTGACCTGGAAGTCGATTTCCGTGACCGTGGCGTCGGGGGTGCTGTAGCCGACATCCTTGTAGCTGACACCGCCGATGGCCGCCGACGTCGAGACCCAGGCCAGAAAGGCAATGCCCACGGCGAGGGCGGCGATCAGGATGTTGCGTTTGACCTTGCGGGACAGCGCGCGCTTTTGGCCGCCGTAACGATTGGATAGGCTGTTAGGTGCCGGCGCGGCAGGCTGGTCCTCGGAAGTCACCAGTCCAGTTTAGTGTGGATCGGACCGGGATATTTCCGGCTGGCCGCACAGACCAAGACGCACACCAACAGACGCACCCCAACAGGGCAGCACAGCAGAAAGAGGAGCCGTCCCACGATGACAGCATCCCCCAGCCCGTCAGCACCGCTTCGTCTGCTGGCGGTCCATGCTCATCCCGACGACGAATCCAGCAAGGGTGCCGCCACGATGGCGATGTATGCTGCCGCCGGCGTGGACGTCCTGGTGGCCACGTGCACGGACGGCTCCCGCGGCGACATCCAGAACCCCGCGATGGAGGGGCAACCGCACCCCAAACGCGACATGGCCGGGGCACGCCGGCTGGAGATGGACGCCGCCGCGAACGTCCTCGGCATCCGGCAGCGCTGGCTCGGCTTCGTCGATTCCGGGCTGCCCGAGGGCGACCCCCTGCCGGCCCTGCCGCCCGGGTGCTTCGCCCTGCAGCCGCTGGAGCGGGCGGCCGCACCGCTGGTCCGGCTGGTCCGGGACTTCAAGCCCCACGTGATCCTCAGCTATGACGAGAACGGCGGTTACCCGCACCCGGACCACATCATGGCGCACCGGGTGGCCGTCGAGGCCTTCGCGGCGGCCGGCGATCCCGCCCGGTATCCGGACGCCGGGGAACCCTGGGTGCCCAGCAAGCTCTACTACGACCGCGCCTTCAGCCCGGACCGTTTCCGTGCCCTCCACTCCGCGCTGGAGGAGGCCGGCCTGCAGTCCCCGTATGCCGAGCGGCTCGCTGCGTGGCTGGAAGCGGACGCCGAGGGGCATACCCCGCCGCCGCCGACACACGCCACCACAACCCAGGTCGAGTGCGGCGATTTCTTCGAAGCCCGCGACGACGCACTCCGCTCACACCGGACCCAGGTGGACCCGGAAGGATTCTTCTTCGCGGTCTCCTCGGCCATGCAGCGCAAGGTCTGGCCGTGGGAGGACTACTCCCTGATCGAATCCCGGATCCCCGTGGATCTGCCGGAAACGGACCTCTTCGCCGGGCTAAGATAGAGACGAAATGGCTCTTCTATCCAGTGTAGAAAAGATGTTGTAGACAAAGCACTGTAGAAAAGTCACCGCAGAAAAGACACCCAGTTCCACAGAAGGTTTCCCACCGTGCATTCCTTGCTCATCGCCCTCGCAACAACCCCGGCGCCGACCCCTACGCCGTCGCTGCGCCCGGGCCTGTCCGAGGACCAGGTCACCCCGGGTCTGCTGGGCTTCCTGCTGACAGCCTTCATCGTGGTGCTGACCGCGCTGCTGATCGTGGACATGGTGCGGCGTATCCGCCGGGTCCGCTACCGTGCCCAGGTGGAGGAAGAGCGTGCGGCCGCCGAGGACGCATCCCAGGAACCAGGGGCCCCGGGCGGCGTATTCCCTGCCGACGGCGCTGCCTTCCGCGCTGACGGCACGGCCTTCCCCGCCGACGGCGGGGTTAACCGGCCGGAAGTCAACGGCGATGCGGGACCCGGAACCCGCTGACCGCGGATTCCCCAACCCACCGTCCGGGGCCTCGAATGCCCTGGCGGCGGAACCCTCTGCGTACCTGCGCCAGCACGCCGGCAATCCCGTGCACTGGCAGCCGTTCGGTGACGCGGCCTTCGCCGCCGCTGCCGCCCGGGACGTGCCGGTGTTCCTCTCAATCGGCTACGCGGCCTGCCACTGGTGCCACGTCATGGCCCATGAATCCTTCGAGGACCAGGACACCGCCGACTACCTGAACGCCCACTTTGTCTCCATCAAGGTGGACCGGGAAGAGCGCCCCGACGTCGATGCTGTTTACATGACAGCGACGCAGGCGATCAGCGGCGAGGGCGGCTGGCCGATGTCCGTCTTCCTCCTGCCCGATGGCCGCGCCTTCCATGCCGGCACCTATTTCCCACCCCGGCCCATGCCGGGCCGTCCGTCCTTCCGGCAGGTCGTTGAAGCCGTGAGCGAGGCCTGGACGGAACGCCGCGGCGCCGTCGAGGCCAACGCGGCCACCCTGGCGCGCGGCATCGCCGCCTCCCAGCCGGCAGCCGCCCTGCGCCTCGACGGGCCGGCCGAACCCCTGGACGCGGCGCTCCTTGGCGAAGCCGTCACCGCCCTCTCCGGCGCCGAGGACCGGGACCACGGCGGCTTCGGCGGCGCACCGAAGTTCCCGCCCGCGGCCGTGCTCGAATTCCTGATCCGTCACGCCGCAGTGCCCTCGGACAGCATGCCGCCGGCAGCCGCTCCGGACACCGCGGGCCTGGAGACCGCGACGGCGGCCCGGGACATGGCCGGTCGGTGCCTGGCAGCAATGTCCCGCTCGGCGTTGTTCGACCAGCTCGACGGCGGCTTCGCGCGCTATTCGGTGACGGGAGACTGGTCCGTTCCGCACTTCGAGAAAATGCTCTACGACAACGCCCAGTTGCTGCGCGTCTATGTCCATTGGGTCCGGCTGGGCGGCACGCCGGAGTACCCGGCGGCCGAGGCCGCCGGGATTGCCGGGCTTACCGCCGACTGGCTCCTGGCCCGCCTCGGGCTGGCACCTGCGACGGGCCCGGCGCCAGCCCCTGCGGCGGGCCCTGCGACGGGACCGGACACCGGGGTCGTGGCCCTGGCGTCGTCGCTGGACGCCGACACGGTCGTCGACGGCGTGCACGCCGAGGGGGCCAGCTACCTGTGGACTCCCGGCGGCCTTGAGTCGCTCCTGGGCCCGGCCGACGGCGCCGCCGTGGCGGCCCTCATGAACGTCCGAATGCCCGGAAGCGTGAGCGCTGACGGTTCGCCGCTGCATCCGGGCCTGGAGATGTCCGCCGGGGACGCCGCGCTGTGGCAGCGGGTGCGCCCGCTGCTGGCGCAGGCGCGCAGGAACCGGCCCCAGCCCGGCCGGGATGACAAGGTGGTGGCGGGCTGGAACGGGCTGGCAGTCGCCGCCCTCGCCGACGCCGGCGCCGTCCTTGCACGCCCGGAGCTTGTGGCCGCGGCGGAGCGGATCGCGGACTATCTTGAGCGCGTGCACTGGCGGCCCGCGGCGGATGGCCCCGGCAGGCTTCTGCGCGTCTCCCATGACGGAGTGGCGGGCGGAATCGGCGGTTTGCTGGAGGACTACGCCTTCTGCGCCGAGGGGCTGTTCGCGCTCTATGCGGTTACCGGGCACGCCCGCTGGTATGGGCTGGCCGAGGCCATTCTGGACGCCGCCTGTAGGCGGTTCGCGGCCGACGGCGGCCTGAGGGACGCTGCGGGGGAGTCCGTGCAGGTCACGGCCGCCCAGGGCGGCCGTGAGGGCCTGGAACCGTTCGACGGCGCCACCCCCAGCGGCGCCGCCGCGCTGGCCGGTGCCCTGCTGACCCACTCGGCCTTCTCCGGCTCGTCCGAACACCGCACCCTGGCGGCCAGCATCCTCGCCCTGTTGCTTCCTCCGCTTGCCGGCCAGGCACCCCGCGCCGCCGGCTGGCTGCTCGCGACCGCCCAGGCCGCCCTCGCCGGTCCCATCGAGGCCGCCGTCGCCGGACCGGACACCCCGGAACGGGCCGTGCTGCACCGGGAGCTGCTGCTCTCGGCGAGCCCCGGGCTGGTGGTCGCGGTCCAGGACGACGGCGCCGCCCGGCCAGTACCGCTGCTGCAGGGCCGCGGCGCGGGCCCGGACGGCGCCCCGCAGGTGTTCCTGTGCCGCGGCATGGTCTGCGGCCTCCCCTCGACTTCCGTCGAAGAAATGCGCGGGCAGCTGGCTAGGATGTCCTCATGAGTGGTCAGGACGGCTTTGAGCTGGTGGTGTTCGATTGCGACGGTGTGCTGGTCGATTCCGAGGTGATCGCCATCCGGGTGGACCAGCGAGTGCTGGCCGATCTCGGCTGGGACCTGGAACTCGATGACATCGTGGAACGGTTCGTCGGAAAATCCGAGGCGCACTTTGTGGCCGCCGTGGAACAGCAGCTCGGGGTCCGGCTGGCCGACGGCTGGGACCGCGACTACGGTCGCTGGTACCAGGAGGCGTTTGAACGTGACCTCGAGGCCGTTGATGGCATCGAGGACGCCCTGGACCGGCTGTCCCTGCCGCACTGTGTCGCCTCCAGCGGCAGCCACGAAAAGATGCGCCGGACCCTGGGCAAGACCGGGCTGCTGCGCCGCTTCCAGGGCCGCATCTACAGCGCCACAGAGGTGGCCAACGGCAAACCCGCGCCGGACCTGTTCCTCCACGCCGCGGCGAGCCTGGGCACCGCTCCCGGGCGGTGCGCCGTCGTCGAGGACAGCGCCTACGGCGTCCAGGCCGCCCGGGCGGCGGGAATGCACGTCTTCGCGTATGCCGGCGGTGTCACCCCCGGCTTCCCGATTGGCCGGTCCCGGAACCACCGTCTTTTCAGACATGCGGCTGCTGCCCGAGCTCATTGCGGCAGGGCATCCCGGCTGAGCCGAGGGCCAGCTCCTGACGCCGGAATTCCCCACGATTGAAGCCGGCGCCCGGCGTGTCGGGCCGAACTGCCGGCGAGTCCCGGCGGCGCAGTTTCAAAGGTGGGGAGAATCAGCGCAGCCGGCGTCAGCCCAGGACCGCGATGGCAATGGCGATGTAGTGCGCGGCGAAGGCAAAGACCGTCAGCGCATGGAACAGTTCATGAAAGCCGAAGTGTTCGTAGCTGAAATTCGGCTTCTTCAGCGCATAGAACACGGCTCCCGTGATGTACAGGACCCCGCCGACGCAGATCAGCACCGCCGAGGCAGCGTTGGCGGCGAAAAAGTCCGGCAGATAGAACAGCGAGCCGCAGCCGAGTGCGATATAGATCGGCACATAGAGCCACCGCGGGGCATTGGTCCACAGCAGGCGGAACAGCACACCGAGGATGGCCCCGGACCAGATCACCCAGAGCAGCACTTCGGCTTGCTGCCGGTCCAGCAGGGCCCAGGCGAGCGGCGTGTAGCTTCCGGCGATCACCAGCATGATGTTCGTGTGATCCAGCCGCTTCAGGACGATCTTCACACGCGGTGACCAGTTCCCGCGGTGATAGACGGCACTGACGCCGAACAGCAGGACCCCGGTAACGGCATAGACGGCGCAGGCCACCTTCAGGTCCGGCGGCGCCAGGATCACCAGCACCAGCCCGGCGGCCAGTGCCAGCGGGGCGGTGACGGTGTGGATCCAGCCCCGCCATTTGGGCTTGATCATCAGCAGTTCAGCCAGGCGCACCGCGGCGTCGTCCACCGGGGTTGCCCGCTTCGCCGGAGGCTCCGGCCGGGGCTCCGGACTGTTGCTTTCCATGCCGTAATAGTAACCTACGCCCTAGTAAGTTACCGGTGAGTAACAAGCGGTCCGGGGCTGTCCTGTGACGGAGCTGCACCCGGCACGGCCCTCCGGCAGGTAGCCTAGGATGTGCACTGAACAAGTACCTCAAGGAAGCCAGGTGAATCTCCGGATGGAAATGCCCGGATTCCTCTACGGCTTTTACGAGCGCAAGCTCCAGCGCTCCCTCGATCCTGAACGGATCCCGCGCCACGTCGGCGTCATGGTCGACGGCAACCGTCGCTGGGCCCGCCAGTTCAACGCCCCCACGAGCCAGGGCCATCAGGCCGGCGCGGACAAGATCCACGAATTCCTCGGCTGGTGCCAGGAGCTGGGCATCAAGGTGGTCACCTTGTACATGCTCTCCACGGACAACATGAACCGCTCCGGCGAGGAACTCGACCTCCTGATGGGCATCATCGCCAACACCCTGGACCGGCTGGACGAGGACGCCAACATCTCGGTTCACGCCATGGGCGCCCCCGAGCTGCTGCCGGACTACCTCGCCGAGCGGCTGAACAACCTGACGGCGCGCACGCCCGCGCAGGAGAGGCTGCACGTCAACGTCGCCGTCGGCTACGGCGGACGGCGGGAGATCGTCGACGCCGTCCGGGAACTGCTGCACGACGCCGTCGCCCGGGGAGCGGACATTGGACAATTGGCCGATGAACTCACCGTGGATGACATCTCGCGCTTCCTCTACACCCGGGGCCAGCCGGATCCGGACCTGGTGATCCGGACCTCCGGGGAGCAGCGGCTGTCCGGATTCCTCATGTGGCAGAGCGCGTACAGTGAGTTCTACTTCTGCGAGGCCTTGTGGCCGGCGTTCCGCAAGGTGGATTTCCTGCGTGCCCTGCGCGACTACGCCGGCAGGCAGCGCCGCTTCGGCGCCTGAGCGGTTCACGCGGAGTTCACAAGACGGCAACAAGAATCGCCGAAAAATTATCGGACAAACCGGCCCCCGGAGACGTACGTTAATCCCATCGGCAGGCAATTCGCCGGCCGATCGGGGAGGCCAGTACATGGAGCGGATTTTCGCACCGGGTGTATGGGAGGCCGCGTCCGGCCTCCAGGCCGAGCCGCCTCACCAATAACAATTCCGGGCATTGCCCCGGGGCTGGAGTCGATGTGGCTATTTCTGAGCAACTGCCCGACGTCATTTCCGATCAGGGACAGAAAGCTACCTCTCGCGCCAAGCGAGCCACCTCAAAGACCGGTGCAGCGGATTCCGCGGCGGCCGGTCTTGCTGTTTCCGGGGAAGGAACAGGGAGCCGGGGCACGGCCCGCAGTTTCGTGATCGATACGTCCGTCCTGCTCTCCGATCCGCGGGCCCTCCTGCGCTTCGCCGAGCACGAGGTCATCCTGCCGATCGTTGTCATCACCGAGCTCGAAGGAAAGCGCCACGACCCGGAGCTGGGTTACTTTGCGCGCAAGGCCCTCCGGCTGCTCGATGACCTGCGGCTCGAGCACGGCGGCCTGGACCGTCCCATCCCGCTGGGCCCCGACGGCGGCACGCTCATGGTGGAGCTGAACCATATCTCCGCCGAGGTGCTGCCCGCCGGGTTCCGCGGGGTGGACAACGACAGCCGCATCCTCGCGGTGGCGAAGAACATGGCCAACGAGGGCCGCGACGTGACGGTGGTGTCAAAGGACCTGCCGATGCGCGTCAAGGCCTCGGCCATGGGGCTGCTGGCCGACGAGTACCGCAATGAACTCGTCAAGGACTCCGGCTGGACCGGCGTCGCCGAGCTCGACGCGGGCGAGGACGAGGTTGCCACCTTGTACGGGCACGAGCCGGTATTCATCCCGGCGGCGGCCGAGATGCCGACCAACACCGGGCTGGTCCTGCTGTCCAGCCGCGGCTCGGCCCTCGGACGGGTAGGGGCGGACAAACAGGTCAGGCTCGTGAAGGGCGACCGCGACGTCTTCGGACTCCACGGCCGCTCGGCCGAGCAACGGTTGGCGATCGACCTCCTGATGGACCCGTCGGTCGGCATCGTGTCCCTCGGCGGCCGGGCCGGCACGGGCAAGTCCGCACTGGCCCTGTGCGCCGGTCTCGAAGCCGTCCTGGAGCGCCGGGAGCACCGCAAGGTGATCGTCTTCCGCCCCCTGTACGCGGTGGGCGGCCAGGAACTCGGCTACCTGCCCGGGTCCGAAGCGGAAAAGATGAACCCGTGGGCGCAGGCGGTCTTTGACACCCTGGGCGCGCTGGTCAGCCAGGAAGTGGTGGAGGAAGTGATGGACCGGGGCATGCTTGAGGTCATGCCGCTGACGCACATCCGCGGACGCTCCCTGCACGACGCATTCGTGATCGTCGACGAGGCGCAGTCCCTGGAGAAGAATGTGCTGCTGACAGTGATGAGCCGGATCGGCCAGAACTCCAAGATCGTCCTGACGCACGACGTCGCCCAGCGGGACAACCTGCGGGTGGGACGGCACGACGGCGTGGCGGCCGTCGTCGAGACCCTGAAGGGACACCCGCTGTTCGGCCACATCACCCTCACCCGCTCGGAGCGCTCGCCGATCGCAGCCCTCGTGACGGAGCTGCTGGAGGGGGCGGAGATCTAGCCTCCCGAGGTTGGGGGCCGTGGTCCGGTTCGCCGGACCACGGCCCTTCGCCGTTGTCGGGAAACCGTGGTTGGGTTCGCCGTTGTCGGGAAACCGTGGTTGG
This sequence comes from Arthrobacter sp. 01T425, assembly GCF_056398725.1. Taxonomy (NCBI): domain Bacteria; kingdom Bacillati; phylum Actinomycetota; class Actinomycetes; order Micrococcales; family Micrococcaceae; genus Arthrobacter; species Arthrobacter sp. 01T425. The sequence continues at coordinate 49,205 of NZ_JBFTPY010000008.1, read as the reverse complement.
GTTCGCCGGGCAGCGGCGTCCCGCCGTCGCTTAGACACCTCCCGTCGCTGCGCTGCGGTCGCTGGGCGACCTTCGCTTCGCTTTGGTCGGCGATGCGCTCCTTAGCGGGACACCGCTGCCCCGATGGTGAGACGCCCACCAGCCGGGTCGCCGTCTTTCGTAGAGGAGCGCATCGCGGCGCATCGGATCCCCGGAGGTCGCCCAGCGACCGCAGCGGGTCCCATGCGTCGTGTCTAAGCGACGGCGAAAGGTGGCGGTCCGGCGAACCCAACCACGGCACCCGCAACCACCGCAACCCAGCGACGGGAAGCGACAGGAGGCGTCTGAGCGACGGCGGGCGCCGCGGCCCCGTTTGGGGGCCGTTGCTGCTACTGGTGGATGCCCAGGAATTTGGCCGTGGGTTCGTGGCCTTTTACATCGAGCTGCCAGTCGGGGCGTTTGAAGGTGGCGGGGGTGAGTCGGACGTTTTGGACCCCCTGGGCCTTGCCGCCCCAGGCGGCGCGGGTGACGCCGTTGAGCTCGTAGCCGAGGGAGCGTGAGACGCCCAGGGACTGCTGGTTCCAGGCGGCGGCCTCGGATTCCGCCACTTCGGCGCCGAGCCAGTCGAAGGCGTAGAGGGCGACGGCGGCCCGCATTTCCTTGCCGAGGCCGCGGCCGTGCACGCTTTGCCGCAGCCAGGAGCCAGTGGTGACCGTCTTCAGCGTGGCGAAGTCTTTGGCCTCGACGTCCTGGCATCCGACGAATTCGTCCTCGTGCCAGATGCCGAGCAGGAGGGTCCAGTCCTGCGGTGTCATGTTCCCGCGGCACCGCCAGTACCACTGCGCCATGTTCGGGCCGAGCTCCTCAGCGGGGGATTCGGCCCAGGGCCTGCTGAAGGGGCTGCGGCCCGGCTCGTGCACGCCGCTCAGGGCGGCTGAGACCGCGGCCGGAATGTCCGCGTCGCGGATGGGGCGCAGCTGAAGACGCGGCGTGGTCAGGCTCAAGCCGAAAGGGGGCCAGGAGTCGGCGGGTTCAGTCATCGCAGGAAGCCTAGCGGTGCCGGCGGGCGGATGCGAGTCACGGCCGGGCTATTCCGCGGGGACGTCCCAGCTGATGTGGCGCCGGACGTCCGTGAGGTTCATCGATTCGGCCAGGAACAGGTCATCGAGCATGTATTCGTCGACGCCCAGGATGCGGAGCCAGTGCCCGTAACCGTCCTGCTCTGAGCCGGCCCCGGGCGCGTCCAGCCAGCGGCTCGCAACGCAGACGCCCGTGCCGGAGTCAATCCTCAGCAGCGTGCGTCCCGGACGGCATAGCGGGGCTCCGGGATCGGCGGGACGGTAGGAGAGGTTCGGGCTGACCGTCGATTCCAGGGCCGGCCGGCCCTCGTGGTCTACCTCCGTGATGGGGCCAAGCTCGACGGCGTTGGAGTTTGGGAACTCCAACGGGACGGGGGCGTTCCCCGCAAGCTCCACCGGGTCCAGGACGGCGGCGAACCTGCCGTTGCCGAACGACGGCTCGCCATAAGCTGCCTCCGGGCGGCGGCGCACCAGCCCGTCGTCGTCGTACACCGGCGTAACCAACTGCGGGGGCAGGAGCCAGGTCTTCCTCGTGGAGCTGATATAGAAGCCGCCGCGGGAATCATTGATGCCGGTGGTGCTGCCGATGACCAGTCCGTCGGCAGTCTCCAGCCGCAAGGCACCGGGCCGGCGCAGCCACCCCCTGACGAGGTCGCCGGGGGAGGGGGCGGCCGGGGAAACCGCGGAAACCGTGAGCGGCCGGTCCAGGTACTCGAACCTCAGCGACTGCCACTTCCAGGGCGATGACCGGCACAGGTTCCGGAAGGCCGCGGCCTTCTCCGCCGGGCCGCGGGGCGCGTCCGGCCCGCGCCGGTTCGTGCTGTCCCATGCGGCCATATCCACAGTTTACGCGCGGGGACCGCCGGGCCGGACGAATATCAAGTAGCATCCGAGGGTGATCGAACGACTCGGCACCCTGGGCGCCGCCAACCCGCTGGCTTTCTGGCTTGCCCTGGCTGCGTGCGCGTATTTCTTCGTGATGGCCGTTCGGCTCACGGTCATTGACGTCCGGCACCACCTGCTCCCGGACAGGATCGTCTTTCCCTCCTATGGGATCGCCGGAGTCCTTCTGCTGGGCGCGGCGGCCAGCCAGTTGCTTCCCGGCGGGCAGGACGTGGCCGGCATAGCCGACGCCGGGGCATTCGGCATTCCGGGGCTCCGTGTCCTGGCCGGCGGGGCAGCCCTCTGGCTTTTCTACTTTCTCCTGCACGCGGTATATCCGCCGGGAATGGGATTCGGCGACGTGAAACTCGCGGGCGTCCTGGGAATGTACCTGGGATTCCTGGGCTGGGGGCACGTCATGGCGGGGACCTTTGCGGCGTTCGTCCTCGGCGGGCTGTGGAGTCTCGGATTGCTCGCCGCACGGCGCGGGACGCTGCAGTCGGCCATTCCCTTCGGGCCCTTCATGCTGGCCGGCACGGCCGCCGCCATGCTGCTGCCGGCCGCCGGATAGGCCGACTGCACGGCCATCCCGGCCTGCCGGAGCCGACCGGCCGGCACGCGGCAGGGGCGCCGCACCCCCAAAGGTTGCGGCGCCCCTGCTGGCACTCACCGGCTGCTGCCGGGCCGTCTCCGGACCGTCAGTTTCCGGACCCTCAGCCGCGCAGGCGGGTGAGCTCGTCTTCGTGGCCGGACCCACCGGTGTTGCCGTGGGCTGAAAGCCCTTCCGGCCCCGTGGACTCCGCGGCGTCGGCGGCGTGGCGGGCTGCCGCCCGTTCCGCCTCGAGCCGCTCGGCTTCCTCGCCGCCGACTGCTTCGCCGCGGGCCACCATGCCGGCGGTGTCCGACAAGGGGATCTGCTTGAGGGTCAGGGCCAGAATCAGGGCGATGACCAGGAAGGGCAGCAGGTACCAGAAGACGGGGGCCAGCGAGTCCGCGTAGGCGTTGACAATCGCGTCCTTGAGCTGCGCCGGGAGCTGGCTGAGGACCTGGGGGTCCATCGTCCGGGTGGACTGCGACGCCTGCTCAGCAGACGCCCCGGCGCCGGTAAAGGCATTGGTCAGGGACTCGGAGAGCCGGGTGGTGAAGATGGAGCCGAACACCGCCACGCCCAGGGATGCGCCCACCTCGCGGAAGTAGTTGTTGGTGCTCGTGGCCGTGCCGATCTGGTCCGCCGGCACCGAGTTCTGGACCACCAGGACAATCACCTGCATGATCGAGCCCAGGCCGGCGCCGAAGACGAACAGCTGCACGCAGATGACCCAGATGGGCGTGGCGGTCGTGAGTGTGGTCAACCACAGCATTGCCGCGATGGTCAGGGTGGCCCCGAGGATCGGGAACATCTTGTACTTGCCGGTCTTGGAAATGCGGATGCCGGAGAAGATGGCCATGCCCATGAGTCCCACCATCATGGGCAGCATCAGCAGGCCGGATTCGGCGGCGGAGGTCCCGGAGGACATCTGCAGGAAGGTCGGGACGAAGGCGATAGCCGCGAACATGCCCAGCCCGAGGGTGAAGCCGATGGCGGTGGAGTTCACGAAGATGCGGTTCTTGAACAGGCTCAACGGAATGATGGGGTCCTCCGCCCGGCGCTCCACCAGGATGAAGGCCGTAGCGGCGAGCACCAGCCCGGCGCCGAACGCCCACGTCAGCGGGGAATCCCAGCCTTCGTCCTTCTTGCCGCCGAAGTCGGTGAAGAAAATCAGGCACGTCGTGGCCGCGGAGAGCAGCAGCACGCCCAGGATGTCGATCCGCTTCTCGGCCTTCTTGTTCGGCAGCGTCAGGGTGAACCAGGCGATGGTGAACGCGGCGATGCCGATCGGGATGTTGATGTAGAAGGCCCATTCCCAGGTCAGGTGGTCCACGAAGAAACCGCCCAGCAGCGGTCCGGCGACGGCGGAGAGGCCGAAGATTGCGCCCAGCGGGCCCATGTACTTGCCGCGCTCCTTGGCCGGAACGATGTCGGCGATGATGGCCTGGGACAGGATCATCAGGCCGCCGCCGCTGAGGCCCTGGATGGCGCGGAAGACCACGAAGCCCCAGAAGTCGGTGGCGAGGGCGCACCCGACAGAGGCGAGGGTGAAGAGCCCGATGGCGATGAGGAACAGGTTCCGGCGGCCCAAGATGTCGCCGAACTTTCCATAGATGGGCATGACGATGGTGGTGGCGAGCAGGTAGGCAGTGGTAATCCAGGCCTGGTGTTCCACGCCGCCGAGCTTGCCGACGATCGTCGGCATGGCGGTGGAGACGATGGTCTGGTCAAGGCTGGAGAGCAGCATGCCCGCGATGAGGGCGGAGAAGATGATCCAGATGCGTTTCTGGGTCAGCAGCAGCGGCTCGGCTGCTGGCTTGGTGCTGACGGCGGCGCTCATTGCGCTCCTTCGGAAGGGTTGGGCTGGACTGTATTTGACTCGACTCCGTCGAAGTGGACTGTGTCGAACTGGGACATGGTGAACGGCAGGGAGAAGAGCGTGCGGGCTGCTGCAATGTTTTCCAGCAGCAAGTCCTTGTAGGGGCGGGCGTTGCCCTCGGAGAAGTAGTCGGCGCTGGTTTTCCTGGCGACGTTTCCGAGGAGGGCCACGGCCATGCGGACTACGGGATGATCGGCAGGTACGCCTTCCCTGGCCGCTAGCAGCCGGGCGAAGTCGGCCTCACGTTCCTCGGTTGCGCCGATGATCTTCAGCATCAGCTGGGGCTCCTTCTTGATCACCCCGATCAGCTGGCGGGTCTCTTCCTCGGAGCCGCTCATCCGCTCCGACAGATCAAGGGACAGGCGCACGAGGTCGGCGAGGAGTGAGGCCGAGATTTCCCCGGCGGGCGAACCCGCGCCGCCCGCCATGAACCGGGCCACCACCTCTTCCGGAAAGTCGTCGTCGACGTGGCCCAGGATCGCATCTTCCTTGGCAGGGAAGTAGTTGAAGAAGGTCCGGCGGGAGATGCCCGCGCGCTCGCAGACTTCCTCCACGGTGTAGCCGCTGAGGCCGCGTTCGGCGGTCAGGGAACGCGCGACGGCGGTGATCGCCGCCCGTGTTGCGGCCCGCTTGCGCTCGCGGAGGCCGCCTGAGGTAATTGCACTGTTTCCCATGAAGTGTATTTTTGCACTAAATTATAAATAGTGCAAAAGAAACTTTGGGCTGTTTGGGCTGTTTGGGTTGTTTGGGCTGTTGCCGGCAATAATGTCGCTGCCCGGCCGTAGCCTGCTCCTGTCCAGCCATACCGCTGGCAACAGGTGGCCCGCGACGAGGCAGAAGCTCCGTCGGGGGCCGGAAATGGGGAAGCATGACAGATTCAGCCCTGACGCACGTGTACGTCCTCCTGGACCGTTCCGGGTCGATGAGCGCCATCGCCGATGACACTGTGGGCGGGTTTGCGGCGTTCATCCGCGAACAGCGGGCAGTGGCGGGCCGGTGCCGGCTGTCGCTGGCGCAGTTCGATGACACCTACGAGCGCGTCTACGCCTCGGTGGACATCCAGGACGTGCCGGCCCTGGACCTGCAGCCGCGGGGCAGCACCGCCCTGCACGACGCCATGGTCAGGCTGATCGGCGAAGCGGGTGCGGAACTGGCGGCCCTTCCGGAGGATGAGCGCCCCGGCACTGTGCTGGTGGCCGTGCTGACGGACGGCCACGAGAACTCCTCGCGCGAGGCCACGGGCGAGCTGGTCAAGGCCCTGGTCCAGCGGCAGCAGAGCCAGTGGGGCTGGCAGTTCACGTATTTGGGCGCCAACCAGGACGCCGTATTGACCGCCGGCGGCCTCGGCATCCGCGCCGAAGACGCCCTGACCTATGCCGCCGGGAACGTCGATGCTGCCTTCTCCGTCCAGTCCGCCAAGACGCGGCGGTTGCGGGAGGCACGGATCGGCGGTGCCAGCATGGCGGATGCCGCGGCCGCGGCGGCGTACACGGCGCAGGAGCGGGAGGCCGCCGGCGGGGAACCGCCCAGGGTCTAAGTTCTGACCTCCGGTGCAGACATGCCGACGGCCGGCACCCTTCCAGGAAGGATGCCGGCCGTCGGGGTTTGTACTCTTCGGGGGCGGCGCCGCCCGGAGCCGTCAGGCCTTGTGCGGCGGGCGCGTCATGGACATGACGTCCAGGGCGGTGTCCAGCTGCTCTTCGGTCAGTTCGCCGCGCTCGAGGAAGCCCATGGAGACGACCGTCTCACGGATGGTCAGGCCCTCGGCCACGGCCTTTTTGGCGATCTTGGCGGCGTTCTCGTAGCCGATGAACTTGTTCAGCGGGGTCACAATCGACGGCGAGGCCTCGGCGAGGAAGCGGGCGCGCTCGACGTTGGCGGTGATGCCGTCGATCATCTTGTCGGCCATGACGCGGCTGGTGTTGGCCAGCAGGCGCACGGATTCAAGGAGGTTGGCGGCCATGACCGGGATGCCGACGTTGAGTTCGAAGGCGCCGTTGGTGCCGGACCACGCGATGGCGGTGTCGTTGCCGATCACCTGGGCGCAGACCATGATGGAGGCTTCGCAGATGACGGGGTTGACCTTGCCCGGCATGATCGACGAGCCCGGCTGCAGGTCCGGGATGGCGATTTCGCCGAGGCCGGTGTTGGGGCCGGAGCCCATCCAGCGCAGGTCATTGTTGATCTTCATGAAGGAAATCGCGATGTTGCGCAGCTGGCTGGACGCTTCGATGAGGCCGTCCCGGTTGGCCTGGGCCTCGAAGTGGTCGCGGGCCTCGGTCAGGGGCAGTCCGGTGTCGGCCGCCAGCAGTTCGATCACGCGCTCCGGGAATCCGGCCGGCGTGTTGATGCCGGTGCCCACGGCGGTGCCGCCAAGCGGGACCTCGGCGACGCGGGGGAGGGCGGCGTTGATGCGCTCGATGCCGTAGCGGACCTGCGCTGCGTAGCCGCCGAACTCCTGGCCCAGCGTGACGGGGGTGGCGTCCATGAGGTGCGTGCGGCCGGACTTCACGACGTCCTTGAATTCGGTGGCCTTGCGCTCCAGCGACTCCGCCAGGTAGCCGAGGGCCGGGATCAGATCGTTGATCAGGGCGGACGTGGCGGCGACGTGGACGGACGTGGGGAAGACGTCATTGGAGGACTGCGAGGCGTTGACGTGGTCGTTCGGGTGCACAACCTTGTCGCTTCCGGCAGACGTGAGGGCACGCGTGGCGAGCTCGGCGATGACCTCGTTGGTGTTCATGTTCGAGGACGTGCCGGAGCCGGTCTGGAAGACGTCAATCGGGAAGTCGCCGTCGTACTTGCCGGCCGCAACCTGGTCGGCTGCGTCGGCAATCGCCTGGGCGAGCTCGCCGTCGAGCACCCCCAGTTCTGCGTTTGCCTGGGCGGCGGCCTTCTTCACCCGTGCCAGGGCTTCGATGTGGGCGCGCTCCAAGGTCTTGCCGGAGATGGGGAAGTTCTCGACTGCCCGCTGCGTCTGTGCGCGGTACAGGGCGTTCACGGGAACGCGGACTTCGCCCATCGTGTCGTGTTCAATGCGGAACTCTTCGGTGTTCAACTCATCTGTGGAAGTCATGGGGCTAGCTTATTGGGAGTAGGAGTCCCACCGAAAACCGTGAGCAGGCTGCGACGGCCGGGCGCCGGGGTTTACAGCCTGCCGATGCTGGAAACGAGATCGGCCCGGCCGTCAGCCAGGCTGTAGGCGAGGCCGATCACGGCGGTGCGGCCGCTGTCGACTGCGCCCGAAATCACCCGGGAACTGTCCACCAGCCGCTGCGAGGTCTGCTTGACGTTCTCGACCACCATGTCGTTGACGTCGGTCTGATTGTTACGCAGCGAGGTCAACACGGACGGGGTGATCCGCTCCACCAGGCTGCGGATGAAACCGACCGGCATCTGGCCGGTTTCCACGGCGTTCTTGGTTGCAGTGACAGCACCACAACTGTCGTGCCCCAGGACGACGATCAGAGGGACGTCCAGTTCGCTGACGCTGTATTCCAGCGAGCCAAGCACGGCGTCGTCGATCACCTGGCCGGCGGTGCGGACCACAAAGGCGTCCCCGAGGCCGAGGTCGAAGATGATTTCGGCGGCAAGCCTGGAGTCGGCGCAACCGAAGATCACCGCGAAGGGGTGCTGGTTTTCAACCAGCGACGAGCGTCGCGACGCGTCCTGGTTGGGGTGTGAGGACGTGCCGGCGACAAAACGCTTGTTGCCTTCACGGAGACGCTGCCAGGCGAGTGCGGGAGTCAGATAAGTAGCCACGTGGCCACTTTACGGTGAAGGGCTGGCCGAAGGTGAAACTGTTGCGCCTGGCGTGCTGGACGATGCCCCGGCGGGCAGATTGCTTTCGAGCGACTTCACCACGGCGGTGGCCAGGGCGGAGAACTCCTCCAGCGTCGCGGATCCGGAGAGGATGACGGTGGTGCCGCGATCAGTCAGCACCATGGATTTCTCGCCCTTGCCGGTGTCGCGCAGTTCCCAGTCGCGGCCGCCGGCATTGCGGGTGCCGGTCACGGGAGCGTTCTTGGTCTGCTGCAGGAGCCAGGTGGGGTTGGCCGTGCGGGTCTGCACGAGGGCGATGAAGGATTCCTTGGGCGTCAGGTAGCCGACTTCCCAGGCGGGGACGCCGCTGCCGGCGCCGGACTCCCAACGGGCGTAGTTGGCGCGGAATGTGTCGCCGGTATCGGCCGCCACGGGTGTGAATCCCGCCACACCCGCCGCGTTCTGCGCGGTGGCGCTGACGTTGACGTTGGGCCGGTAACCGTCGGTCTTCGGAGACGGGTTCATGAGGACGATCGGCAGGAACGCGGCGATGCTCACCACCAGGGCGATGATCATGCCCATCACGGAGGCGTTGGCGCGTTTGGCCGCCGCGGCGGCGATGACGGGCTTCACGGGCTGTCCGGAAGGGGGCGGGTCTGCCGCGGGGGCGCTGCCAGCCGGCGAACCGGGGGCGGCGGGGGAAGCGTCCTGCAATTCACTCACCCCTCTATAGTCGCGCATGTCCGGGCCGATCTCACATTCGCGGCGCAGCGGCCCCTCCGACGGTGAAGTGCGTCACGCGCCGGTCATCCCATGACCTTCCGGGTCCGCCCCGACTATGATCAATATCAGACGAATCACCGCGACGGATCGATCCTGGCCGTACGGGTTCAACGACCGCCACTCGAAGAAGAGGTTCACGTGACACCAGCGCCCATGTCCCAGAAGTACTCCACGCTTTCCCCGTCGCTCGCCGTCGGGATCGATGAGCCTGACCGCAACCTCGCGCTGGAACTTGTCCGCGTCACGGAAGCCGCGGCCATCGCCGGCGGCCACTGGGTGGGTTTCGGCGACAAGAACAAGGCCGACGGCGCCGCCGTGGACGCCATGCGCTCCTTCCTGCAGACCGTGCACTTCAACGGCGTCGTTGTCATCGGTGAGGGCGAGAAGGACGAAGCCCCGATGTTGTTCAACGGCGAGCACGTCGGTGACGGCACCGGCCCCGAGTGCGACGTCGCCGTCGACCCCATCGACGGAACCCGGCTGACCGCCCTTGGCATCAACAATGCCCTGGCCGTCCTGGCCGTCGCCGAACGCGGCTCCATGTTCGATCCCTCCGCCGTGTTCTACATGGAAAAGCTCGTCACCGGCCCGGAAGCGGCCGACATGGTGGACCTGCGTCTGCCGGTCAAGCAGAACCTGCACCTGATCGCCAAGGCCAAGGGCGTCAAGGTCAACCAGCTCAACGTCATGATCCTGGACCGCGACCGGCACCGCCCCCTCGTGGAGGAAATCCGCGAAGCCGGCGCCCGCACGAAGTTCATCATGGACGGCGACGTCGCGGGGGCCATCGCCGCTGCGCGTGCCGGCACCGGAGTCGACGCCCTCATGGGCATCGGCGGAACCCCGGAAGGCATCGTCGCGGCCTGCGCCATCAAGTCCCTCGGCGGCGTCATCCAGGGCCGCTTGTGGCCCACGAGCGACGAAGAGAAGCAGAAGGCGATCGACGCCGGCCACGATCTGGAGCGCGTGCTCTCGACCAACGACCTCGTCTCCAGCGACAACTGCTACTTCGCGGCCACCGGCATCACCGACGGCGACCTCCTCAAGGGCGTCCGCTACTCCAAGGACAAGGTCCTCACCCAGTCCATCGTGATGCGCTCCAAGTCCGGCACGATCCGCTTTGTCGACGGCGAACACCAGGCCAGCAAGTGGGAAGGCTACGCCCGCAGGAGCTAGCACCTGAACGGCAACACTGAACTGCACGATAGAGCGCAGCGAATCCCGGGCCGCCTCCGCGGTCCGGGATTCGTCGTCTTAAACCAGGTGCATGATGACGTGTCTATTGCGGTGCGGCGGCCGGGGCCCGTGGGATTAGATAGGGTGGAGCCATGACGTGGCTCGTAACTGGCGGTGCAGGATATATCGGTTCTCATGTGGTTTCCGCTTTGCGCGGTGCCCGGATTCAGCCGGTGGTGATTGACTCCCTCTCCAGCGGGCACCGTGAGTTCGTGCCGGCCGATGTGCCGTTCATCCATGGCAGCATCCTCGACGCCGACCTCGTGGCCCGTACGCTGCGGGAGCACGCGGTGACCGGGGTGATCCACCTGGCCGGTTTCAAGTACGCGGGGGTTTCCGTCCAGGAGCCGCTGCTGACTTATGAACAGAACGTCACGGGCACCGCGCAACTGCTCAAGGCCATGGAGCTCACCGGCGTCGACAAACTGGTGTTCTCCTCGTCCGCGGCCACCTACGGCACGCCCACCGGCGACATCGTCACCGAAGCGACGCCCACCAACCCGGAATCGCCCTACGGCGAGAGCAAACTCATCGGCGAGTGGCTGATCCGTGACCAGGGCAGGGCCCGGGGCCTGAGCCACACCTCGCTGCGGTATTTCAACGTGGTCGGCTCAGGTGCGCCCGAGCTTTACGACACCAGCCCCCACAACCTTTTCCCGATCGTGCTGCGGGCGCTCACGGCCGGTAAGACGCCGCGCATCAACGGCATCGACTACAACACGCCGGACGGAACTTGCGTGCGCGACTACGTGCACGTGGCGGACCTGGCCACCTCGCATGTGGCCGCCGCCCAGGCGCTCGAGGCGGACAAGCCGCTGGAGCGGGTGTACAACCTCGGATCCGGGGACGGGCTGTCCGTGCGCCAGATCATGACGGCGATGGCCGACGTCACGGGGATCGATTTCGAACCCGAAATCGGTCCGCGGCGGGCAGGGGATCCGGACCGGATCGTGGCCGACGGCACGCTGGCCGCCCGCGATCTCGACTGGAAGATGCGGCACTCCGTGGAGCAGATGGTGGCCAGCGCCTACGACGCCCAGCGGCACGCCATTACGGCCAACTAACGCCCCCACCAACACCGGCCACCGGGAAACAGCGGCCCGGCTGGCCGGGGCGACCCGGTGGCCGGTGCCGCCTGCTGGGCCCTTAGCGGTTTGCGAGGGCCCGGGACCGGGCGCGCAGCTTCTTCGCGAGCTGGGCGCCTTTGCGGGCCAGCTGGTAGCTGCCGTAGCGCACCTTCCGGACCGGCAGGTCCCACGTTCCGGGATACGCGATCCCGCGGCCCCCGAACGACTTCTTGAACGCCGTGAACCCGGCCCATTTGTGGTCGGGCTGGTCCTCCGGCGCCACGCCCCAGAGATCCACGTGCTTGAGGCCCTTCGCCTGGGCGTCCGCGATCAAGGTGACAAGCAGGGGGATGCCCGCGCTGAGTTTGCGGTGGGTGTCGTCCAGGGCGGCGTGCGCGTAGGTCCGGGTGTCGGCCGAGTCGTAGGCCAGGGCTGCGGCGATGGGGTGGCCGTCGAGCTCCGCGATGAACAGCGTCGCCGCGCCGGCCGGCATCAGCGAGCGGGCCACCTGGGTCAGGTATTCGTCGCTTTGCGGCTTGAAGCCGTTGCGGGCGGCCGTCATGTGCAAGAACTCCAGAAGGACGGCGATCTCTGCCGGATCCTGGCTGGAGCGGAAGCTCACGCCCTTCTTGTGGATGTTGCGGAACAGGTTCCGGTTCGCCGGCTTCATATCCGCCAGGACGTCCTTGAAATCCCGGTCGAGGTCCACAATCCAGCTGAGCTCGGGCTGCTGGCTGGCCGGGGCCGGCTGCAGGCCGCGGCTGCGGAGTACCGAGTCGGCTTCGGCTGCGGTGAATCCTGCGGTGACCGGCTCAACCCGGACAAACACGGCCCCGCTGGTCCGGGCGAGGTCCGTCAGGGCCGCCAGTGCGGCGTCGAACGCTGCCAGTGACTCGGCGACCGGGCCGTACGGGGAGTACAGCAGTTTGCCGGCCGGATTGGATTCCTCCACCGCAAGGAAGCGCCACCCGGGCCCGGACTGTTCGTGGACGGTGCGTCCCAGCGAACGCTGGAACTGTGCCCACTGGGGGCTCTGCAGGAAATAATCCATGGTGTCAGGCTTCCAATGCGGTGGTGACGGCAAATGCCAGGGCGGGGCCGGTGGCGCCGGAGACGGCGTGGACATTGACCGGTGCCTCGGCGGCGGGCAGGAAGGCACTGGCGCCCCTTTCCAGCCGGAGCTCGCCCTTGGGGGAGTCGAGGCGGACGGAGCCGTGGGTGACAATGACGACGGCGGCACCGGACTGCGCCAGCGGGACGGGCTCCGCGCCGGGCGCCACAACAATTCGCTGCAGCTGGAATTCCCGGAACGGCGGCCGGAAGAGTTCCTGGCCCAGCATGGTGGTCTCGGCGGGGAGCATGGGCACCTCGACGGCCTCGAACGCCACGGTCTTCAGCAGTTCCGGCACGTCGACGAATTTCGGCGTGAGCCCGCCGCGGAGCACGTTGTCCGAGGACGCCATGACCTCGATGCCGAGGCCGTGCAGGTAGGCATGGACATTGCCGGCCGGGAGGTACACGGCCTCACCGGGGGCGAGGGAAATCCGGTTCAGCAGCAGGGAAATCAGCACTCCCGGATCTCCGGGGTACCGGCCGTTCAGGCTCACCGCGGTGGACAGTTCCGCCTCGTGCCCGGCCATCGGGGCACCGGAGACGAGAGCCGCAACGATCGTCGCCGTCGCCTCGGCGACGTCCCCGCCGCCGGAGATGAGGCGTTCGAAGGCGGAGCGCAGGGCCGCGGGTTCGTCCGGCTGCGCCAGGTCCTCGAGCAGTTGCGGGACCAGCGGCGGCAGCTCCAGCCCGGCGAGCTCGAAGCACGCCGCCAGATGCTGGAAGACCGCACGGGATTCCGCGGCCGGCCGGAACCCGCAGAGGGCCTCGAACGGAGTCAGCGCGAAGATCATTTCGGGCTTGTGGTTATCGTCCTTGTAGTTGCGCTCCGTCGCGGCAGGGTCGACGCCGGCGGCTTCCTCGCGCGCGAAGCCCTCCCGGGCCTGGGCGAGCGTCGGGTGCACCTGCAGGGACAAGGGCGCCTCGGCCGCGAGGATTTTGAGCAGGAACGGCAGGCGCGGACCGAAAGCGGCCACGCTCGCGCTGCCCAGGCAATGTTCCGGATCCCCGGCGATCAGGGCGTCCAGCGGCAGCCGTCCGCCGTCGTGCGTTGCGGGTGCGTGCCGGCCGGCACCGCCGGGCGCCGGCGTCAGCGCGACGGACGGGGAGCCCGGGTGGGCGCCGATCCAAAGCTCCGCTTCAGGACCGCCGGAAGCCGGCCTGCCCAGCAGCCCGGCGATGGCCGTCGGGGAGCCCCAGGCGTAGGGCCGGAGGACGTTCTCAAGTTCGTACATGGCCTGGTCCCTGTCTGATCAATGAAATGTCTCGTCAAAGAAATGTGGTCGCACTGCTGCGGTCAAGGCTGCTGCCGGGGTTAGAGCGGCGCGCACTGTCCGTTGGTGGCGACGAGGTCGCGGATGGACTGTTCGTCGCCGTTGCGCTTGAACTGGTTCAGCATCTCTTCGGTGATCTGCTCGCCGTCCGGCGTGGTGGTCACGGGGGTGAAGTCCGACGGTGCGGGCGGGGGATCGGTGGCCGGGACGGGGCCGGCGGCCGAGACCGGCCCGGCGGCCGTTCCGGGCTGCAGGACCGCATCGTCAGTTGCGGCTGCGGCACCGGCGGACGGGCTGGCCAGCAGTTTGGCCACCCGCGCGTGGATGACGTCGAAGTCCGGGGACGTGGAGAAGGCGGCGTCGAAGTCCGGCGGACCGATGGTCAGGCGGCTGACATCCTGCCCCTTGGCCTTCATGGCCAGGTCCACGAAACTGCCGAGCTGGCCGGAGGAGATGTTCGACTCGACCACCTTGGTGCCAGCCTTGGCGATGTCCTCAAACTTGGCCAGCAGTTTTGCCGGGTCGAGCTGCTTCAGCATCGCCTGCTGCACGCACTGCTGGCGCTGGATGCGGGCATAGTCGTCCACGAATTCCCGGGACCGGCCGTACCAGAGGGCGTGGAAGCCGTCGAGCGTCTGGTCTCCGGCCGGAATCCAACCGTCCGGCATGCCGTGGATGCCGTTGGCCTCATCCACCATCGGCCCGCTGATGGGGACCCAGCCGCCGGCCTTGATCCGGATGCCGCCCATGGCGTCGATGAGCTTGGAAAAACCGTCCATGTCCACGAGCACGTAGGCCTGGACCTTGATGCCCAGCGTTCCGGACACCGCTTCGAGGGTGGCCTGCGCCCCGGGGTCGGCCACCCCGGGATAGAGGTCCTGGTGCTGGTTGGTGACCTCGGTGTTGATCGCGTTGATCAGGCATTCGTCGCCGCAGTTGTAGCCATCCGGGTACACCTGGCGCATCGGCGACTCCGCGCTGAACTGGGCGTTCTGGAGGTTGCGGGGCACGGAGATGATCGCCGTGCTGCCGGTCTTGGCATCGACGCTGATCACCGAGAGGCTGTCCGGGCGGCGGCCCGTGCGGTCCGCTCCGGCGTCGCCGCCCATCATCAGGAAGTTGTACCGGCCATCGGACGGCTCAAGGGTGGGGCCGGAGCCGGAGAAGATGCTGCCGATGGCGTTGCGGCTGATATTGAGCAGATAGGCCGCGTAGCCCAGGGATCCGCTGCTGAGGATCATGGCCAGCACGAGCGCCAGCACCACCGCGGGACGGATCCTGGGGGCGAGCGTCCCGGGCCGGATCAGCCGCAAGGTGTTCAGGAACAGGGCGGCCCAGCCGATGGCCAGGCAGGCGAGGCCGAGCACCAGCAGGAGCGAGGGCACCGTGCCGGTGAGGAGGTTGATCAGCGTGGAGCGGGACACGAGCAGGAGCAGCACGGCCAGCAGGGCCAGCGCCCAGACCGTGAAGGTCACGCGCAGCGCGGCCCGTCCAAGCCGGCGGCTGCCCGCGACGGTTTGGGCGCTGCCGGGAACCAGCAGCGTCATGAGGATCAGGACGAACGCCCGCTTGGTGAGCACCGGGGACGGGGCGCCGGAGGGGTGCCGGACCGGGTCGCCCAGTGCCCGCCCGGACTGCTCAGGGCGGTGTGTGGGGGCGTAGCTGCTGCTCATGCCGGGATTCCTAATGGCTGCCTTAATTGCCGCTACGCGGGGTGACGTTTCCGGCGGCGAACACTTCGCTGACCTTGTGCCGGAGGTTCGCGCCCTTCCGGGTTGCGACGTCGTTCAGCTCCTGGGCGAACTCCAGGAGGTCCGCCCGGAGCTGGACTGCCAGTTCGTCCGTGCCCGAGGCCAGCATGCGCACGGCCAGGAGGCCGGCGTTGCGCGCGCCGCCGATCGAGACGGTGGCGACCGGAACGCCTGCCGGCATCTGCACGATGGACAGCAGGGAATCCATGCCGTCCAGGGTCTTCAACGGCACGGGGACGCCGATCACCGGCAGGGGAGTGACCGAGGCCAGCATGCCGGGAAGATGCGCGGCGCCGCCGGCGCCGGCAATGATCAGGCGAAGACCGCGCTCGTGGGCCGTCTGGCCGTAGCGGATCATCTCCGTGGGCATCCGGTGGGCCGAGACGACGTCGGCCTCGAACGGGATTCCAAACTCGGCGAGGGCTTCGGCGGCGGCTTCCATGACCGGCCAGTCCGAATCCGAGCCCATCACGAGGCCCACGAGCGGGGTGCCCGCGCGGGCGCCGGCGAGGGGGTTTCCCGCTTTGTTGGCTTCGGGGCTGGCTGCGGTGCTCATGCGGTCTCCTCGGAGGTTGCCGGCATTGCGCCGGTGTGGGCCCGGCCGTTCCGGATGATGTCGGCCACGGTGGTGGCCCGCTGCCGCACGGAGTCGACGTCGGCGGCTGAGGTCCCGACCAGGTTGACGTGGCCGATCTTCCGGCCGGGCCGGACGGCCTTGCCGTAGCAGTGCACCTTCGCGGCCGGCTCGCTCGCGAGGGCGGCGGGGAAGGCGGAATAGAGGTCCTGGTTGGCGCCGCCGAGGAAGTTCTTCATTACCACGACGGGCCCCAGCAGGTCAGTGGCGCCCAGCGGCAGATTCAGGATGGCCCGCAGGTGCTGCTCGAACTGGCTGGTCACCGAGCCGTCCTGGGTCCAGTGCCCGGTATTGTGCGGGCGCATGGCGAGTTCATTGATCAGGAACCCGGCGCCCACGCCGGGGGTCTCGAAGAGTTCGACGGCCATGACACCGGTCACGCCGAGTTCGCCGGCGATCCGGACCGCGGCGTTTTCCGCGGCTGCGGCAACATCGACGGAGATGTCCAGGGCCGGGGCAATGACTTCATCGCACACCCCGTCCACCTGGATGGTGTGCACCACCGGCCAGGCCCGTGTTTCACCGTCAGGCGTCCTCGCGACCATGGCCGAGAGCTCCCGGCTGAATTCCACCTTGGCTTCGGCCAGCAGGGGGGACATGGCCTCGAACCAGTCGGCGGAGGCTGCCGCGTCCTCGGCCGAGGACACGATGCGCACGCCCTTGCCGTCGTAGCCGCCGCGGGGCATTTTCAACACCACCGGCCAGCCGGTCTGCTCGCCGAAGGCGACGAGGTCCGCGACATTGGCGACGGAGGCCCACGTGGGGTTCGGAAGCTCGAGCCGGTCGATCGCGGCGCGCATCACCAGCTTGTCCTGGGCGTTGACCAGGGCATCCGGGCCGGGATGGACGTTCACGCCGGCACCGATCAAGGACCGCAGGTGCGCCGTGGGGACGTGTTCGTGGTCGAAGGTCAGGACGTCGAGGCCGCGGGAGAACTCGAGCAGATGCTCCAGGTCCTTGTAGTCGCCAACCGGGGCGTTAGCCACGGCAGAGACTGCGGAGACGTCCTCGCCTTCGGCGAGAACACGGAGCTCAAAGCCCAGGGCGGTCGCGGCAGGGGCCATCATGCGGGCAAGCTGGCCGCCGCCAACAACACCGATTACAGGAAAAGTCACAAGTCCCAGCCTACCGAAAACCTCACGGGAACCCGGCTTTTGGGGATTGGCAAGCGCGGGAACGGTGCCGGGACGGGGGTTTCGCACCCGCCCGCCCGGCGCCCGCCGCCGGGTCCGCAGGGAGCCGTCTGAGCGGCCGCTGCGGGCGGACTCCCGGGAAACGGCGCTAAAATGGGCGTTTGGCCCAATGGCCGACAGTTCCAGAAGGCCACGGAGGGTCATGATTACTACACTTAACGAGCGCATGCGCGGGCTTGCCTCGCTGTTCTGGCGCGAAGTGGCCAAGTTCGGTGCCGTCGGCGGCATCGCGTTCGTCATCGACAACGGACTGACGTTTTACCTGATGCACGGTCCCATGACCGACAGTGAGGCCAAGGCCCGCTTCTTCGGGGCCAGCGTGGCGACGGTCTTTTCCTGGGTTGCGAACCGTTTTTGGACGTTCCGGCACCGCCGGCAGGCCAACGTGCTGCGCGAGTTCGTGATGTTCCTCATCATCAACGGGATCGGCATCGGCATCTCCACCGGCCTGACCGCCGTCGCGAAGTACGGCATGGGAGTCACCGACAAGAACATGCTCTTCCTCGCCGGGGTGGTCGGCATCCTGGTCGCGACCGTGGTCCGGTTCTTTGCCTACCGCTTCCTGGTGTTCAACCAGGAACTCGACGCAGAGCCCGAGTTCTCGCACGACCACGAGATCATCGAACGGCACCCGCACTCCCAGCCGGTTGCCACGGCAGCAGTCAGGGAACCCGTCAACGATCCGGAACTGCCAGGCCCGCCGGCCTAAGGAACCGCCGTCCCGGGGAATCAGCGGCTGGGGATCGGTGCCCGGGAATCAGTGCCGGGGATTCAGCGCGTGGGGATCAGTTCCCGCTGATGCGCTCGGCGTCCCGCAGTTTGCCGGTCACCTCTACCTCGGGGTGCACCAGGACCACGGAACCGTCGGCCTTCCAGGTTCCCAATGACTGCGCAAGGACGGTTTCGAGGCCGTCGGCCGCCGGAACGAGCAGCCGCAGCCCGGGGCCCTGGGCCGCGGCAAAGCCGTCCAGGAGCGCCCCGTGCGCATGGACTGCGCCGTCGGAGGTCCGGACGGCGAGACGTCCCGCCTCCGGATCCACGTGGGGCATGAAAATGTCGCCGTGGGAGCGGACCTCGGCGGCGTAGTCGAGGACGCCGCTGGGCAGTTCACCCGTCCACCGCATGGCCAGTGCCGGCAAAGACACGGCCAGGACGGCGTCGAACCCGCCCGCGGCAGCGCCCGGACCCGGGTCCGCGGTGGCAAGCAGGTCAGCCTCCGCGTCGTCGAAGACCACTTCCATGCCAAGCTGCCAGGCCGCGAGGGCCAGGATCACCGACTTCCAGTGCGCGGGCAGGTCCAGGCGCAGCCGCATGCCCGGTTCGGCGTCGAGTTCGTCCTGCAGCAGGTTGGAAGTCTTCGCGACCCAGTTGTCCAGCACGCGGCCAGAGAGTTCAACCCGTTCCGAATCGGGGCCGTACCAGGTCAGCCGGGGCGCCGTGGCCTGGCCGGACCGCAGCGCTGTCATCAGGTCGATTGCCGGAATGCTCATGCCCTCATCTTGCCACGGCTGTTGTCGCGGCCGATCAGTCCCCGGCTCCGTGACGTCCGTCACCCCGGCGGCCCCGGCGTTCGGCGGGGTCCGCGCAGGGCGCGGGAAAATTTCCCGAAAATTCAATGAAAAGCCCCAAAAGTGCTCAGTACCCTGATTATTCCGCGGGTTCTCGCGGGAGAGGAGAAAAAATTCCGGGCGTGGCGTGCCTCCACTTTGTGTATCAAGTTGATTATTATCTCCGCCGTGGCTTGACTCCCGGATACTTACACGCGTGTAATTAGTTATCTAAAGCCACTGCACAAAAACCGGCACTCAACCGAGTGTCCAAGGGGGTCTTGCAGTGGCTGCAAATCAGGAGGGGGACGCCATGGGGCTAGCAGAGCGTATCCATGAAGATGCCGTAGTTGCCGGCCAGGCCACGGCGAAATACCGGTCACGCGGCGTGCCGACTGACTGGTACGTAGATCCGGCGGATCCGGACGCAGCTGACCGCTATAACGAACACACCAAGGATTCCCTGCAGGAGGCCGCCACGGCCTTCCTCGCAGCGCACGACGAGCTCCTGTCCGGCCCGGATCATGACACCGATCCCCTCGACCCGCCGATGGAGCTCCATTCGCCCGGTTCCGGTACCGCCGGGCAGCCGGTCTGGATCGGCCTGCCGTCCCGGCAGGAATTCGACGACGAGGGCGAGCTCGGCTGGCAGACCGATGCCCTGTGCGCCCAGACTGATCCCGAAGCCTTCTTCCCCGAAAAGGGCGGCTCCACCCGCGACGCCAAGAAAGTCTGCGGCGCCTGCAACGTGCGTTCCCAGTGCCTCGAGTACGCCTTGTCCAACGACGAGCGCTTCGGGATCTGGGGAGGCCTCTCCGAGCGCGAGCGGCGCCGGCTTAGGAAGCGAGCAGTCTAATTCTTCAAGAAGTACGAGTCACCGCCGTCGTGGTCTCCCACGACGGCGGTGATTTTCTCCCCAGGACCCTTGCGGCGCTGGCGGCCCAAACACGGCCCGCCGACGCCGTGATCGGTGTCGACACCGGATCCCGCGACCACTCCGCCGCCCTCCTTGAACAGGAACTGGGCAAGGCCAACGTCACTGTCTTCGACCAGCCCAGGTCCGGCATGGGTGGAGCCGTCATGGCCGGGCTCAAGGCCCTCGCGCCGTGGCCTGCGGAGGGCTCCGCCGCCACGGCGCTGGGCACCGACTGGATCTGGCTGCTGCACGACGACGCCGCACCGGCACCCGAGGCCCTGGCCGAACTCCTCCGTGCGGTCGAGCGGGCGCCGTCGGTCACGGTGGCAGGCTGCAAGCAGCTGGACTGGCATGCCGAGCGGCGGCTGATCGACGTCGGGCTCTCCACGAGCCGCTGGGCCGAGCGGCTGACGCTGATCGACGCCGACGAGCTCGACCAGGGCCAGTACGACGGCCGCAGCGATACCTTTGCGGTCAATTCCGCCGGCATGCTGGTCCGCCGCGACATCTGGGAGGAGCTCCGGGGCTTCGATCCGGCCCTGCCCGGCAGCGGCGACGACGTCGACTTCTGCTGGCGCAACCGTCTCGCCGGGCACCGCGTGGTGGTGGTCCCCAGCGCCCGAATGTTCCATGTCTCGCACCGTCCCCACGCCCTTGGCAACGCGACGGCCGCACGCAAGGCGCAGGTGCACCTGCGGCTCAAGCACGCGGCCGGCTGGAAAGTCCCGCTGCACGCGGCCGGCGCCCTCCTGGGCAGCCTCTTCAAACTCGTCCTGAGCATTGCGGTCAAGGACCCGGGGCACGGGTTCTCCCAACTGCTGGCGACCTTTGCCGCGCTGGGCCGCCCGGCGGCGGTGGTCCGCGGACGCCGCAATGCCGCGCGCACCCGCCGGATCCGGCGCTCCGTCATGAAAGGACTGCAGACGCCGCGCCGTGAGGTCTGGGCGCACCGGCGCTCCCTGATTGAGGCGCTCGGCGCCGACGACTTCGGCAGCGAGTTGACAGGTCCCGGTCCGCTGGCCGAGCAGCCCACCGGGAACACCGGCAATGCTGACGATTTCGCCGCCATCGCCACCCCGGACCGCGGCTGGGTGGGCAGCGGTGCGGTGCTGGCCATCCTCCTGACCCTGGCGGTCTCCCTGACAGGGCTGCTTAGCCTGTTCCGGGCTCCGGCCGTCTCCGGCGGCGCGCTGATCCCCGTCTCATTGCGCCTCTCCGAAATCTGGAACCATGCCTCGACCTGGTGGATCAGTCTGGGCGCGGGCCTGCCGGGCCACGGCGACCCCTTTGGCTACCTGCTGTGGGTGCTCGGTGTGCTCGGTGCCGGCGATGCCAACGGCGGCGTGGGCTGGTTGTTGATCCTCGCCATGCCGCTGTCTGCGCTGGGCGCGTGGTTCGCTGCCGGCGCCCTGACTGCCCGCCGGAGGCTGCGCCTTTCGGCCGCCCTGCTGTGGGCCGCGGCGCCGGCACTCCAGGTGTCCGTGAACCAGGGCCGGCTCGGCGCCTTGGTCGCGCACGTCATGATCCCGGTGGTCGTCCTGGCGCTGCTCCGGGCGACCGGCACGGCCGCGGGCCGCGGCATCCATGCCGTCCCGGCCCCGGGGCAGGGACGGCTCATCCCCACGCCGGCCGCCCGTCCCGGTGTCAACGGGACGCCGTCGTGGACGGCTGCGGCCGCCGCGGGGCTCGCCCTGGCCGTAGTCACCGCCGCGGCGCCCTCGCTGCTGCTGCCGTCCATGGCCGTCGTGGCCCTCTGCGGCGTGCTGTTGGGCCGGCGCGGCCGCACGGTGTGGTGGGCGCTCCTGCCCAGCCTGTCACTGTTCCTGCCCTTCGCCTTCTCGGTCCTGGACCGGCCGCGGGCGCTCCTGGCCGACCCGGGCCTGCCGCTCGGTTTTGACGCCGCCCCACTGTGGCAACAGGCCCTGGGGCAGCCACTGAACTTCGACGCCGGCGCCGGACTCACCGGGCTCAGCGCCTTCGGCGGGTCCGCCGCAGGTTCCGCCGGGCCGGCCGGTCTGCCGTGGGCACTGCTGCTGGCCTTGCTGTTGGGGCTGCCGGTACTGCTGCTGGCCCTGGCCGCACTCTTCATGCCGCGCCGGCTTGTGCTGGCCGGACGCACCCGGACGGCACGGGGTCTGTGGGCCGTGGCCGTCCTGATGCTGGCCGGCGGCTGGCTCGCCGGGCATGTCGCCTCCGGCGCCAGCGCCGAGGTCCTGGTCACGCCGTTCCCCGGCCCCGCCGTCTCGGCTGCCGCGTTCGCGTTCCTGGGCGCTGCCCTGATCGGAGCCGAAGGGCTCCTGGACGCCGCCGACCGGACCGCCGGTACCGGGCTGGCACGGAAGGTCCTGATCCGCGGCACGGCCGCGGCATCCATGGTCCTGCTGCTGGCTGCGCCCCTGGCCGGGTTCACCGTGTGGACCGCACAAAACCTGCTGCAGCCAACGTCGCAGACACCGACACAGGCAGCGGCAGCCACCGCGGGACCCTCCGGTCTCGGGACCCCGAGACTCGTCCAGCCTGCCCAAGCCCGCACGCTGCCCGCAACGGCGGTTGATCGCGGCGAGGGCCCGGAACAGTCCAGGACGCTCCTGATTGCCAGCAACGAGGACGGAAGCTTCGACGCAACACTCATGCGCGGCGCCGGGACCACCCTGGACGCACTCTCAACGATCGCCGCCGCCCGCGGCATCATGGGAGCGCCGGGCCAGGAGACGGTCCGCGACGACGACGCCGTCGCCGGATCGCTCCGGAACGTCGTGGCCACCATCGTCGCCGGCGAAGGCGTGGATCCGCGGGAGGACCTCGAGCGGCTCGGCGTCGGCTTTGTCGTGCTCCGGGTTGCCGATTCAGCCTCCGAATTGACGGCCAGCCGCATGGACGCAGTCCCCGGACTTGTCGCCGTCGGCCAGACGGGGACGGGCTGGCTCTGGCGGGTCAGCCCGCAGGACCGGCCCGGCATCGCGGACTCCGACGTCGCGCACCGGGTCCGGGTAGTGGACGGCAGCGGCGCCGCCATCGGACTGCTCCCGTCCGAAGAAGTCTCGGCGGCCGGCACAGTCCCGGCCGGCCCCGAGGGCCGCCTTGTGGTGCTCGCCGAGCGGGCCGATCCGGGCTGGAGCGCCTGGCTTGACGGGCGCCGCCTGACCTCAACGACGTCGGGATGGTCGCAGGCCTTCACACTGCCGGCCCAGGGCGGCCAGTTAAGCATCCGTTACGAAGCGCCGTGGGCCGTCCTGATCGGAATTGCGCAGGCCGTGATGATCGGGCTGACCGTCCTCCTCGCCGTGCCCATGCCTGCCCGCCGGTCCAACACCGGCCTGTCCAGGGACGAAGCCTCCCTGCGTAAGGAACATCAGCATGTCTAAGGGCGACAACGAAAAAGAAACCGAAACGGAAGCTGAAACGGGTCCGTCGCCGCGGAAGCGGCGGCTGCCGCGGGCCGGAGTGATCGGCGGCATCCTCTCCGCGGTGGCCCTCGTTGCCGCGGGCGGCGGCCTGGTATCGGCGGCGTCGCTGACGCCCCAGAACCCCGCCAGCAGGCAGCTCGAGGCCCCCGTCGCCGCGGTTCCGGCCGGCAGCAGCGTCGGGGTCTGCCCGGGCCCGGCCCGGCTGCTTGAGGGCACCCCCGTGGGCACCGACCCCCAGTTCAGTCCGGAATCCGCCACCGCGAAGACAGCCGTCAGCGCCGCCGTGCTCGGCTCAAGCGCCGGCATCATCCCCGGCAGCCGGCTCGCCCCGCTTAAAGGTGCCCCCCTCGCCGACATCGCGCCGGGCGCCGCGCCCACAGCTTCCGCGCCCCCGGCTTCCGCGGCTGCGGCCCGCACGCCCGTGCTGGTCGCCGGCGTCGTGCCCCAGCGCGAGGTGGACAACATCAGCGTCCTCAGCGCCGATGCCCAGAACAACCACCAGGCAGCTGCCGGCGCCGTCCTGAGCTACACGGCAGAGGACGGGGACCTCCAGGGTTCCGCGGCTGCCGCGTGCCAGCAGCCCGGCAACGATCTCTGGCTGGTCGGCGCCAACACTGCGCTCGGCCGGTCGGCAGTCCTGAACCTGACCAATGCCTCCAGCACGCCGGCGACGGTGAGCCTGGACCTCTTTGGCTCCGAGGGCCCGATCCAGGCTCCCGGAAGCCGCGGCCTGCTGGTGGCGCCCGGCAGCACCCGCTCCATCATCCTGGCCGGGCTCGCGCCGGGACAGGAACGGCTCGGCGTGCGGGTCCGCAGCACCGGCGGCCCGGTGGCTGCCGTGATCCAGCAAAGCGTGCTCCGCGGCCTCACACCCGGCGGCGTCGACTTCATCACCCCCGGCACCGCCCCGTCCGTCAGCCAGGTGGCCGCCGGCCTCGACATCCAGGATCCCGCGGCGCTGGCCGCGCTCAAGGCAAAGCCCGGCTTCGCCGACGCCGGACCGGCCCTCGAAGTCGCCGTGCCGGGGGCCACCGACGCCGTGGTCGAGATCAAGCTGTATGGTCCCGACGGCCAGAAGGCGCTGCCCGGGGGAGGCGTGGTGACGGCGAAGGCCGGCGCGGTCACGGAAGTTTCCCTGGCCGGGGTCCCGGCCGGGACCTACACCGTGGCGGCGAGCTCGGATGTCTCGTTCGCGGCCACTGCCCGGCTCACGCGGGGACTGCAGGCCGGGGACGCGGCGGACATCGCGTTTTCCGCCGCCTCGGCCCGGCTGGGCAGCCAGCACATCGTTGCGGTTCCGCGCACGGGCGACCGGCAGCTCGTTCTCGGTGCCCCCGCCGGCCGGGCGACCGTGACCTACACGCCAATTACTGCGGACGGCAAGATCCGGACCGCGGGCACCGCCGACATTGCCGGCGGAACCACCGTTTCCATCAAGATCCCCGCTGACGTGGGCGACTCGCCGCTCGTGGGGTATGTGGTGTCCGCCGCCGGGGATCCGGCGTACGGGGCACTTGTTCTGGCGCAGGACGGGCGGCAGGACATTTCCGCGGTGGCGCTGGCGCCGGAAGCGGCAGGACAACGGCAGGTCCCCGTCACGCTGGGCTACTAGGCCCGGGGGCAGGCCGGAAGCAGGCTCGGGCTAGTACCGGCGGCGGTAGACGGGGTCGAGGGACTCCGGCGGTACGCCGAGCATCTCGGCCGTGTATTCCACGACGACGTCGTGCACGAGGTCCTGGAGTTCGTCCCGGGTTCCGCACACCTGCTCCACCACCCGGCGGTACAGCGTGATGACCGGTCCGTCCTCGGCCGTGGCAGCAGTGAAAGCGCCCATCGGCGCGGGCGTGCGGTCCGCCACGAGCTGCTCCAGGCCCGGGGGGATCTCGTCAACGGCGAAGCGGACGCCGTCGAGCGGCTTGCCCCAGATGTCGTGCAGCCGCTGGGCCGAGTCCAGGACGAAGTCATCGAAGCGGTCGGAGCGGGTCCGGTAGCCGGGCAGGGTGGGGAGTATGAGCTCGCCGCGAAGGCCCCGGCCGTGCCGGTTCCTGCGGCGCTGCCGGAAGGTCTTTCCCTGGACGGCGGCAGGCGACCCGGCCAGAGGCGCGCCGGCGGGGCCGGAACCGGCGCCTGTGCGTCCGGCGTCGGGGTCAGCCAACCGGACCGTGAAACCCGAATCGTGGTGCGATGACTGCATATCTTGACTCTAAACCCGCGCAATGAAATACGCGATACAGCCCCGACGGCGATCCGCCGCCGCGCCGCCGCGGCTCCGCCGCCGCTCCGCCGCGGCGCCGCCGCGGCACAACGACAGACGTTTCAATGCGCAGCCCCCGGCCCGAGGGGGAGTAGTCTGTGATGTCGTGGGTGCAATTCGTATTTGTTCTAGGTCTGCCTGCCGCAATTCTGCGGTGGCCACTTTGACGTACGTCTACGCCGACTCCACGGCCGTTCTGGGCCCGCTGGCGACGTACGCCGAACCGCACTGCTACGACTTGTGCGAACAGCACGCCGATTCGCTGACCGTGCCGCGCGGCTGGGAAGTCATGAGGCTGGCGATGCCCGCAACCCCGGCCGGCCCCGGCCCCGACGACCTCCTGGCCCTTGCCAACGCGGTCCGCGAAGCGGCCTCCCGTCCGGCTGCGGGGGAAACGGCGAAGGGGCAGCGCACGCTGCACCCGGCGCTGGAGGCACCGGCCCCGGCCGAGGGCGTCCGGCGCGGACATCTGCGCGTCCTGCGCGAACCTTCCTAAGGCGTCAACTGGCGGTAGGGTGGAAACTGCAAAAAGCCGTCAGCCACTTAGCCACCGGCGCCCTGTTGCGGCGCCCATCAGGGAGCGTTCACCATGCCCAAGCTCAGTTCCGAACTGTTGTCTGTCCTGCGATGCCCCGTCACCGGCTCCGGCCTGGTGCAGGAAGGCGACGAGCTCGTCACCGTCACGGCAGATGGCGCCGGGAACGAGCTGCGGTACAAAATCGAGGACGGCATCCCGCTGCTGCTGCCGCCGGAACTGCTGCCCGCCGCCGCGGCGGCCCCCGCTGATCAGCACGACGCCGCCCCGCGCCACGCCGCGGAATAGCCGCCCCAAAACGCCGCCGGGCACCCATCGGGGAGGCCCGCGGCACCGAATGACTGCTTAGATCCTGCTCCAATCCAGAATCGCCCAGCTCCAGACACGCGATGCCACCGGCCACAACAAAGGACTCAGATGACTTTCGATTACAAGATTGCGGACATTTCCCTGGCCGAGGCGGGCCGCCACCAGATCCGCCTCGCCGAGCACGAGATGCCCGGACTCATGTCCCTGCGCGAGGAGTTCGGCGCCAGCCAGCCGCTCAAGGGCGCCCGGATCGCCGGATCCCTGCACATGACCGTCCAGACCGCGGTGCTGATCGAGACCCTTACCGCCCTCGGCGCCGAAGTCCGCTGGGCGTCCTGCAACATCTTCTCCACCCAGGACGAAGCCGCCGCCGCAGTGGTGGTCGGCAACGGCACCGTCGAGGACCCCCAGGGCGTCCCCGTCTTCGCCTGGAAGGGCGAGACGCTGGAGGAATACTGGTGGACCGCCCAGCAGATCCTCACGTGGCCGGGCGCCGACGCCAACCCTGAGCTGGGCCCGAACATGATCCTGGACGACGGCGGCGACGCCACCATGCTGGTGCACAAGGGTGTCGAGTTCGAGGCCGCCGGCGCTGTCCCCGCCGCCGCCGAGGACGAGTCCGAGGAAGGCCGGGTGTTCCTCGACGTGCTGCGCGCATCCCTCGAGTCCGACCCGCAGAAATGGACCCGCATCGGCGCCCTCCTGCTCGGCGTCACCGAGGAGACCACCACGGGCGTGCACCGCCTCTACCAGCTGGCGGAGCAGGGCAAGCTGCTCTTCCCGGCGATCAACGTCAACGACTCTGTCACCAAGAGCAAGTTCGACAACAAGTACGGCATCCGCCACTCCCTGCCGGACGGCATCAACCGCGCCACCGATGTCCTGATGGGCGGCAAGGTCGCCGTCGTCTGCGGTTACGGCGACGTCGGCAAGGGCGCAGCGGAGGCCTTCCGCGGCCAGGGGTCGCGCGTGATCGTCACGGAGATCGACCCGATCTGCGCGCTCCAGGCGGCCATGGACGGCTACCAGGTCGCCAAGCTGGAATCCGTCCTCAGCGAAGGCCACATCTTCATCACCACCACGGGCAACAAAGACGTCATCATGGCCAAGCACATGGCCGAGATGCGTGACAAGGCCATCGTGGGCAACATCGGGCACTTCGACAATGAGATCGACATGGCCGGGCTGGCGCGGGTCCCCGGCATCAAGAAGGTCGAGATCAAGCCCCAGGTGCACGAGTGGGTCTTCGAAGCTGACCCGGCCACGGGTAAGGGCGGCCGCTCCATCATCGTCCTGTCCGAAGGCCGCCTGCTGAACCTCGGCAACGCCACCGGACACCCCTCGTTCGTCATGAGCAACTCCTTCGCCAACCAGACGATCGCCCAGATTGAACTGTTCACGAAGGCCGGCCAGCCCGAGGGCGAGCGGGAATACGAGAACCAGGTGTACGTCCTGCCCAAGATCCTGGACGAAAAGGTCGCCCGCCTGCACCTGGGTGCCCTCGATGTGGAGCTGACCGAGCTGTCCAAGGAACAGGCGGAGTACCTGGACGTCGACGTGGCCGGACCGTACAAGCCCGGTCACTACCGCTACTAGGAACCCTCCCAAAGGGCCCCGGACGAAGGTCCGGGGCCCTTTGTTGTGACCGTTTTGGGGGCACTTTTGTAACCGGATCGTGGTCGAATCGGGCCGGGGTTCCAAGGTAATTCGCTTATGCTGGCAGGATGACGTGTGGAAACGCCCGGGTCCTGTGATGGCCCTGAAAACCTGGAGTACCGGCCGAAAGATCGCCCTGCTGGGGGTGCTCTGTGCCCTGGCAGCCGGCGGCGGAGCCTTCGCCGCGGCGGCTCCGGGGCTGGCCCAGTCCGGGATTTCCTCCGAGGCCGGGTCCCCGTCCCGGACGACGCCGGGACTCGCCGTCCCGGTGGTCGCCCCCGCAGAATTGGCCGTCTCGCCCGCCGACGGCGCCAAGCAGGTCAACCCTGCGGCGCCGGTTTCCCTCAAGGTCACGAACGGCCGGATTGACCGCGTGGCCCTGACGAGCGATGACGGCGACACCGTTGACGGTACCTTGGGCACGGACGGGTCCGCCTGGACGTCCTCCGGCAACCTGACATTCAACACGCGGTATAACTTCACGTACTCCGTGGTGGACGACGCCGGACGCGAGACCCACAGCACGCGCGCGTTCACCACCGTCTCGACCGCCAACGAGGCCGACGCCGCCATATACCCCTTGGACGGGATGAAGGTGGGTGTGGCCCAGCCCCTGCAGATCACTTTCAGCGAGCCGGTCCTGAACCGGACCGCCGTCGAAAAGGCCATCAAGATCACCTCCACGTCCGGCCAGGTGGGTGATTTCCACTGGTTCAACAACAACACCGTCCGGTACCGGCCGGAGGCCTTCTGGGCCGCGAACAGCACCATCACCATGGACATGAAGCTGTTCGGCGTCGAGCTCGGCAACGGGCAGGTCGGCAACTTCAACAAGACGGTAACGGTCCACATCGGGGACAAGAAGGTGGCCGTCGCCGACGCCAAGGCCCATACGTTCTCGGTCAGCATCAACGACAAGCCGGCCGGACACTGGCCGGCGACCATGGGCGACACCCGGTTCCCGTCGGCACGGGGCTTCCTCGTGTTTATGGAGAAGCACCGTGTGGAGCACATGGATGCCTCCACGATTGGGCTCAAACCGGGGGATCCGGCCTACTACGGCCAGCTGGACGTCAACTACGCCACGCGCCTGACGCCCAGCGGGGAATTCATCCACCAGGCCACGGAGTCCGCGATGCCCTACATCGGCAAGACGAACCTCTCCCACGGCTGTATCGGCCTGGGCCCGGACGGCGCGAAGTGGGTGTTCGACAATATGACCACCGGCGACGTCGTCCAGGTGGTGAACACCGAGGGGGAGTACGCCAACTTCGATGACGGCTTCGGGGACTGGAACATCCCTTGGGCCCAATACGCCAACTGACGGGGTGGCACCTCGCTGAGCCCAATCCTCTGACGGTAGGCTCAGAGCCAGATAAGTTGCGCAGCCGGGCGCAGGCCGGGCAGCGCAGAAGCCTACGGAAGCGAAGCTCCACGTGACTGACAAGAGTCCCACCCCTCCCGACCGGCCGGATCCGCACCTGGATCCGTCGGACGACACCGACGAACCGGCGTTCGACTGGATGAAGCCGGCCGCCGCCGGCAAGCCCACGGCGGGCACGGCAGCCGGCAAGGCAGGATCGGCCGCAGCCGCCGGCAAGGCAGGGCCGGCCGCAGCCGCCGGCAAGACAGGATCAGCCGCAGCAGCGGGATCAGCAGAGGGCACGGCAGCGCCGTCGGCAACGCCCACCGCCAGCCAGCCGGAGAGCCGCGCCGACCGCAAGGCGGCCGAGGCCGCCGCCACGGGGCCGTCGGATACTTCCCCGTCGGACGTGGCCACGTCGCATGCTGCCACGTCGAATGACGAGGCGCGCGGGGCAGGAGCCGGCGCATCAGCCGGTGCCCGTCTGGACCCCGCCCCCGAGGACGAAGTCGAACGCCGCAACGCCGAACGCCGTAATGCCGAACGCGAGCAGGCGGCCAAGGCCAAGCCCGTCCTCCCGCGGGTGCTTCAGGTGCTGCTCGCCGTGTTCTACCCGGTCATCCTGCTGGTGCTCGCCGTCCGCGCCGTGACCAGCCCCCTGTTCCTCTGGGTGGAATACAACCGTCCGGGCTTCCCCGGTGACGGCTACGGCTTCAGCACCGATGACCGCATGACGTACGGTTCCTACGCGGTGGACTACCTCAGCAACTGGTCGGGCCCCCGCTACCTCGGCGATCTTGTGGACCAAAGCGGGGAGCGGTTGTTCAAGGACGGCGAAGTCAGCCACATGGCCGACGTCAAGGCCGTGATCCTGTCCACTTTCGGCGCCGGTACCCTGCTGATCCTGCTGGGCCTGGTGGCCGTGATCTACCTCAAGCGGCGCCATAACGGGGGAGTCCGCCGCGGCCTGTTCGCCGGCTCGATCGTCACCCTTGCGCTCATCATCGGCCTCGGGACCCTCGCGGTACTCGGCTGGGAGCAGTTCTTCACCGATTTCCACCGTATTTTCTTCGCCAACGGGACCTGGACATTTACGCTTCAGGACACCCTGATCCGGCTCTTCCCGGGCCAGTTCTGGATGGACGCCGGGATCGTCATCGGAAGCCTCGTGCTGCTCGCTTCCTTGGTCACCCTCGTCCTGACCTGGCCCACGCGCCGGCGCCGCGGCCTCGGCAAGAAGGCCGCCGCCACGTCCAAGGGCACCGATACTGATGCCGGCGCCGGCGCCACCGCCGAGGCTGCGCCCGCGGCGGACGGCACGGCAGGCAGCGACGCAGAGGGCCCGGCGCGCACCCGGCACACCGTCTGACGACGGGGCGGTTGCCCGGGGTCAGCCGTAGATGCGGTTGATGTGCTGTTCGTAGTCCCGCACGACGGCGGCCCGCTTGAGTTTGAGCGAGGGGGTCAGGTGCCCTGATTCCACGGTGAAGTCGGCGTCCAGGATGACGAAGCTGCGGATGGACTCGGCCTTGGAGACCGTGAGGTTCGCGGCATTGATGGCTTCCTGGATCGCGGCCCGGACCGTCTGGTCCGTGGCGGCTTCGGCCGGCGCCATGACGGGCACCTTCCGGGCGGCGCACCAGTTGCGCAGTCCTTCCGGGTCCAGGTTCACCAGTGCCGAGACGAAGGGCCGGCCGTCGCCAACGACCACGGCCTGTCCGACCAGCTGGTGCTCCCGGATCTTCTCCTCGAGCGGGCCCGGGGCGACATTCTTGCCGCCGGCTGTGACCAGCAGGTCCTTCTTCCGGCCCGTGATGGTCAGGAATCCGTCCTCGTCGAGGGAGCCGAGGTCGCCGGTCCGGAAGAAACCGTCCACGAAGGCCTCAGCGTTGGCGGCCTCGTTGGCGTGGTAGCCCTTGAAGACGCCGATGCCCTTGACCAGGATCTCGCCGTCGTCGGCCACCCGGACCGTGGTGCCCGGCACCGGGATGCCGACGGTGCCCACCTTGGTCCGCGCCGGGGTGTTGGCTGTGCAGGGCGCCGTGGTTTCGGTCAGGCCGTAGCCTTCCAGGACGGGGATGCCCACGCCGCGGAAAAAATGGGCGTCGTTGGAGCTCAGCGGGCTCGCGCCGGAGACCGTGTACCGCAGCTGGCCGCCGAAGGCCTGCCGGAGCCTGGGATACAGGATTCGGTCGAAGACTGCGTGCCGGGCACGCAGCAGGAGCCCCGGGCCCGTGCCGTTGCCCCGGGAGGCGGCGTCGAGGGCCTTGGAGTAGTCGATCGCGGCCGCCGCTGCGGCTGTGAAGATCCGTTCCTTGCCGGCGGCGTCCGCCTTCTGCGCGGCTCCGGCGTAGACCTTTTCGAAGATCCGGGGGACCACCAGCAGAAAGGTGGGTTTGAAGCTGTCCAGGTCGTCCAGGAGCTCTTTGGCACTGGCGGTGTGGCCGAGGGTGGATCCGGAGCTCAGGCAGACCACCTGTACCGCCCGGGCCAGGACGTGCGCCAGGGGCAGGAACATCAGCGTCCGGGAACGCGGCTGCATGAGGAGCTCGGGCAGGAACAGGACGATGTTCTTGGCCACGAGGGCAAAGTTGGCGTGGGTGATCTCGCAGCCCTTGGGCTTGCCGGTGGTGCCCGAGGTGTAGACCAGGGACGCGACATCCGCCAGGGACGCCGCGGTCCGGTGGCGTTCCAGCTCGGCGTCGGTCACCCCGGTGCCGGCCGCGGCCATGCTTGCCAGGTTCGGTGCGGCGCCGTCGTGCTCCATCCGCACGACGGCAACAAGCCGGTCACCGAGGACGGTGGAGGCGTCCAGGACGCCCTGGACGAGGGCGGCCCTGGCGTGGTCCTCGACGAACACCCGCCGGGCCCCCGAATCATGGAGAATCCACTCGACCTGGGCCGCGGAGGAGGTCTCGTAGATCGGGACGGTGACGCCGCCGGCGAACCAGATGGCGAAGTCCACCACCGTCCACTCGTACCGGGTGGCGGACATGACCGCGACGGTTTCGCCCGGCGTGAGTCCGCCGGCGATCAGGCCCTTGGCAAGGGCAGTGACCTGCTCCAGGAAGTGCTGGACGGAGACGTCGGTCCAGCCGGCGGGGCCTTTGCGGGAGTAGAGGGCGTGCACGGGATCCTTCGCGTGCTGCTCCAGGAGCAGGTCAGTCACGTTGCTCTCCGGGTCCAGCTCCACGAGCAGTCCGGTGCTTGCTTCTCTCACAGCCGAGTCTCCATTTCCTGGTCCGCCCGGAGTTCGGCGGACATTCCCCTGCAATCCTGCCCTAGATCCAGGACGGCATCCACATCCGGATGCGCCAGTCCTGGTACGGGATCACCTCGGCCGTCCAGACCGGGTAGAAGAACGCGGACACCAGCACGGCCGCCACCACGAACAGCGCCACCAGGTAGAACCCGGACCGCCGGCGCCAGAGGGGGTCGGCGCGCTGGCCGAGCACCAGCCCCAGGCAATAGACGAGCGCCAGCACCAGGAACGGTTCAAAGGACACGGCGTAGAAGAAGAAGGTGGTGCGCTCCGGGTACATGAACCAGGGGAGATATCCTGCGGCCACTCCGGCCAGGACTGCGCCGGCGCGCCAGTCGCGGCGGCCCGCCCACCAGAACAGCAGGACACCCAGGCTCACGGCCGCGCTCCACCAGATCAACGGGTTGCCGACGGAGAGGATGGCGGTGGTGCAGTTGGTCAGCTCGCAGCCCGGGGTGCCCTGCCCGGGGGATTCGTAGAAGAAGGACGTGGGCCGGCCCATGACCAGCCAGCTCCAGGCGCTGGCCTCGTAGGGGTGGTCGGCACTGAGGCCCTGGTGGAACTTATAGGCCTCCAGGTGGTAATGCGCCAGGGACCGTACGGCGTTCGGCAGCCAGCCCCACTCGGCCGAGGGATTGGCGTCGGCCCAGTGCCTGAAGTAGGCGTCCGTGGAACGGAACCACCCGGTCCAGGTGGCGCCGTAGACCAGGGCGGCCACCGGAACGATGCTCAGGAAGGCCGGGACGCCGTCCTTGAGGATGCCGCCGCTGATCCAGGCATGCACGCCGGCTATGCGCCGCGCACTGAGGTCCCAGAAGACGGTCAGCAGGCCGAATCCGGCCAGAAAGAACAGGGCGGACCATTTCGTGCCGACCGCCAGGCCCAGGCAGACGCCCGCCGCGAGGCGCCACCACCGGATGCCGAGCCAGGGCCCGGAGGTGAGCTGCAGCGCGGAGGGCCGCCCCGTGGCGGAGGCCGCGGCCTGCCGGCCGAGCCGGGCAGCGAGCCGCCTCCGGCCGTCGTCGCGGTCCATCAGCAGGGCCCCGAACGCGGCGAGGATCCAGAACATCAGGAAGATGTCCAGCAGCGAGGTCCGGGACATGACCAGGTGGTGGCCGTCCACGGCAAGCAGGATGCCGGCCGCGGCACCCAGGGTGAGCGAGCGGAAGAGCTTTTGCGCGATCAGGGCCAGCAGGAGGATGGACAGTGTCCCCGTCAGGGCCGCACCGAACCGCCAGCCGAAGGGGTTGTCCGCCCCGAAAAGCCACATGCCCGCGGCGATCATCCACTTGCCGACCGGCGGGTGGACGACGTACTCCGGCGTGTTCAGCAGCACGCCGGGGTTGCCGGCGATGAAGGAGTCGTTCGCCCGGTCCGGCCAGCTGCGCTCGTATCCGCTGACCAGGAAGGAGTACGCGTCTTTGACGTAGTACGTTTCGTCAAAGACCAGGTTGCGCGGCGTGTCCAGCCGGACGAACCGCAGGACGCCGCCCAGCGCGGCCGTCAGGACGGGAATGAGCCAGTACCAGAGCCGAAGCGACGCCGGGTAGTCCCGCCAGCTCTGAAGGCCGCCGATCAGGCGTTCCCTGAGGGCCTCCGGGGTGTTGGCCTCGGCGGGGCGGCCGATCCAGCGGTGCCCTTCAAGGTTGCGGCCGGCGCTGAAGCGGCTCCGGTCCTTGCCGGCTGCCCGGCCGTCGGGACGGCTGGGACCTGTTGCCGGCGATGCATCGGGGCCAGTCTCGGGCTGCCGCGTGGGGGTCTGGGTCACGTTGCCCATGCTACCTTTCGCAGCTGTGCTCGCAGGCCCCCGCCCCGGCGGCAGTAGGCTGGTCCTGTGGACCACGAACCCAGCCCTTCCCCCCTTCCTCCCCTCGATCCTCCCTTCGACGGCGATGCCGCCGCCGCCGTTCCCGCCCCTGATTCCGCGTCTGTTTCCGCCGCTGTTTCCGCCAGTGTTCTCGCCCCTGGCGGGCCCGGCAGGATCGTTCTCGCCGCGACGCCGATCGGCAATGCGGGCGATGCCTCGGCGCGGCTCGTGGAGTTGCTCGCGACGGCGGACATCGTCGCCGCGGAGGACACCCGGAGGCTGCACCGCCTTGTGCAGAACCTCGGCGTCACCGTGGCCGGCCGGATCATCAGCTATCACGAGCACAATGAGGCAGCCAAGACGGCTGACCTGCTGGAGCAGGTCCGGTCCGGCAAGACCCTTGTGATGGTGACCGACGCCGGCATGCCCTCTGTCTCTGATCCGGGGTTCCGGCTGGTTGAAGGCGCCGTGGCGGCCGGCCTCACCGTCACCGCGGCCCCGGGACCCTCCGCCGTGCTGACCGCCCTGGCCCTGTCGGGCCTGCCGACGGACCGCTTCTGCTTCGAGGGTTTCCTGCCCCGCAAGGCCGGTGAACGCTCCTCGCGGCTGGCCGATCTCGACACCGAGCGGCGCACCATGGTGTTCTTCGAGGCGCCGCACCGGCTGGAGCCCATGCTGAGGGCCCTGCGTGAGAGCTTTGGCGCCGACCGCCGGGCCGCCGTCTGCCGCGAACTCACCAAGACCTATGAAGAGGTCATCCGCGGCACCCTGCGCGAACTGCTTGAATGGGCCGAGTCCAGCGAGGTACGCGGCGAAATCGCCGTGGTGGTGGGCGGCGCCCCGGAACGCGAACCCGGCCGCCCCGAGGATCATGTGGCCGCCGTCAACGGGCTGATAGCCCAGGGCATCCGGCTGAAGGAGGCTGTCGCCGCAGTGGCCGATGACGCGAAGGTCAGCAAGCGCGAACTCTATGCCGCGGTCCTCGCCGCGCGCTGAGCCAGGTGGTGGGTGCCGGGCGGCGGGTTCCGGCGCGCTGCTTGCCTCGGGGGCTGGCCGGAACCGGGCTCCACGCGCACGCAGAACGGTTGTGCAGCTGCACAGCATAGTCTGGATACAGTAGTGCGCGCATGCATAGACTTGCCAGTGAGCGCGGCAGTAGCGTGGCAGTAATCCAGACGCCCGTGCCTGCCTGTGGGAACGAGCGCCTACAACGAAAACTCATTCAAAAAACTTGTGCCCACACTAGTTCAACCGAATTGCTGACGAGGGAGTCATTGTGACTGTAACTGCCCAGCCTATTGTTTCCGCGGACCGGGAGAGCGCCCTGCTGGCGTCCGTTCCGACGGGTCTGCTGATCAACGGCGAATGGCGTCCGGCCGTGTCCGGGAAGACCTTCGACGTCGAGGATCCCGCGACCGGGAAGGTCCTGCTCAGCATTGCCGACGCCGGTCCCGAAGACGGCAAGGCGGCCCTGGACGCGGCCGCTGCCGCGCAGGAGTCCTGGGCCAAGGTCCCGGCCCGGGAACGCGGCGAGATCCTGCGCCGCGCCTTCGAGCTGGTAACTGAACGGGCCGAGGACTTCGCGCTCCTGATGACCCTGGAGATGGGCAAACCGCTGGCCGAGGCCCGCGGCGAGGTCACCTACGGCGCCGAGTTCCTGCGCTGGTTCTCGGAAGAGGCCGTCCGCGCGTTCGGCCGCTACTCGGTTTCCCCGGACGGCAAGTCCCGGCTGCTGGTGACCAAGAAGCCCGTGGGCCCGTGCCTTTTGATCACGCCGTGGAACTTCCCGCTGGCGATGGCCACCCGCAAGATCGCCCCCGCGGTCGCGGCCGGCTGCACGATGGTGCTCAAGTCCGCGAACCTGACCCCGCTGACCTCCCAGCTGTTCGCGGCCGTGATGGTCGAGGCCGGCCTGCCCGCCGGTGTCCTGAACGTCATCCCGACCTCCACGGCCGGCGCCACCACGGGCCCGCTGATCAAGGATCAGCGCTTGCGCAAGCTGTCCTTCACCGGTTCCACCGAGGTTGGCCGCCGGCTGCTCGCGGACGCGTCCGAGACGGTGCTGCGGACCTCGATGGAACTCGGCGGGAACGCCCCGTTCGTCGTCTTCGGGGACGCCGACATCGACGCCGCCGTCGCCGGGGCGATGCTGGCGAAGCTGCGGAACATGGGCGAGGCCTGCACCGCGGCGAACCGGTTCATCGTGCACGAGTCCGTCGCGGCCGAGTTCGCGGAGAAGTTCGCCGCGAAGATGGCGGATATGACCACCGCCCGCGGCACCGAGGCCGAGTCCAAGGTTGGCCCGCTGATCGATGCCAAGAGCCGGGACAAGGTCCACGAACTCGTCACCGACGCCGTGAACTCCGGTGCTGTCGCCGTGACCGGCGGCTCCGCCGTCGAAGGCCCGGGCTACTTCTACAAGCCCACGATCCTCACCGGCGTGAGCGAGGGCAGCCGGATCCTGTCCGAGGAAATCTTCGGACCCGTCGCCCCGATCATCACCTTTGACACCGAGGACGAGGCCGTCCGGCTCGCGAACAACACCGAGTACGGGCTGGTGGCCTATGTCTTCACCCGGGACCTGAACCGGGGCATCCGGATGGGCGAACGGCTCGAGACCGGCATGCTGGGCCTCAACGCCGGCGTGGTCTCCAACGCTGCCGCCCCGTTCGGCGGCGTCAAGCAGTCCGGTCTGGGCCGTGAAGGCGGCCTCGAGGGCATCGAGGAATACCTCTACACGCAGTACATCGGCATCGCCGACCCCTACGCCGGCTAGCCACGCCAGCTACCCGCGGCGCACCCGGCGGACGGAGTTGCGGATCTTTCCCCAGGATCCCGCGAACCCCCGCCGGGTGCGTCGTGCTGTCCGGGAGTATTGTGCTGTCCGGGAGAGGAATCCGCGGGGCAGCCGGAGGGCCCGTCGCCAGCCGGACATGACCGACGGCGGGAGCCAGGCCGCGCGCAGCCGGACCAGGAAGCCGGCGTTGGCGCGCAGCGAGGCCTGCACCAGGGCGATCCTGGCCGCGGCGGAGTCGGCCGGATCCGCGGAGCCTGCGGTCCGCGCCGGACCGGCCACGCCGCCCGGGCGGCCGTACTGCTCACGTTCGAAGTCCTCGGTCAGGGCCGCCGCGGCCCGCTGGCCGGGCCCGTCCGCACCGCTGGGTTCCCCCAAAACCGTCGAGGCGCGCAACCGCTCGGAGAAATTCCGCGGCGTTTCGCTCGCTCCGGGCGCCACCCCGTAGTCCGTGGCCAGATCCCGCAGTTCCGCCCAGGCCGGCAGCGCCGTCCCGGCCGTGACGCCGGGATAGCCGCGGGACGCCGTCCTTAGCCTGCGGCGCCGCACGCCGCTGCGCACCAGCCGCGGGGAGGCCACCAGCAGCGCCAGCAGCAGCACCGCGGCAACGCTGTACAGCGCCTGTGCCGCCTGCGCGCCGCTGGGCGCCGGCGTGCCCGCTCCGGGAAGCGGGACCGTGCCGGGGGCCGGGAACGGTGCCTGGGTGGAACCGTCACCGGGGGTCAGGGCGTCGTTGCGGTCGTTGGTGCTGGCACCGCTGCGTGCGGCGGCATCCGTGGCGTACGCCGGAACGACGCCGCGGGACGGTGTCGGCTCAAACGCGACCCAGCCGATGCCCTGGAAATAGAGCTCCGGCCAGGCGTGGGCGTCCCGGGCATCGACCTCGAACTCCGGAAGCGGGCCCTGGCCCGAGACCGCCACCGTGGCCCCCGTGGGGCGCCCCGGCGCGTAGCCCACGGCGATCCTGCTCGGAATGCCCTCCAGCCTGGCCATCACGGCCATGGCGGAGGCGAAATGAATGCAGTAGCCGCTCTTCTGGGTCAGGAAGTCCGCCAGCACGGACAGGCCGTTGCCGTCGTAGCCGCCCTGCACGGGGGACTGCAGCGAGTAGCTGAACTCGGCGGAGCGCAGATACCTCTGGATGGCCATGGCCCGCGAATACGGCGAGTTGGCACCCGCCGTCACGGTTTTAGCCGTGCTGCGCACAACCTCCGGAACATTCGACGGTTCCCGGAGGAACAGTTCGGGGACACCGGTCACCGGCCCGGAAGCGCCCGCCAGCAGCGCTGCCGTGAGCTGCGGAGTGACGGACGAGACCACATATTGCTGGTCGCGGGAATTTGTGTCCACACCCTTGATGCTCAGCGTGGCGGGGTCCCAGCTCCAGCGCCCTGAGAGTCCGTTGACAGCTTCCGGCGCATACGGTGCGGGCAGGTACGGGCTCGTGTACTGGCCGGTGTTGACGGCCGTAATTACGCGGAGCTCGGCCGGGGCGGTTTCATGCCCGGCCTCGAGCCGGCCGGTTCCCGGCTGCCGGCTCGACTCCCGGTCATCGGGTGACCAGGAATCGCCGTCAAAGGTGTCCACGGTTACCGAGCGCAGGTACGGCGTCGTCGGCGCGTTCGTGGCGAAGGTGATCCGGCCCTCGCCGGAGGGGCTGCGCAGGCTGTTGCCCAGGCTGATCATCGGATTGAGGCCGGTGGCGCCGCCGAACGGGTTCAGCCGCGAGCCCTGCGGGAACGTGCCCTGGTCGAAACCCGGGATGACCAGCTGCAGCACCAGCGTGAGGGTCAGCGCCGCGACGGCCGTGACCGTGCCGCGCCGGAGCTGCCCGGGGTTGCGGGCGGTGTCGGCCAGGGTGCGGGTATCCGGCGTGTACCAATGGCTGCAGCCGAGGATCAACAGGTACCCGACTACGGCGCCCAAGAACCCCAGCACTCCCACGCTTTGCGGCTTGACCATGGCCGGCACCACGAGGATTGCCAGGATCCCGAGCCCGCTCGTGGCCGGCAGCGCCAGCGGGAACGCCAGGGCATCGATGAGGATCACGAGCACCCCGAGGACCGCGCAGATCAGCATGACGATTCCGGCGTTGGGGGCCACTGGGGTGCTCTCGGCCAGAACCGTTTCGCTGGCCCGCCGGAGGAACTTTCCCAGGTAGTTCATGGTCTCCGGGGAGGGGATGAACCCGGCAATGCTGTGCTGCCGGAAGAAGATGAAGGTCACGGCCACGATCAGCGCCACCAGGCCGCCGGCGGTCACCAGCCAGGGCCGGGCACGCAGGGACCGGAGCACCGCGAGGGAGAACGCAACGGAGAGCACGGTACTGAACACCGGGGAGTACCAGGCCCAGCCACGCAGGACGCCGTTGAATCCGAGGGCCGCGCCCGCGACGGCTACCGCGACGGCGGTCGCCATCACCCAGGGCCGGGCGCCGGGTCCGTCCGGCCGGGACGCCGCACCGGGGGAGAGGGCCGTCGGTTCTTCTCCGCCGGCCGTGCCGGTGCCTTGGCTGCGTTGCGGGGCGAGCGTCATGGCCGGCCCCCCACGCCGCGGCGGACGTCGGCCCCGGCGGACATCCCCGGGTCTGCCTGGTCGAAGGCTGCCCAGGCGTCAGGCAGCGAGCTCTGGGCGGACACCGCCAGGGCCCGCCATCCGCCCAGCCGCAGCGCCTCCAGCACCTCGGGCACGTCGCCGGAGTCCTGTGCCCGGTCCGTGACCAGCAGCGCGAAGGCGTTCGCGCCGAACCCGGCGGCCGGGGACAGCGCCCGGGCCTCGGCCGGGGTCAGGCTGCCCAGGACCGCCAGGACAGGTCCGCGCAGCCGGTGGGCGGAAAGTTTGTCCATCAGGGTGTCGTCGAAGGCGTGCGGGGCATTACCGGTGCCCGCACCGGCCCCGGAGCGGAATCCCCCCGGCGCGGAAGATCCGGTGCTGGTTCCCGCCGCGGCCTTCTGCGGGCGGGGCCCCGTGCGGTCACGGTGCGGGTGGTTGTGGTGGTGGGTGTGGTGCGGGCCGGAAAGCTCGATGGCAGCCAGGCTTTCGGCGATGGACTGCAGCCCGGCCGTTCCGGTGTATTCCTCGGCTTCCGGGTCGGGAGCGGACGGCGAATGCCGGAAGGCCGGCTCGCCCGCGCTGTCCAGGAACCGCAGCGAGTAGTTGCGTTCCGCGAGGTGCGCCCCGATCGACATCGCCGCCGTGACAGCCCACTCGAAGGCATCAGAGGTCAGCAGGTCGTGGCCGTCCCCCTCCCCGCCGCCCGGGTGGCCGCCGGAGGAATGGGCACTGTGGCCGAACACCCCGTGGGGGTAGGCGGAGAGCCGCTGGTCCAGGATGATGGTCGCCTCGGGGGTCGTGACGGATTCCTCCTGCCGCACCATGAGGGACCCGTGGCGGGCGGTCGCGGCCCAGTGCACCCGGCGCAGCGGATCCCCGTGGCGGTATTCGCGGGTCATGACGTCGTCGTCGCTGGGATTGGCCCGGGCCCGCGTGGGTGTGACACCGTCGTGTCCGCGGGCACCGGCGAGCCCCGTCTCCGGCAGCTCGATGGCGGCGGGCGTGACGGTGAGGAGGTCGCCGTCGTCAATCGCGTGGCGGTGGAAGGAGAGCCCGAAGGGATCGCTGAATTCCGCCGTGACGGGCCCGATCAGGAACTGGCCGCGCCTGGCCGAGCGGAGGTGGTACTCATAGCGGCTGGTGCCGCCGGCTGCCGCACGGGCCGGGAACCGGAAGACGGGCGATTCGCCGAACCGGGCCGGCAAGTGTTCCTCCATGACCGCGTGGCCTGTGCCCGCCCCGGTCCGCGCGACGGCCAGCCGCACCGTGGCACGGGCGGAGGTTTCAACCGGCGACGGGCTGAATTCGCGGTAGACCCGGAACCTCGGCTTCAGGACCCGGGTTCCGGCCAGGGCGAGCGCCGGCAGCACCAGCAACAGGACGGCCAGGGCCAGCAGGTCCCGGCGCCCCATGATCTGCGCGGCCAGCAGCGACACCGCACCCGCGCCGAGCAGGCCCCAGCCGCGGCTGCTGAAGAAGTGCCCGGGGAACCGATCCCTTAACGCCACGGCGGAGCCATTCCCTAGCGCGGATTGGGCAGGTTGGGCGGCGGCGCGGCTGCCATGGCCGAGGCCTTCTTCCGGCCAGGGCGGCCGGTTCCGTTGGGTGAGGCCGTCACGTCCGGGGTGACGGGTATCTTGGCGATGATGGCCCGGATGACGCTTTGCGGCGTCTCACCCGCGCTGGCCGCCTTGCGGTCGAGGATGATCCGGTGGGCGAGCACCGCTTCGGCGACGCTGACGACGTCGTCCGGCAGCACAAAGTCCCGGCCCTCCAGCGCGGCGGTGGCCTTCGCCGCACGCAGGAGCTGCA
Organism: Arthrobacter sp. 01T425; assembly: GCF_056398725.1. Taxonomy (NCBI): domain Bacteria; kingdom Bacillati; phylum Actinomycetota; class Actinomycetes; order Micrococcales; family Micrococcaceae; genus Arthrobacter; species Arthrobacter sp. 01T425. Next base: position 7,772 of record NZ_JBFTPY010000008.1, on the reverse strand, counting down.
GCATGGACCGCGGGCTGGCGCCGAGCCGGAGAAGCCCGCTTTCCCGCGTGGCCCGGCCCAGGGCCACGGTGTACTCCTTGATCGACCGGGACACGTACACCTGCTGCACCGTGGCAATCATGGCGGCCACTTCCGCCGCGGTGACCACTGCCGTCACACGCGCCAGCGGAGAGGAGGCCTGGTGGGTTTCGAGCATCTCCATCTCGGACTCACGGTCCGGGTAGCCCATGGAAATCCGGGCCATGAAGCGGTCCCGCTGCGCTTCCGGCAGCGGATACGTGCCCTCCATCTCAATGGGGTTCTGCGTCGCCACCACCATGAAGGGCTCATCCAGCCGGTAGGACGTGCCGTCCACCGTGACCTGGTGCTCCTCCATGCACTCCAGCAGGGCTGACTGGGTCTTGGCCGAGGCGCGGTTGATTTCGTCCCCGATGACGATGTTGGCGAACACCGCGCCGTGCCGGAACTCGAAGGTCCGGGTCGCCTGGTTGTAGATGGACACGCCCGTGACGTCGGACGGGAGCAGGTCCGGGGTGAACTGGATCCGGCTGACGGAACAGTCGATGGTGCGGCCCAGCGTCTTCGCCAGGAGCGTCTTGCCCACCCCTGGGACGTCTTCGAGGAGCAGGTGGCCCTGGGCGAGGAGGACCGTGAGCGCCAGTTTGGCCGCTTCGGCCTTGCCGTCGATGACCGTATTGATCGCCGTCAGGATCCGGGTGCTGGCTGAGTGGAAGGCGTCGGCTTCCATGGCCGGCAGTTCATGCCGCGGGGGCCGGTGTCCGGCTGCGTTTGGATCCAAGGAAGCGCGGCCCGGGAGGCTCTGTCCTTGGGGGAGGATGTCGTCTACGGAAGTGCGGTGGTAATCCATCGGCAGCCTTTCAGCCCTGGTGGGTCCCGGATCTGACCGCCCGCGGCGGCCGGGCCCCGCAGTGGCATTCACCTGTTTCCTAACGGGGAAATTACAGAGTATTAACAGACTACTAACACAACTGCCGGCCCTGACAGAGAGTTCCGGGGAAATCTGGCCTCCGGTTAGGCTGGATGAATGCTCAGTCCCCTCACTCCCGTCCCCTTCCGGTTGCCTGGACACGACGGTACCGGACGCAGCGGGTATCCGCCCGCACCTGAACCGCTTCCCGTGCCGGTCATGGACAACCACACGCATTTGGATTTTCCCGACGCGGAGCCTGAGGTGGGCATCAAGGACGCCCTCGATGCCGCCGCCGCCGTGGGCGTGCAAGGCGCCGTGCAGGTGGGCTGCGACCTCGAATCGTCCCGGTTTACGGTCAACGCGGTCGACCTCGATTCACGGCTCCTGGGCGCTGTTGCCCTCCACCCCAACGACGCCCCCGGCTACGCCCGGCGCGGCGGCCTGGAGGAGGCCCTGGCCGAGATCGAGGAGCTCGCCGCCCATCCGAGGATCCGGGCGATCGGGGAGACCGGCCTGGACTTCTTCCGGACCGAGGGCGAGGGCCTGGTCCACCAGCGCTATTCGTTCCGCCGCCATATCGACATCGCCAAACGGCTCGGACTGACGCTGCAAATCCACGACCGCGACGCCCACGACGACGTCGTCCAGGTCCTGCGCGAAGAGGGGGCCCCGGAGCGGGTGGTCTTCCACTGTTTCTCCGGCGGCGAGGCGCTCGCCCGGACCTGCAACGCGGAGGGCTGGTACATGTCCTTTGCCGGAACAGTGACATTCAAGAACGCGACGGACCTGCGGGAAGCGCTGGCTATCGCTGAGCCGAGCCGGATCCTGGTCGAGACCGACGCGCCCTTCCTCACCCCGCACCCGCATCGCGGCCGGCCGAACGCGAGCTACATGGTTCCGTACACGGTGCGGGCCATGGCCGATGTGACTGGGTCGGAGCTTTCCGGGCTGTGTGCGCAGATCGCCGCAAATACGGTGCTGGCGTACGGATCCTGGGACTGAACCGCCCTCATCCAGCCTCCCGGTGTAGATACGGGGTATGCACAAATTCTTGGTTCCTTTATAACGCTTCGATTACAGTGGTCAACTATTAGCCGGGGTCGGGGAAGGCCTACGGATAATTTCACTCCAGCAGGGCGTGCATTGTGGCCAACGAACCACATGCGCGCTCTCGTTTTGGGTGAGGCAGTGCACGCATGTTCCGTGACGCTCCGGACGCTGTCCGGAGCCGCCGTTGGCGCGCTCGCGGGGGATGGCCACGTGCACTTTTCCCCGTGCCCGGAAGGTCCAAGAGATTCGGGCAATTGTGGTCAAGTTCTTCACATCGGACGGCAAGTTCAGCTTCGTCAAGGTTGGCACGCAGCTCGTGGTGCTGGTGGCACTGGTGCTGGGCCTCGTGGCCTTCGTAGGCAATAACAAGACGATCACACTCAACGTGGATGGCAAAGTCAGCTCCGTCCAGACCTTCGGCGGAACCGTCGGGGAAGTCGTCAAGAGCGCCAAGGTTGAACTGCAGCCATCTGACAGGGTGTCGCCTTCGGCGGACGCCCACGTGCAGGACGGGTCAGTCATCAACGTCAACCTCGCCAAGGCCGTCAAGGTCAGCCTGGACGGCGCCGAACGGACCATCTCCACCACCGCACCCACCGTCGAAGGTCTCGTGACCGAACTCGGCGTGGCCAGCGCCTCGCAGGTCTCCGTGCCCAAGGACGCCCAGCTCGCCGTCTCCGGCTCCTTCGTGTCCATCTCGACGCCTAAAAAGGTGAGCCTCGTTGCGGACGGCAAGGCGGCAGCGACCACCACGACGGCGGCCACAGTCGCCAAAGTGCTCGAGGACGCCGGGCTTTCGCTCGGGGCCAGCGACCGCGTCTCCCAGCCCGGGAACGCCCCGGTGGTCAATGACATGGTGATTAAGGTCTCCCGCGTCGACGTCAGCAAGACGGCCAACACCACCGAGCCCGTCGCCTTCGAAACGCTCACCACCGAGAGTGCGGACATGTTCAAGGGTGAGAAGAAGGTCACCCAGGCCGGCGTCGCCGGCACCACCAGCAAGAACTTCAAGCTGGTCCTCGTGGATGGCCGCGAAGCCTCCCGGACCCTGGTGTCCGAGACCGTCAGCGTCCAGCCCGTCACCGAAAAGGTCACTGTCGGCACCAAGGAAAAGCCCAAGCCCGCCGCCAACACCGGTGCGGCCGCCCCCGCCATGATGAACCAGGGCATGTGGGACAAGATCGCCCAGTGCGAATCCGGCGGCAACTGGTCCACCAACACCGGCAACGGCTACTACGGAGGCCTGCAGTTCGACGTCGGCACCTGGCTCAGCTCGGGCGGCGGCGCCTACGCCCCGAACGCCGCGGCCGCCACCAAGGCCCAGCAGATCGCCGTCGCCAACCGGGTCTACGCCCAGCGCGGACTGCAGCCCTGGGGTTGCGGCTGGGCCGCCTCCAGCTAGCAGGCCAGGCCGGCGGCTGACTGCCCGCCACTGAACGCCCGACTCCCGCGGCTGCCGACCACAGCCAGGGGAGAGCACAGGCCGGGTCCGGATTCCCTCCGGACCCGGCCTGCGGCGTACCGGCGCCGGGATAGGATACCTAGGTGACTGAACCGAGCCCCTCCGCCCCCGAAAGCCTGCCCGGAGCGGCGCCCGCACCGCTGATGGGTGCCTCCGATATCCGCCGGCTGGCAGAGGAAATCAGCGTGCGGCCCACGAAGACCCTCGGGCAGAACTTCGTGATCGACGGCAACACCATCCGGCGGATCGTGAACGCCGCCGACATCCGGGCCGATGAGACCGTCCTGGAAGTCGGCCCCGGACTCGGGTCACTGACCCTTGGCCTGCTGGACGCCGCCCGCAGCGTGGTCGCCGTCGAAATCGATCCGGTCCTTGCCGGGCGCCTGCCGGCCACTGTCGCCGCGTGGCGACCGCACGCCGTCGGGAACTTCCACCTCGTGCTGGCCGACGCCATGCGGGTCACCAAACTTCCCGTCGAGCCGACCGCCCTCGTCGCGAATCTTCCCTACAACGTGGCCGTTCCCGTGGTGCTGCACCTCCTGCAGCACTTCCCGAGCCTGCAGCACGGCCTGGTCATGGTCCAGGATGAAGTCGCCGACCGGCTCGCGGCCGGGCCCGGCTCCAAGACCTACGGCGTTCCATCCGTCAAAGCCGCTTGGTACAGCAGCATGCGCAAGGCCGGCGTGATCGGCATGAACGTCTTCTGGCCAGCGCCCAAGATCCATTCCGGACTCGTCGCCTTCACGCGCCGGGAGCCCCCGGTTACGACCGCCACCAGGGAGCAGGTCTTCGCCGTGATCGACGCCGCCTTCGCGCAGCGCCGCAAGACGCTCCGGGCCGCGCTGGCCGGCTGGGCCGGCAGTGCCGCCGAGGCCGAACGCTGCCTGCGGGCCGCCGGCGTCGACCCCACAGCACGCGGCGAAGTGATCGACATCGCGGCGTTCGCCAGAATCGCCGAAGCCCACGGACAAGCGGACTCCTGAGCTCCTTGTGAGCCCTGCATGGGCGCCTCCGGGGGCGGTTGCGTGCTTGGAGCCCGGGCCGCGATGCCATAGCGTGGAGCCATGAACGCAGTGAGAGGGCGCTTTGCCGCGAGGACCGTCCGGGTGAAAGCTCCAGGCAAGGTTAACGTCTCACTGGACGTCGGACCGCTGCGGCCGGACGGCTACCACTCCGTGGCCAGCGTCTACCTGGCTGTCTCGCTCTACGAAGAAATTGCCGCCACCAGCACCGATACCGGCGAGATCACCGTCAGCATCAGTGATGCGAGCACCGTGGACCTCGACGGGGTGGACATTCCGCTCGATCACCGCAACCTGGCCTACAAAGCCGCCGCCATCATGGCCGACGTCTCGGAACACTCCACGGGTGTCCACCTGGAGATCACCAAACGGGTGCCCGTGGCTGGCGGCATGGGCGGCGGATCGGCCGACGCCGCCGCCACCCTGCTGGCCTGCGACGCGTTGTGGAACAGCGGACTGTCCCGCGATGAGCTGGCCCACCTGGCCGCCGAGCTCGGCGCCGATGTTCCCTTCGCGCTGCTGGGCGGCACCGCCGTCGGACTGGGCCTGGGCGATGACCTCTCGCCGGCCCTGGTCAAGGCCCAGACGGACTGGGTCCTGGTCAGCGCGGACTTCGGCCTGCCCACCCCTGAGGTCTACCGCACCCTGGACCGCCTGCGCGCGGCCGAGGGCCTGGCGGTGGACGAACCCGACGCCGTGGATCCCGGCGTGCTCACGGCTCTGCGCAGCGGCGATGCCGACGCCCTGAGCCGCGTGCTGGTCAACGACCTCCAGCGCGCCTCGATCGAACTGGCCCCGGGCCTGCGCGAGACCCTGGGCCGCGGCGAGGCCTGCGGCGCGATCGCAGGCATCGTCTCCGGCTCCGGACCCACCGTCGCGTTCCTCGCGCACAGCCCCGCCGCGGCCGCCGGGCTCGCCGAAGAGCTGCGGCACCACAGCCTCGACGCCATGGCGGTGCACGGGCCGGTGCACGGGGCCCGCATCATCTCCGATACGCTCCTTTAGGAGCTTTTGACGCATCGCATCCGATGACTTCACAGCTTCACTTCACCGATACACCTAAGAAAGCAGTTCCCAGTGGCACACCTGCTCGGCGGCGAGAACCTCACGGTCTCGTATGCAACCCGTACCGTCCTCGATGGCATTACCCTCGGCCTTGAAGAGGGCGACCGGATCGGCATGGTGGGCCGCAACGGTGACGGCAAGTCAACCCTGATGCGGTTGCTGGCCATGCGCTCCACCCCGGACTCCGGCCGGGTTACCAAGCGCAGCGAGGTAAACATCGGCTACCTGGACCAGAGCGACGTGCTCGACGGCGACCTCACCGTCGGCGCCGCGATCGTGGGGGACCAGGCCGACTACGAGTGGGCCCGCAATCCCCAGATCCGCGAAGTCATGGGCGGGCTGGTGTCCGACGTCGACTGGCACGCCAACGTCCACGCGCTCTCCGGCGGGCAGAAGCGGCGTGTGGCGCTGGCCAAGCTGCTGATCGAGGACCACGACGTCATCATGCTCGACGAGCCCACCAACCACCTCGACGTCGAAGGCGTCGCGTGGCTGTCCCGGCACCTGAAGACCCGCTGGCGGGCCAACCAGGGCGCCTTCCTCGTGGTCACCCACGACCGCTGGTTCCTCGACGAAGTCTGCACCAAGACCTGGGAAATCCACGACGGCATCATGGACCCGTTCGACGGCGGCTATGCCGCCTACGTCCTGGCCCGCGCCGAGCGCGACCGCTCCGCTTCCGTGATGGAAAGCAAGCGCCAGCAGCTCGTGAAGAAGGAACTCGCCTGGCTCCGGCGCGGTGCCCCGGCCCGCACCGCCAAGCCCAAGTTCCGGATCGAGGCAGCCAACGCCCTGATCGCGGACGTCCCCGAGCCGCGCGACTCGACGGCGCTGAGCAAGATGGCCACCGCCCGGCTGGGCAAGGATGTCCTGGACCTCGAGCACGTCTCGCTGGACTTCCTCGGCGGCGAGCCCGGGCAGAAGCTCTTCGACAACATCACGCTGCGCCTCGCCCCCGGGGAGCGGCTGGGCCTCGTGGGCGTCAACGGCGCCGGCAAGACCACCCTGCTCAAACTCCTCAACGGTGAGATCCAGCCCAGCTCCGGGAAGGTCAAGCGCGGCAAGACGGTGGTCACCGCGGTCCTGACCCAGGAGGTCAAGGAACTCGACGACGTCTCGGACCTGCGCGTGATCGAAGTGATCGAGCGGGAAAAGCGCTCCTTCAACGTCGGCGGCAAGGAATTCACCGCCGGCCAGCTCGTGGAGCAGCTGGGCTTCACCAACGAGAAGCAGTGGACCCCGGTCAAGGACCTCTCCGGTGGCGAACGCCGGCGGCTGCAGCTCCTGCGCCTGCTCGTGGGGGAGCCGAACGTGCTGATGCTTGACGAGCCGACCAACGACCTCGACACCGACACCCTCGCCGCCGTCGAAGATGTGCTCGACGGCTGGCCGGGCACGCTCGTCGTCGTCAGCCACGACCGCTACCTGCTCGAGCGCGTCACGGACCACCAGATGGCGCTCCTTGGCGATGGCAAGATCCAGGCCCTGCCGCGCGGCGTGGACCAGTACCTCGAACTGCGGGAAGGGGCCCTGGCCGGCTCCACCATCACCGGCGGCGGCAACCCCGTCACCTCCGCCGGCGGGGGATCCGCTCCCGCCGCCAGCGGCCCTTCCGAGGCCGAAAAGCGCGACGCCCGCAAGGCCAAGAACCGGATCGACCGCCAGCTGGGCAAACTCAAGCAGCAGGAAGACAAGATCCACGCCCAGATGACCGCCGGGGCGGGGGACGCCAGCAAGTTCGACCAGCTCGCCGGGCTTAACGCGAAACTCCAGGAACTGGCCGGGGAACGCGAAGCCCTTGAACTCGAATGGCTCGAGGCCCTGGAAGTGCTGGGGGAGTAGCCTCCTGCCCTCCCCGGGACATGCCCAGCGTGAGCACCCACCGCTGGACATGTCCCTCGCAGCCCTCAAAACCCACGGGACATGTCCCTCGCCGCGGACCAGCACCGGACATGTCCCTTGTAGGGCTCAAATCCCGCCGGGCATGTCCCACGGCGCGGACCAGCATTGGACATGTCCCTTGGAGGGCTCAAATCCCGCCGGGCATGTCCCTCGCCGCGGACCAGCATTGGACATGTCCCTTGGAGGGCTCAAATCCCGCCGGGCATGTCCCTCGCCGCGGGCCAGGGATGGGCATATTGGCGTTATGCCCATTGTCCGGGACCAACACTGGGCATATCCCGCATAGGGACCGAGGTCTCTGCGCACGCCCGGGAAGGCACGTCCCGCGGAGTGCGTGAAT